>NZ_LWUA01000027.1 GCF_005222955.1 Blastococcus sp. CCUG 61487 | reverse complement strand
GCCGCGGCCGCGGAGCGGCTCGGCGAGCTGCAGGCCGAGGTGGCCGACCTGCGCCGGCAGCGCGACCAGGCCCGTCAGTCGCTGCGCGGCCTGAGCAGCCGGATCGGCGAGGCGCTGCAGGCCGTGGCCGCCACCGTGCCCGACGCGGTGGGCACCAACGTGGCGGTCGAAGGGATGACCGACGACGACCCGCACGACGAGCCGCCGGCCGGCGGGCGGGTGCTCGTGCGGCGGCCCGCACCCGTCGCCTCCTGAGTTCCGACGCCCGCGCGGGCACTCCGGGCGCGCCCGGCCGTCCCGGCAGTGAGAAACTTCCCGCAGTGCGGGAGTTCCCGCCGGTGCGGAGCTCGGGAGGGCAGCGGTGGACGAGGTCGCGAAGACCGTGCAGATCGACGGCGGGATCGTCGTCGGTCACGACGGGTCGAAGTGCGCCCAGGAGGCGCTCGTCTGGGCCGGTCGGTTGGCCGCGCGAGCCGACGTGGACCTGCACGTCGTCCGCGCCTGGTCGATCACGACGGCGCCCCGGCCCGGGAGCGCGGCCGGGTACGTCCCCCCGCTGCCCGAGTGGGAGCAGGCCGTGAAGGACGAGCTCGAGGCGCACGTGCGGCTCGCCGGTCTCGCCCCCGAGGTGCGCGTGACCTGCCACGTCGCCCACCGCCCCGCCGAGCAGGTGATGATGCAGGCCGCCGAGGGGGCGAACCTGCTGGTCCTGGGCGCCCGTGGCCGGGGCGGTTTCGCCGGCCTGCTGCTCGGCTCGGTCAGCGACAAGCTGGTGCGCCACGCACCGTGCCCGGTCACCGTCGTGCGCACCGGCGCCACCGGCAAGGCCCTGGAGGCGGTCACGGGGGAGAACGCCGCGATCGAGGGCTGAGCGGCTCAGCGCGGCCCCTCGCCGTAGACCGCCGTCAGCCACACCCGCAGGAGCACGGGGACGACGTCGGGCTCGGCCAGGGCCGGTCCGTCCCCGCTGAGCGAGCCGTAGAGGACCCGCTCGTTCATCGACAGCAGCGCGACCGCCAGGTCGCGGGCCGGTGGGCCGGCGGGCGCGGCACCGCGGGCGCGCTCGGCCTCGATCACCGTCGCGCAGCGCTGGACCCAGCGCTCGAACACCTCGCCCCACAGCGCGCGCACCTCCGGGCTGGCGGGACGGGCCTCGGCGCACGCGACGGTCAGCGCGCGATGGGCCCGGAAGGTGGCGTGGTAGGTGCTGATCGCCCGCTGCCAGCCCTCGCGCGGGCTGCCGGCCGGCGCGTCGAACGCCGCGCGCAGGGCCGCATCGGCCTCGGTGACCACCCGGTCCAGCAGGCTGAGCAGGACGGCGTCCTTGGACGCGAAGTAGAAGTAGAAGGTGGGCCGCGAGATGCCGGCCCCCCGCGCCAGGTCGTCGACCGAGATGGCGCTCAGCGGCCGCTCCTCCAGCAGCCGCTCGGCGGTGGCGAGGATGGCCTGCTCGCGGTCGTCGCCCGACGGGCGGGCCGGCCGCCGGCCGCGGGCGCGCACCGCGGCGTCGTCCTCGCCGTTCGACATGCCGCGAGATTAGCCGCGCCGGCCCCGTTTCTCGACAGCGCGTTGACTCGTTCGACAGGGCGTCGATAGCGTCGGCGGTGCAGAGTTCCGCGGCAGCGCCGATACCGCAGCCCGCCTCGAGGCGGCCCGTCCCAGGAGTGAGGCCATGAGCTCGGAGCACGTGGACGTCCTCGTCGTCGGCGCCGGACTGTCCGGCATCGGCGCCGCCTGCCACCTGCAGGTCGAGTGCCCGGACAGGACCTTCGCCATCCTCGAGTCCCGCGGCGCCATCGGCGGCACCTGGGACCTGTTCCGCTACCCCGGCATCCGGTCGGACTCCGACATGTTCACGCTGGGCTACGCCTTCAAGCCCTGGACGGGGCCCAAGGCGATCGCCGACGGCGAGTCGATCCGCGAGTACATCGTCGAGACCGCGCGCGAGTACGGCGTGGAGGAGAAGATCCGCTTCCACCACGAGGTGCTGTCGGCCGACTGGTCCTCGGCCGACGCCCGCTGGACGGTCACCGCCCGCCGGACCGACACCGACGAGACGGTGCGCCTGACCTGCTCCTGGCTGCAGGTCTGCTCCGGCTACTACCGCTACGACGAGGGCTTCCGGCCGGAGTTCCCGGGGGAGGAGCGGTTCACCGGGCAGCTGATCCACCCGCAGCACTGGCCGGAGGACTTCGACGGCGCCGGCAAGCGGATCGTCGTCATCGGCAGCGGGGCCACCGCCGTCACCCTGGTGCCCAACCTGGCCGCCGACGCCGAGCACGTGACGATGCTGCAGCGGACGCCGAGCTACATCCTGTCGCTGCCGGAGAAGGACCCGCTCGCCGAGCTGGTGCGCAGCCGGCTGCCCGCGAAGGTCGCCTACTCGGTGGTGCGCTGGAAGAACGTGCTCAGCTCCACCGCGCTCTACCAGGCCAGCCGGCGCTGGCCGAACGCCGTCCGCGCGCTCATCCGCCGGCTCACCGACAAGCAGCTGCCGGACGGCGTCGACGTCGACACGCACTTCAACCCGCCCTACGACCCCTGGGACCAGCGGCTGTGCCTGGTGCCCGACGGCGACCTGTTCCGCACGCTGCGCGCGGGGAAGGCCTCGATCGCCACCGACCGGATCGCCTCGTTCACCGAGACGGGCATCCGGCTGGAGTCCGGCAGCCACCTCGACGCCGACGTGATCATCACCGCGACGGGGCTGAACCTGCTGCCGATGGGCGGGATGACGCTGTGCCTGGACGGTGAGCCCGTCGACGTCTCCGAGACCGTCTCCTACAAGGGGATGATGCTGTCGGGCGTCCCGAACTTCTCGATGGTCATCGGCTACACGAACGCCTCCTGGACCCTCAAGGCGGACCTGGTGAACAGGTACGTGTGCCGGCTGCTGCGGCACCTGGACGAGCGGGGCCTGGCCGTGGCCACCCCGGTCGCACCGCCCGAGGGCGCCGACCAGCCCTTCCTCGACCTGGCGTCGGGGTACGTGCAGCGCAGCCTCGATCAGCTGCCCAAGCAGGGACGGCGCACGCCGTGGAAGCTGCACCAGAACTACCTCCGCGACATCCGGATGATGCGCCGCGGCCCGGTGGAGGACGAGGGCATCAGGTTCACCGCCGCCCCCGTGCGGGCCGAGACGGCGGCCGCCTGATGGGCCCGTACGCGTTCGCCGGTGGCACCGCCGTCGTCACCGGCGCAGCCAGCGGGATCGGCGAGGCGCTGGCGGTGCAGCTGGCCGAGCGCGGCAGCTCCCTGGTGCTCGTCGACAAGGACGCCGACCGGCTGGCCACCGTCGCCGACGGGATCCGCACGGCCCATCCGCAGCTCGCGGTGCAGACCTACGTCGTCGACCTCGCCGACGAGGCGGCCACCGACGAGCTCGGGGCGACGCTGGCCTCGGCGCACCCCCAGACGACGCTGCTGGTCAACAACGCCGGCGTGGCGCTCGGTGGCCGGTTCGACCAGGTCACCCTCGAGGAGTTCGACTGGGTGCTGGCGATCAACTTCCGCGCCGTCGTCCGGCTGACCGCCGCGCTGCTGCCGGTGCTCAAGGCCCACCCCGGGGCGCACCTGGTCAACGTCTCCAGTGTCTTCGGCATCTTCGCGCCCGCCGGCCAGGCCGCCTATGCCGCCAGCAAGTTCGCCGTCCGCGGGTTCAGCGAGTCGCTGCGGCACGAGCTGGCCGACGACGGGATCGGCGTGACGGTGGTCCACCCCGGCGGCATCCGGACACGCATCGCGCAGAGCGCCCGCATGGGGTCGGGGGTGCCGCCGGAGCTGGCGGCCGGCCGCGAGGAGTTCGACAAGCTGCTCCGGATCCCGCCGGAGAAGGCGGCCGCGCAGATCGTGGCGGCGATCGAGAAGCGCCGCCCGCGGCTGCTCATCGGCGCCACGGCGAAGGTGCCCGACGCGCTGGTCCGGCTGCGGCCGGGCACCTACTGGCGGCCGATAGCCCGGATCGCCGGCCGTCGCGCCGCGGCGGGCGGGCGCGGCTGACGCCGTGGCCGTCCCCGCCGAGTTCATCCGCGCCCACACCCGCCCGGCCCGGCCCTCGCTGGTGCCCGAGGTGCAGCTGCTGGTCGCCACCGACGTCGTGGCGCTCTGGGAGGCGATGGAGGTGGAGCAGGGCCGGACCGAGCAGGACCCGCCCTTCTGGGCCGCTGCCTGGCCGGGTGGTCAGGCGCTGGCCCGCCACGTCCTGGACCACCCCGACCTCGTCGCCGGGCGGTCGGTCCTCGATCTCGGAGCGGGGAGCGGGCTGGTCGCGGTCGCGGCGGCCATGGCGGGTGCCTCGCGCGTGCTGGCCAGCGAGATCGACCCGTTCGGGCTCGCCGCCATCCCGGAGAACGCCGCGCTCAACGGTGTCTCCGGGATCGAGCCGGTGGGTGACCTGCTGGGCAGCGCGCCGCCGGTCGTCGACGTCGTCCTCGCCGGGGACGTCTGCTACGACCGGCTCATGACCGAGCGGGTCCTGCCGTTCCTGGAGGCCGCGCGGGCCGCCGGGGCCGAGGTGTTCATCGGCGACCCCGGCCGGCCGTACCTGCCGCACGATCGGCTGACCGAGGCGGCCGTGCACGACGTCGCCGACACCGAAGGCGCTCCCGACGGGTCTCCGCGCCTGCGATGCACGACCGTCTGGCGCCTGCCCTGACGCTGCTCCGCCGCGTCAAGGGGACGAGGATCACGTCCGATTTCTCCGCTGCAGGTTTGTCACGAACAGATCACGGTCGTACGTTGGATCGGTCCGGTCGATCGGCGGACCTCGAACAGCGGGGTGCCGAGCCGGGCGCCGCCGAGTCGCCCCGCGGGGCGAGCCGGGGACCCACCGCAGTACTGGGGTGAATCTCGACCCCGGACCTCCAGTCCGGGGCGGTAGGGCTGCTTCCCGCCCGAACCCGTCAGCTAACTCGGTAGGCGGCTCACGGAAGAACTGGACAGCTGGAGTGCGCGTCGCCCCTGAGCGGGCGATGGCTCTGCTGCGCCCTGACACCCGGAGCACACCCTCCCCATGAACCTCCGTACCACCGTGTTGTCCCGTGCCCGCCGTTCGTCCACCGGCGCCCGACGCCCCGCCCTGCTGGTCGGCGCCGCCGCCGCCGGCGCCCTGACCCTCGGCGTCCTCACCGCGGCCGGCGAACCGGCCACCGCCGGGGCAGAGGCCGCGACCGAGCCGGTGAGCGTCGCGCAGCAGCTCGGCATCACCGCCGACACCCCGGCCGCGCTCGAGGCCGCCACCGTCGCGCCGCTGCAGGAGCTGGCCGCCAGCCGCAGCGCCCGCGACGCCGAGCAGCAGCAGGCCGCGCTCGCCCAGCTGGCGGCGGAGCAGGCCGAGCACGACCGCCGCGCCGCCGAGGAGGCCGCCCGGATCGCCGCCGAGGAGGCTGCTCGCGCCGAGGCGGCCCGGGTCGCGCAGGCCGAGGAGGCAGCCCGCCGGGCGGCCGCCGCACCTCGCGCCGCAGCGGCTGCTCCCGCCGCGCCGAAGGGTTCCTACCAGAGCTACGCGCTGCAGAAGTTGGGTGGCGACAGCCAGCAGTTCTCCTGCCTCGAGAAGCTGTGGGGCAAGGAGAGCGGCTGGAACCCGAACGCCCAGAACCCGACGAGCACCGCCTACGGCATCCCGCAGTTCCTGAACAGCACGTGGGCGAGCACCGGCATCGCCAAGACGTCGGACGGCTACCGCCAGATCGACGCCGGGCTGATCTACATCGCGAACCGGTTCGGCACCCCCTGCGGTGCCTGGTCCCACTCGCAGGCCAAGGGCTGGTACTGAGCCGCCAAGGCCGCCGGCGTCACGATCAGGGAACCTGATCCCCGAGCGTCCTCCCTCACCGCTTGCGGTGAGGGAGGACGCTTCGCCGTGAGGTAGGCCGCTGCCCGCGGGCCCAGTCAGTCGAGCAGACCGGCCCGGGCCTTGGCGAGCAGGGCGGTCCGGACCGCGTCGTCGACGATCGCGGCGAACTCCGGATCAGCCGCGTCCCGGCTCACCACCGCCTCGAGCATCGGCGGGAAGGTGGCCGGCGCCACGGTGAGGACGAGGGTGCCGCCCGCCGCCAGGAAGCGCACCGCCCGTTCGCCGACCGGCACGTGCGCGACCGCCCTGGCGTTGCCGAGGTCGTCGGAGATGACCGGGCCCTCGAACGCCAGCCGGCCCCGGAGCAGGTCGCGGACGACCGATGACGAGAAGGCGGCCAGCGTCGTCGGGTCGAGCTGGGTGTACGTCGCCGAGGACGTCATGACCATCGGGTCGGCCGACGTCCGCGCCAGCGTGCCCGCGAACGCGGTCACCTGCTCGTGGTCGGCGGTGGTGACGGTGTCGACGACGTCGGCGGTGTCGTCGGTGTTGCCGCGCACCAGCCCCAGCCCCGGGAAGTGCTTGAGCGTCGAGGTGACCCCCGACGCGGCCAGGCCGTCCACGATCGCGGCCGCGGCCGGCGCCACCTCGGCGGCGGTGCTGCCGTACTGCCTGTCGTAGTAGCCGATCGGTCCGTTCGCCCGCTCGGTCCCGGCCGGGACGACGTCCACCACCGGGGCCAGGTTCAGGTTGATGCCGGCCGCGTCCAGCTGCGCGCCGAGACCGGTCGCCAGCGCGGCGAGCCCGTCGGGCGGTAGGTCGCCCTGCCTGGTCGCGCGGGGGAGGAGGTCGAACCCCTCGCCCTTGAGGGTCTGCACGCTGCCGCCCTCCTGGTCGACGGCGATCCACACCCCGAGCCCGGCCTGCTGCTGCCACCCCGCGGTGAGACCGGCGAGCTCGGCTGCCGAGGCGGTCGGTCGACCCGCGAGGAAGAGCCCGCCCACGCCGTCGTCGACGAGCCCCGCGCCGGCGGCCAGACCGTCGGCCGGCACACCGACGACGAAGAGCTGGGCGATCTCCGCCCGCCGGTCCAGCTCGTCGAGGACCGTGTCCACCGCGGCCTCGGCCTCGTCCACCGGCGCGGGCGGCGGCGCCTCGGAGGTCGCGGTGCTCGGCGCGGGGGAGCCGCTGCCGGTGGGTGCGGACCCGCCTTCCGAGCCACCGCTCCCGCAGGCCACCAGACCGCACGCGATCAGCACCGCGGCCGAGGCCGCCCGGGCGGAGGACAGGCCCATCGCACTCCTTCGGGACACCTCCCGCAGGAGATCGGCGAACACCCGGGCCGCAGCGGGCCGGATCCAGTCTGCCGTGCTCCGGCGTCGCGGCGGCAGCGCCGCGGTCGGGTGTCGCGGGTGGCGACGCCGGCCCCCGGCGGCACCCGGCGAGTAAGGTGACCCTAAGTCGCCAGAGGGGTGGCGGAGAGGACCCCATGACTGCTCCACTGCGCGCCAGCGCCGACGTCCGCACCGACAACCCGGCGCGCTACGCCAAGCAACTGGTCTCCCACCTGGGCCGCAAGCTCGAGTTCACCACCGAGGGAGGCACGTCCACGGCGTCGTTCTTCGACTTCGGCACGGGCAGCATCGTGCTCGGCGACGGCGTGCTGACCCTGGTCGCCGAGTCGGCCACCCCCGAGGGCCTGGCTCGCGTCCAGCACGTGCTCGGCGACCACCTCGAGCGGTTCGGCGCGCGGGACTCCCTCACCGTCAGCTGGGCGCCGGAGCCGGGCCTGGCGCCGGCCGCGGGCTGACCGGCGCGGTCCGCTCGCCGCCGGATGCGCTCCGGCATAGCGTCCGAGGCATGAGCGAGGAACACCCCGCGTCCGATCCGGTGCCGCCGGTGGGCGGCATCGTGGGCAGGTCGATCGACGAGTTCGTGCAGCAGCTGCGCGGGTTCACCGACCGCGCGCGGTCCGTCGCCGGCGCCGTGCCCGCGAAGCTGTCCCTGCCCGCGCTGCCGAGCCCGCCGGGCGCCATGTCCGCGGCCCAGCTGCGCGCCGTCGCCGAGATGGTGAGCGCCCAGCGCGCCTCGATCGCCGGGATGCGTGCCCAGCTGGAGGCCTTCGACCAGCAGCTCGCCGTCTTCGAGCGGATCCTCGAGCCGCTGGTCGAGTGGAGCGGCTCGTGGGCCCGGCTCGAGGAGGCCGTCGGTGACTTCGTGCGCCGCGAGGGACCGCCGGAGGGACCCCCGCAGCCGAGCCAGGCTCAGTAGCGGTCGTAGGCCCTCGCGCCGGGGGGCTCGGAGAAGCGGACAGGTGCGACGGCGTCGAGCCCCAGGATCCGCCACATGCGCCGTACGAGCGGCGAGGCGCCGCGCAGCTCCGGCCGGGCGCCGCCCGACTCCAGCGCCACCGCCCAGCCGGCCAGCGCGCGGCAGCCGGCCACGTCGATGAAGTCCAGGCCGGTCAGGTCCAGCACGGCGGCCCGGTCGGTGGCGGTGCCGGCCAGCAGCGTGGCCAGCCGGCCGGCGCTGAAGGTGTCGACGCTGCCCCTGAGTGCCAGGTGACCGTCGCCCGCGAGCAGCCGGAACGGGGTCAGGTGCTCGGCGCCGTTTCCCCGCGGGTGGACGGCGAGCACCTGGGCCAGGCTCTCGGGCGGCAGGTCGCGGCGGTACGTGCACAGGGCCGACATGCCCGACCCCGAGGCCATGAGCTCGTCGGCGACGTGCTCCCAGCGGAGCAGCTCCGGGAGCAGCTCCGGCTCGGTGGCGAACTCGGTCAGGTCGGCGACGACCCGCAGCCCCCGGTGCCCGTCGGCCTGCGCCCGGCGGGTGGCGGCGTCGTAGAACGCGCGCTGCCTGTCGATGGCGAACCCGCCGGCCGCCGCGTAGGCCTCGGCGACCGTCATCGTCTCCACGACGCCGTCGGCACGCAGCCGCGCCACGTCCCCGAGTTCGCCGTCGGCGTCGTCGAGCGCGGCGACGGCTCGGTCGCCGACGCAGAGCAGGCGCTCCCCGCGGGCCAGGCCGCCGGCGAGGAACCCGCGGACCACGTCCACGAACGCCGCGTCGTCGTCGTGCAGCCAGCACAGGTGGTCGGCCGGTCCTGCCTCGGGCAGCTCCAGCACCGATCCGTGTACGCGCACCGGTCGACCCTATGTCCGCCCAGGGGGCGCACCTAGGACAGTGCGTGACGTCACAGTGAACGCAGGATGTCCTCGACCCGCTCCCGTGCGTCGCCGAACAGCATGCGGCTGTTGTCGCGGAAGAACAGCGGGTTCTGCACCCCGGCGTACCCGGTGTTCATCGACCGCTTGAACACGACCACCCGCTCGGCCTCCCACACCCGCAGCACCGGCATGCCGGCGATCGGGCTGCCGGGGTCCTCCGAGGCCGAGGGGTTGACGGTGTCGTTGGCCCCGATGACCAGCACTACCGAGGTGGCGGCGAGGTCGTCGTTGATCTCGTCCATCTCCAGGACGACGTCGTAGGGCACCTTGGCCTCGGCGAGCAGCACGTTCATGTGCCCGGGCAGGCGGCCGGCGACCGGGTGGATGCCGAAGCGGACCTGCACGCCCCTGTCGGTCAGCTTGCGGGTGAGCTCGGCGACGGCGCCCTGCGCCTGCGCGACCGCCATGCCGTAGCCGGGGGTGATGACCACCGAGTCGGCCTCGCGGAGCAGCTCGGCGGCGTCCTCCGCGGAGATCTCGGTGTGCTCGCCGTAGTCGACGTCGCCCGACGCCGCGCTGCCCTCGTTGCCGAAGCCACCGGCGATGACCGAGATGAACGAGCGGTTCATCGCCTTGCACATGATGTAGGAGAGGTAGGCACCCGAGGAGCCGACCAGCGCACCGGTGATGATCAGCAGGTCGTTGCTGAGCAGGAAGCCCGCCGCGGCCGCCGCCCAGCCCGAGTAGCTGTTGAGCATCGAGACGACCACCGGCATGTCGCCGCCGCCGATCGAGGCGACCAGGTGCCAGCCCAGGGCCAGCGCCAGCACGGTGAGCACCGCCAGCACCGGCAGGGTCGGCTCGATCACGAAGACGACGGTGAGGATGACGAAGGCCAGCAGCGCACCGAGGTTGAGCCAGTTGCGCCCCGGGAGCATGAGCGGGTTGGACTTGATCTTCGCGGCCAGCTTGAGGTAGGCGACGATCGAGCCGGTGAAGGTGACCGCACCGATGAAGACGCCGACGGCGACCTCACCGGAGTGGATGCCGGCCTCGCTGCCGGTGAGCGCCGCGGACGGGTCGCCGCCGGCCTCGACCTCGAGGTAGCCGTTCCAGCCCACCAGCACCGCGGCGAGGCCGACGAAGCTGTGCAGCAGGGCGATCAGCTCGGGGATGCCGGTCATCTCGACGACCCGCGCCCGCCACAGCCCGATGGCCGCGCCGATCAGGACGGCGACCACGAGCAGCAGCAGCGAGGTGCCCGAGATGTCCTGGACGACGAGGCCGACGGTGGCGATCAGCGCGATCGCCATGCCGGCGATGCCGAAGACGTTGCCGGGCTTGGCCGTCTCGTGCTTGGACAGGCCCGCCAGGCTGAGGATGAAGAGCAGCGCGGCGACGATGTAGGCCGCTGCGGCGGCCGAGGCGGCGGTCATCGGGCGCTCTCCGCACTCGGGCCGCGGGTGAACATGCCGAGCATCCGCCGGGTGACCGCGAAGCCACCGAAGACGTTGATGCTGGCGACCAGGATGGCCACGAACGCCAGCGTCCGCACCACCGCGTCGTCGCTGTCGATCTGCAGCAGGGCGCCGACCACGATGATCCCGGAGATCGCGTTGGTCACCGACATCAGCGGGGTGTGCAGCGCGTGGTGCACGCCGCTGATGACGTAGAAGCCGACCACGACGGCGAGCGCGAACACGGTGAAGTGCCCGATCAGCTCGTCGGGGGAGATGGCGGCGACGAGGAACAGTGCCAGCGCGCCGATCCCGATGGGCGCGAACCTGCGCGCGGGGCTCGGTGGTGGGGGTGGGGGAGCGGGTTCCCGCGCCGGCGCCGGAGCGGCCGGTGCCGCCGACACCTGGACCGGCGGCGGGGGCCAGGTCTTCTCGCCGTCGCGGACGACGGTCATCGAGCGCTGCACGACGTCGTCGAAGTCCAGCACCAGCCGGCCGTCCTTCTCCGGCGTGAGCAGCTTGAGCAGGTTCACCAGGTTGGTGCCGTAGAGCTGGGAAGCCTGCGCCGGGAGCCGGGCGGGCAGGTCGGTGTAGCCGATGATCGAGACGCCGTTGTCGGTCACCACGATCTCGTCGGCCACGGAGCCCGCCACGTTGCCGCCCTGCGCGGCGGCCATGTCCACGATCACGCTGCCCGACCGCATCGAGGCCACCATCTCCTCGGTGATCAGCCGGGGCGCGGGCCTGCCGGGGATGAGCGCGGTGGTGATGATGATGTCGACGTCCTTCGCCTGCTCGGCGTACATCTCGGCGGCGCGGCGGTTGAAGTCCTCGCCCATCTCGCGGGCGTAGCCGTCGGAGCTGACCTCCTGCTCGCCGGCCTTCACCGCGACGTACTCGCCACCCAGCGAGCGCACCTGCTCGGCGACCTCGGGGCGGACGTCGGTGGCCCGCACGATCGCGCCGAGGCTGGACGCCGCGCCGATGGCGGCGAGCCCGGCGACGCCGGCGCCGGCGACGAGCACCTTGGCCGGCGGCACCTTGCCCGCGGCGGTGACCTGGCCGGTGAAGAACCGGCCGAAGACGTGCGCGGCCTCGACGACGGCGCGGTAGCCGGCGATGTTGGCCATGGAGCTGAGCACGTCGAGGGACTGCGCGCGGGAGATCCGCGGGACGGCGTCCATGGCCAGCACGGTGATGGGACGGGCGGCGAGCGCGTCCACGAGCGCCGGGTCCTGGGCCGGGCTGATCAGGCTGATCAGCGTGGCGCCGTCGCGGAGCCGGGAGATCTCCTCGACCGCGGGGGCGTTGACCCGCAGCACGACGTCGGCCTGCCAGGCGTCGTCGGGGCTGCCGATGGCGGCCCCGGCCTCGGCGTAGGCCTCGTCGGGGAAGCTGCTCGCCTCACCGGCGCCGGACTCGACGACGACGTCGTAGCCCAGGCCCACCAGCTGGGTCACCGTCGTCGGGGTCGCGGCCACCCGTGTCTCGCGGGCGCGGGTCTCCCGCGGCACTCCGATGCGCACCGTGGCTCCGTTCGTCGCAGGACCGGCGTCGTTCGCCGATCTCGAGGGCTGGAGGCGTGCAGGTGCACGCCCGACCCGAGGATCATGCCTGGCCGCCGACGGCGCCTTGCTCCGGGGCTCGCCGATGTGATCGCCGCCACGTGCGGTCAGGCCAGTCCGTTCACCGAGACCCCGGCGGCCCGCAGCGCGTCCACCCCGACCAGCCGGGTGGGGTCGGTCTCGTCCAGGCCGAGGTTCACCAGCGTGCGCACCGCCAGCAGCGGCGTGAGGTCGGTGAGCGGGTTGGCCCCGAGCTGCAGCTCCTGCAGCAGCGGGGCGTCGGCCAGGCCGCCGATCCGTGCCACCTGGTTGCCGAACAGGTCCAGGCGCAGCAGCGTCGGGATCGTCCCCAGGGGGGACGGGTCGGCGATCAGGTTGTCCGCCAGCCGCAGCGTGTCCAGGTTCGGGAGCCCGGCGAGGGGGGCGACGTCGGTGATCGCGTTCCGGCTGAGGTCGAGCGTGCTCAGCCCGTCCAGGCCGGCCAGCGCCGAGACGTCGGTGAGCTGCGCTCCGGCCACCCCGAGCGCCCGCAGCGTCGTCGTCCCGGCCAGCGGTGACAGGTCGCCGACCGGGTTCTGCGACAGGCCGAGGTCGAACAGCGCCAATCCGCGCAGCGGGGTCAGGTCGGCGATCGCGTTGCCGGTCAGCGTCAGCGTGCCGAGCCGGGGTAGGCCGGCCAGTGGTGCGACGTCGGTGATCTCGTGACCGGGGAGCCCGAGCTCGACGAGGCCGGTCAGCCGCTCGACGCCGTCCAGGGTGCGGATCGGCTCGGGGTGGTCGGCGCCGTCGCAGTGCAGGACCTCGAGCGCCGCGAGATCGTCGACGGCGAACAGCTCGGTCGTGGGCGGCAGCCCGACGGCCGCCGCCACGCAGCCGGCGAGCGCGTCGTCGGCGAGACCGGCGACCGGCTCGGGGGCGGCTTCCGCGCACGCCGTGGCGCCGAGGCCCACGACCAGGGCGGTCAGCGCACGGACGACGGCGATCCGTGCCAGCGATCGGGTGCGGTGGATGGCGGCACCTCCTGATCGGCAGGCTAGTCAGCGATACGGGCAGTTCCGGTACCCGGCGCTCCCCGAGGGCGCGCCGCGCCGCTCACCCCTACGGGGGACAGTGCCCGATTCGGCTGCAAGACGACCTCCGGAAGCGCCGAAGTAGCCGGTGCAGCGCTCCTCGGCGCTGCTCGGGGCTGGAGGAAGGAGGCCGGTGTGACTGCCGCCCGTCGGTCGGACGACCACGTGCCGCCGGAGATCGTCTCCTCCATCTTCTACAGCGCCTCGGTCAGCGACTCGATGGCGCTGCTCGTGGCCGAGACGAGCGGCCGCAGGCAGCGGTTCACGTGGTGCAACGAGGGCGCGGTCCAGATGCTGGGCTACGCGCTCGCCGACCTGCGGACGATGCCCGTCGAGCAGCTCTTCCCCAGCCTGGCCGGCGGAGAGCTCAAGCTGCTGCTCCGGCGCGAGCGCTCGGCCCGCCGGACCCTCGCCGTGCGCACCGCCAGCGGAGCCACCGTCGACGTGTCGGTCATGACCACGCCGGACCCGGGCGGACGGCGCTGGACCATCTCGCTGCGCTCCACCACCAGCGAGCAGGACCGCGCGCTGCGCGCGACGGCCGACGCGCACGAACGCCGCTTCTCCGCGCTCACCGAGCGCTCGCCGGTGCCCACCCTGCTCTCCGAACAGGGCATGCGCCTGGCGCACGTCAACGACGCCTTCTGCACCCTCGTCGGCCGCCGTGCCGAGCAGCTGCTCGGCACGGGCTGGATCGACACGGTGCACAACGACGACCTCGACGCCGTCATCGAGCAGGTGTCGGCCGTCCTGGACGGCGGGGAGGTGGAGGTCCAGGCCCGGCTGGTCCGCGAGGACGGCACGGAACGGACGACGATCATCCGCTTCGCCCACCTGTTCACCCCCGGCGTGGGCGCCGGCTTCGTCGCCACGATCGAGGACATCACCGACCGGCTGGCCTTCGAGGCGCAGCTCGCCCACCAGGCCAACCACGACCCGCTGACCGAGCTGCCCAACCGGACGCTGCTGGCGCAGTACGTGGCCGAGCGGTTCCGTCCCGGCGCGGGCGGGCTGGCCTGCCTCTTCCTCGACCTGGACAACTTCAAGGTCGTCAACGACTCGCTCGGGCACACCGCCGGCGACGAGCTGCTCATCGAGGTGGCGGCCCGCCTGCGGGCGACGGTCCGCCCGGGTGACCTGGTGGCCCGCTTCGGCGGCGACGAGTTCGTGGTCGTCTGCGAGCAGGTCGACGAGGCCGTCGCCGTCGCCCTGGCCCAGCGGATCACCGCCGCCCTGGCCGAGCCGATGCGCCTCGGCGGGGTGGACGTCCGGCCGCACGCGAGCGTCGGCGTCACCGTGCAGACCGCCGAGCACGAGGCCGCCGAGGAGCTGATCCGCGACTGCGACATCGCGATGTACCAGGCCAAGGCCAGCGGCAGGGGCCGGATCAGCGTCCTGGACCAGGAGGGCCGCGCCCAGGCGCGCGACAAGCTGCGCCTGGTCGCCGAGCTGCGCGACGCCATCGACAACGGCGAGCTCACGCTGCTCTACCAGCCGATCTTCAGCACTCGGGACCAGACGCCGGTCGCGGTGGAGTCGCTGGCCCGGTGGGAACACCCCGAGCGGGGGCAGATCAGCCCCACCGTGTTCGTGCCGCTGGCCGAGGAGAGCGGGCTGATCGCCGGCCTGGGGCTGTTCGTGCTGGACGAGACGTGCCGCCAGCTGGCCGACTGGGACCGGCTGATGGGCTACGCCGCGCCGCCGCGGGCGAACGTCAACGTCTCGGCGCTGCAGCTCGACGACAACCTGCCGGCCCAGGTCGAGGCGGCGCTGGAGCGGCACGGGCTGGCACCCGAGCGGATCTCCATCGAGATCACCGAGTCCGCGCTGATGAAGGACCCCGACCAGGCCCGCCAGGTCCTCCAGCAGCTGCGCGACGTCGGTGTGGAGCTCGCGATCGACGACTTCGGCACCGGCTACTCCTCGCTGGCCTACCTGCGGCACCTCCCGGTGGACTGCCTCAAGGTCGACCGCTCCTTCGTCGCCGAGCTGTCGGCCGGCCACTCGGAGATCGCCTCGGCGGTCATCGCGCTGGCGCGCAACCTCAACCTCTGCACCGTCGCCGAGGGGGTCGAGACCGTGGAGCAGGCCGAGGAGCTGACCCGGCTCGGCGCCACCTACCTCCAGGGCTTCAGCCTGGCCGAACCCATGACCGGGGGGCACACCGCCGCCTGGTTCGCCGCCCACGGGGAGACCGCACCGTGACAGTCACACCGTTCCCAGGGACCTCGCTGGAGTCGGTGCCCACCTTCGACGTGGAGACGATCCTCGCCGGCATCGACAGGATGGCGGCGCAGAAGCCCGTCGCCGCGCAACTGGTGTCGGTCGCAAACGCCGAGGACACCAGCGCCAAGGAGCTCTCCCGCATCCTCGCCGCCGACGTCGCCCTGGCCGGGCGGGTCATGAAGCTGGCGAACTCGGCCTACTTCGGGATGCGCGGCCGGGTCACCTCGCTGCAGTTCGCGGTGACCGTCGTCGGCTTCACGACGGTGCGCACCATGGCCACCGTCGCCCTCACCGAGCTCGACGACGAGACGCGGCTGCCCGACGACTTCTGGGACTTCACCACCCACCTGGCCCTGTCGGCCTCGTCCCTCGCGTTGCGGTTCGGCGAGCGCCCGCAGGAGGCGCTGTGCCTGGGCCTGCTCGCGCAACTGGGCGGTGCGCTGCTGTTCCACAACGATCACGAGGGCTACGCCGAGATCGTCGCCGCCCACCCTGTCCTCCGCGACCGCCGGGCCGCCGAGACCCGGCGCTACGGCATCGACAGCCTCCGGCTGACGTCAGTGGCGCTGGAGCAGTGGGGGTTCCCGAAGCCGATGACCGTGCCGTTGACCCACGTCGACGACTTCCGGGCGATGGAGGGTGCGCTGCTGCGGACCTGCCTGGAGATCGCCGCGCGGCTCACCACGGAGGACTACGAGCCGGTGCCGATCGTCCGGGTCAGCTGCGGTCAGCTCCGGGAGGACGACGTCGTGCCGGTACTCGATACGGTCCGTGCGGACGCCGCCGAGCTCCGCCGCGCCATGCTCGGCACCGAATAAGGGCGAGAGCCCCGCCCCCTCGAGAGGGGACGGGGCTCTGCGGCCTCGTTCAGGGGCCCACCATGAGCTTGCGAATGGTGGGGAGAACGAGGTCCTTTCTCAGGCGTACGGGGCGCCGATCGGGTCGACGGTCGGGTAGGTGCCGACCTTCTCCGCCAGCCGGTCGGCGGCGAAGTCGCCGTCACCGAGCAGGTGGTCGATCGCGGTGAGCCGGCTGGTGTAGTGGCCCACCTTGTACTCGGCGGTGACGCCGATGCCGCCGTGCAGCTGGATGGCGTCCTTGCCGATGTGCCGGCCGGCGCGGCTGGTGAGCAGCCGCACGCGGTCGGCGGCGGTGACGACGTCCCCGTCGGAGAGCTGCACCACCGACCCCCACAGCGCGATGCTGCGGGCGAGCTCGAGCGACATGTACATGTCCGCGGCGCGGAAGTTCAGCGCCTGGAACTTGTTGAGCGTCACCCCGAACTGCTTGCGGGTCTTCAGGTACTCGACGGTGGTGCGCAGGGCCGTGTCCATCGCGCCGACGGCCTCGTGGCTGTAGGCGATCCGGCCGGTGGCCAGCGCCCGCTCGATGGCGTCGGTCCGGTCGCCGCCGGTGCCGAGCTGGGTGGCCGGCGTGCCGTCGAAGCGGACGTTGGCCGAACGGGTGCCGTCGTGGTTGCGGTAGCCGGTGCGGCTCAGGCCGGTCGCGTCGCCCTGGACGACGAACAGGCCGGTGCCCCCGCCGGGGAGAGCGGCCGAGACGACCAGGACGTCGGCGCGGGCGCCGTGCGGCACCGGCTCCTTGACGCCGGTCAGCGTCCAGCTGCCGCCGGCCTCGGTGGCGGTGACCGCCGAGGCGGTCGGCTCCCAGCGGGACCCGATCTCGGTGTGCGCGAACGTCGGCAGCGAGGTGCCGCCGGCGAGCGCGCCCAGGAGCTCGCTCTTCTGCTCGTCGGTGCCGACGGCGTCGATGAGCCCGCCGGCCAGGACGACCGCCTCGACGAACGGCTCGGGTGCGAGCACCCGCCCGATCTCCTCGGCGACGATCGCGACCTCGACGGGGCCGGCGCCGGCTCCGCCGTGCTCCTCGGCGAAGGGCAGCCCCAGCAGGCCCATCTCGGCCAGCTGCGTCCAGACCTTCTCGTCGAAGCCGGGGTCGTTCTTGGTGACCTTGCGGCGCACCTCGCTGTCGCCGTAGGCGCGGCTCAGCAGCGCGGCGACGGCCTCGCGCAGGTCGTTCTGCTCGCTGTCGTAGGTGAAGTCCATGGCTATCTCACAACCCCAGGATCGTGCCGCTGATGATGACCCGCTGCACCTCGTTGGAGCCTCCGTAGATGGAGACCTTCCGGTAGTTGAGGTACTCGGGGGCCGAGACCCGGGCCCAGTCGGGCACGTCGGAGCCGTCCTCGGCGAACGAGGCGACCGAGAGCGGGCCGGCGATGTCGTTGATCAGCTCGGTGACCTCCTGCTGGAGCACCGAGCCCTTGAGCTTGAGCACCGAGGAGGCCGGGTGCGGCTTGCCGTCGGCGGAGTTGGCGACCACCCGCAGGGCGGTCAGCTCCAGGGCGACGAGCTCGTTCTCGATCTCGGCGATGCGGGAGGCGTAGCGCTGGTCCTCCAGCAGCGGGCGGCCGCGGTAGCTGGTCTCGCGGGCGAGCTCCTTGGCCAGGGCGAGCATGCCCTTGGTGCCACCGACGCGGGCGATGCCGACGCGCTCGTTGCCGAGCAGGAACTTGGCCTGGTCCCAGCCCTTGTTGACCTCGCCGATGAGGTTCTCCGACGGGACGCGGACGTCCTCGAAGAAGACCTCGTTGACCTCGAAGCCGCCGTCGAGCAGCTCGATGGGGCGCAGGGTCACACCGGGGGTGTCCATCGGGAAGACCAGCATCGAGATGCCGCGCTGCTTCTTCTCGGCGGTCGGGTCGGTGCGGACCAGGCAGAAGATCCAGTCGGCGTACTGGCCCATGGTGGTCCAGGTCTTCTGGCCGTTGACGACCCACTCGTCGCCGTCCTGGACGGCGACGGTGCGCAGCGAGGCGAGGTCGGAGCCGGCGTCCGGCTCGGAGAAGCCCTGGCACCACCAGATGTCGAGGTTGGCCGTCTTGGCCAGGAAGCGGTCCTTCTGCTCCTGGCTGCCGAACTGGGCCAGGACCGGCCCGATCATGCTGGTGTTGAACGCCAGCGGCTCGGGCACGTGGGCCAGCTGCATCTCCTCGCGCCAGATGTGGCGCTGCAGCGGCGTCCAGTCCCGGCCGCCGTACTCGACCGGCCAGTGCGGCACGGCCAGCCCGGCGGCGTTGAGGATCCGCTGGGTGGCGACGTAGTCGTCCTTGGACGCGTGGCGGCGGGCGGCCACCTTGTCGCGGATCTCCTGCGGCACCTGGGTGGTGAAGAAGGTCCGCATCTCCTCCCGGAAGGCCTGCATCTCCGGGGACAGCTGCAACTGCATCGGTCCTCATTCCTGACCGCAGTCGCTCTGCGGTCTTGACGTGTAGGTGCGACGATCCCACATCTCCGAATGGCGTTCGGTCCGCCCTCCCCGTCAGAGGCGCTCGTCACGGGGCAAGCTCGTGGGGTGCACCCGCTGTCCTCCCGGACGCTGTCCCAGCTCAGCGCCGCGGTGTCCACGCCCCGCTACGACCGCAGCCGGGTGCGCGTGGGCATCGTGCACCTCGGCGTCGGTGGCTTCCACCGCTCCCACCAGGCGATGTACCTCGACCGGCTCATGGAGGCCGGCCAGGCGCTGGACTGGGGGATCTGCGGCGTCGGCGTCCTCCCGGGTGACCGGGCCATGGCCGAGGCGATGGCGGCGCAGGACTGCCTCTACACCCTCGTGGTCACCCACCCCGACGGATTCCTCGGCGCCCGGGTGGTCGGCTCGATGGTCGAGTACCTGCTCGCCCCCGACGATCCCGAGGCCGTCGTCGAGCGGATGGCCGATCCCGCGGTCCGCATCGTCTCCCTGACGGTGACCGAGGGCGGCTACAACGTCTCGCCGGTCACGGGCGCGTTCGACGCCGACGAGCCGGGTGTCGTCGCCGACCTGCGGCCAGGCGCCGCGCCGCGCACCAGCTTCGGGCTGGTGACCGAGGCGCTGGTGCGGCGACGCGAACGCGGCATCGCGCCGTTCACGGTCATGTCCTGCGACAACATCCCCGGCAACGGCGACGTCGCCCGTGGCAGTTTCGCCGCGTTCGCCGCGCTGCGGGACCCGGAGCTGGGGGAGTGGGTCGACCGGGAGGTGGCCTTCCCGAACTCCATGGTCGACCGGATCACCCCGGCCACCACCGACGTCCACCGGGCCGAGCTGCGCCGGCGGTTCGGCGTGACGGACCGGTGGCCGGTGGTCTGCGAGCCCTGGACGCAGTGGGTGCTCGAGGAGAGGTTCGTCACCGGCCGGCCCCCGCTGGAGGACGTCGGTGTCCAGGTCGTCGACGACGTCGAGCCGTACGAGCTGATGAAGCTCCGGCTGCTCAACGGCAGCCACCAGGCCATGGGCTACCTGGGTGCGCTGGCCGGCCACACCTTCATGCACGAGGTCTGCCAGGACCCGCTGTTCCGCCGGTTCCTGCACGGCTACATGGACGAGGAGGCGACGCCGACGCTCCCGCCGGTGCCGGGGATCGACCTGGACTCGTACAAGGCCGACCTGATCGGCCGGTTCGCCAATCCGAACATGCGCGACACGCTCGCCCGGCTGTGCGCGGAGAGCTCGGACCGCATCCCGAAGTTCCTGCTGCCCGTGCTCCGCGCGAACCTGGCCTCCGGTGAGGAGATCCGTTGCTCGGTCGCCGTCCTGGCCGGCTGGGCCCGGTACGCCGAGGGGGTGGACGACGCCGGCCGCCCGATCCAGGTGGTCGACCCGCTGCGCGACCGGCTCGTGGCCGCCGCCCTCCGGCAGGACGAGGACCCGCTGGCGTTCGTCTCGGATCGCGAGCTCTTCGGGGACCTGGTGGACGACGCCCGCTTCGCCGCGACCTACCGCGAGGTCCTCGGGCTGCTGCGCTCCCGCGGCACCCGCGCCGCACTGGAGGACGTGCTCAGGTCGCCCTGACGGCGGCCCCGGGGGCTCGTGTCCGCCCCAGACGTTCCCGCGGGAACGTCTCGGCCGTCCCTCGATCAGCGCAGGCGGACGGTGAGCCGTACCCGGACACCGCTGTCCCCGGGGCGCCTGGACCCTCCGGAGATGTCGACGTGGTCGCACAGCTGCCGGGCGAGCCACAGCCCCATGCCGCCGCGGGACAGGTCGTCCCCGTGGGCGGGGCCGTAGCCGGCGAAGGGGTCGTCCCACCAGGGGCCGCCGTCGCCGATGGTGCACACGATCCGGTCCTCGGCGGTCCAGAGCCGCAGGCTCACCGGCGGCAGCCCGTGGCGCACGGCGTTGGAGACCATCTCGTCCACGGCGAGCAGGAAGTCCTCGACGATGTCGGCGTCGGCACCGGTGGCGGCCAGTTCCCCGGCGACGGCGCGCCGGAGGCCGGCGAAGCCGGACACGTCCGGAGCGGTGAGTCGCGGCGCCGTGGCCTCCAGCGGCTCGACCGGGACGGGCAGGCCCCGCAGGTACTGCGCAGGGTCGACGAACTCGTGGTTCGGTGCGCGCCCGTCGGGGCCGGCCAGGACGGAGTGGGTGGACCGGGCGGAGTCGAGCAGCGGCGGCGGCAGCCGCTGGGTGTCGAACACGCACAACCCCCACAGCGGCCAGTCCGCCAGGGCCTCGTTGATCACCGACTCGTAGCGCTGCCACTCCAGCCAGTCCCGCTCGGTGCGGCCGAAGTCGACCTCCCCGACCACCCGCACCTGCCCGCCGCCCTCGCGGGCGTGCTGCTCCGCCAGCCGGCGGAAGGTGGTGATCGCCGTCGGCGTGCGGGCGCGGTAGGCGTCGTGCCGGTCGATCACGTGCAGCAGCGGGTGGTCGCCGACTGCCTCGCGGAGCACTCCGGCGGTGCGGGGCGTCGTCGCGATGACGGCGGCGTCACCGTCGTCGAGGCCGGCGCGCAGGAACGGTGCCGCGACGCGAGCCAGCTGGGCGTCGTCGTCGAAGAGCAGCGCGTCGTGGCGGTAGTCCCGGGGCGGGGCGCAACCCCCGGGTCTCGGCTGACCCACGATCCGACCCCCGCGACGCCAGCTGCACGAGCGCCCTGCTGCACCCGCGCCCCGGCGGGCCGGATACCCGGAGGCCGGTCGGTCATGCACCGTGGCCCCGGGGTCGTTTTCGCGCGCGGCGGCCCGGGCACGGGAGCAGCGGTTACGACGGAGGGAACGCCATGGCCATCGCCACGATCGACCCGACCACCGGGGAGACGCTGAAGACGTTCGAGCCGCTCTCGGACGCCGCGCTCGAGGAGAAGCTCGCCCGCGCCGCCGCGGCCGCCGCGAGCTACCGGCGCACGACTCCCGACGAGCGGGTGGGCTGGCTCCGGGCCGCCGCGGACGTCCTGGACGCGGACACCGACAGGGCGGCCGAGCTGATGACCACCGAGATGGGGAAGACGCTGGCCGCGGCCAAGGCCGAGGTGGGCAAGTGCGCCGCGGTGCTGCGCTGGTACGCCGAGCACGGGCCGGCGCTGCTGGAGCCGCAGCCCCGGGACGCCGAGGCAGTCGGCGCCACGCAGGCCTACGTCGTCCACCAGCCGCTCGGCGTCGTCCTCGCGGTCATGCCGTGGAACTTCCCGCTCTGGCAGGCCATGCGCTTCGCCGCCCCCGCGCTGATGGCCGGCAACGTGGGACTGCTCAAGCACGCCAGCAACGTGCCGCAGACCGCCCTCTACATGGAGGAGCTGTTCCGCCGGGCGGGCTTCCCCGACGACGTGTTCCAGACCCTGCTCATCGGCTCCTCCACGATCGAGCGGGTGCTGCGCGACGACAGGGTGGCCGCGGCCACGCTCACCGGCAGCGCCCCGGCGGGGCAGTCGGTCGCCTCGATCGCCGGCGACGCGCTCAAGCCCACGGTGCTCGAGCTGGGCGGCAGCGACCCGTTCATCGTCATGCCCTCGGCCCACCTGGACCGGGCGGCCGAGGTCGCCGTCACCTCGCGGAACCAGAACAACGGGCAGAGCTGCATCGCCGCCAAGCGCTTCTTCGTGCACCGCGACGTCGCCGAGGAGTTCACCCGGCTGTTCGCCGCCAAGATCGGCGCGTTGACCGTCGGTGACCCGATGGACGAGGCCACCGACGTCGGCCCGCTGGCCACCGAGTCGGGGCTGGAGGACGTCGAGAGGTACGTGCGGGACGCCGTCGACAAGGGCGCCACCGTCGTCGTCGGCGGGAAGCGGGTCGACCGGCCCGGCTGGTTCTACGAGCCGACGCTGCTGACCGGGATCACCCCCGAGATGGACCTCTACGCCGAGGAGGTGTTCGGCCCGGTCGCGGCGCTGTTCACCGTCGACTCGCTGGACGAGGCCATCGAGATCGCCAACAGCCACCCGTACGGGCTGGGCAGCAACCTGTGGAGCGAGGACGAGGACGAGCGCGCCCAGTTCGTGCGCGACATCGCCGCGGGCATGGCGTTCATCAACGGGATGACCACCAGCTACCCCGAGCTGCCGTTCGGCGGCGTGAAGCAGAGCGGGTACGGCCGGGAGCTCACCGAACTCGGCATGCGGGAGTTCATGAACGCCAAGACCGTCTGGGTCGGCCCGCCGAGCAGCGAGCAGGGCGAGGGGAGCACCGCCGGGGCCGCCGCCGAGTGATCCACGACGCTGGGCAGCCACCGCGCGTCCCCTCGGGAACTGTCGGCGGGCCTCCCTAGTTTGGCGGGTGCCGATCGAGGAACGGGCACGGCGGATGCCGACCCGGGAGAAGGAAACCGTGTCGCGTCTCGCCGTCCTGTCCCTGCGCAACCGCGCCCTCATCGGGCTGGTCACCGTCGCCGTCCTCGTCTTCGGTCTGGTCTCGGCCGGTTCGCTGCGGCCGGAGCTGATCCCGTCGCTGCAGATCCCGGCCGCCGCCGTGGTCGCCGTGCAGCCGGGCTCCTCGCCCGACGTGGTGGAGCGGCAGCTGGTCGAGCCGATCGAGCAGGCGATCAGCACCGTCGACGGCGTCGTCGCGGTCACCTCGACGGCGAGCACCGGGCTGGCCACCGTCGCCGTCGAGCTCGAGTACGGCTCCGACATCGACCAGATCACCAACCGGCTGACCACGGCGGTGACCCGCATCTCCGGCCAGCTGCCCGAGGGCGTCGTCCCGTAGGTGATCGCCGGATCGCTGGCCGATCTGCCGGTCGTGCAGCTGGCCGTGGCCGCGCCGGACGAGCCCGCCGTGCTGGCCGACCGGATCCAGGCCGAGGTCGTCCCGCTGTTCGAGCAGATCGAGGGCGTCCGCGGGGTCACCGTCACCGGGGCCGCCGA
This sequence comes from Blastococcus sp. CCUG 61487, assembly GCF_005222955.1. Classification (GTDB taxonomy): domain Bacteria; phylum Actinomycetota; class Actinomycetes; order Mycobacteriales; family Geodermatophilaceae; genus Blastococcus. The sequence goes on along the minus strand of NZ_LWUA01000027.1, from coordinate 16,890 downwards.
ACCGCGGGTCACGATCACCCCCGACCCGCTGGCGGTGGCGGCCGCCGGTGTCGACGCGACCTCGCTCGCGACCGTGCTGGAGGAGAACGGCCTGGTCCTGCCGGCGGGCACGCTCACCGAGGGCGATCGGTCGCTGCCGGTCCAGGCCGGCAACCGGATCACCTCGGTCGAGGACCTGCGCGCGGTGCCGTTGGTCGGCGCCGGCGGCCAGGTCACCACGCTCGGGGACGTCGCCACCGTCGAGGCCGGCGAGGCGCCCGCGACCAGCTACTCGCGGGTCGACGGCCAGCCGGCACTGGCGGTCGGGCTGACCCAGACGCCCGACGGCAACACCGTGGACATCTCCCAGGCGGTCGAGGCGCTGCTCCCCGAGGTCAGGGAGGCGCTGGGCGAGGACAGCACGGTGACCGTCGTCTTCGACCAGGCGCCGTTCATCGAGGAGTCGATCTCGGGCCTGGCCACCGAGGGCGGTCTGGGTCTGCTGTTCGCGCTGGTCGTGATCCTGCTGTTCCTCGGATCGCTGCGCTCGACGCTCATCTCCGCGGTCTCCATCCCGGTCTCGCTGTGCGTCACCTTCATCGGGCTGCAGGTCGCCGGCTTCTCGCTGAACATCCTGACGCTCGGCGCGCTGACGGTGTCGATCGGCCGCGTCGTCGACGACTCGATCGTGGTCATCGAGAACATCAAGCGGCACCTGTCCTACGGCGAGTCGCGCACCCGGGCGATCCTCGGCGGGGTCCGCGAGGTGGCCGGGGCGATCACCTCCTCGACCATCGCGACGGCCGCGGTGTTCCTGCCGATCGCGCTGGTGGGCGGGCTGGTCGGCGAGCTGTTCCGGCCGTTCGCGCTCACCGTGTCGATCGCCCTGCTGGCCTCCCTGGTGGTCTCGCTGACCATCGTGCCGGTGCTCGCCGCGGCGTTCCTGAAGGCCCCCGACGAGGACCGCGACCCGCAGGAACTGGCCGAGGAGCGCGCGGCGGCCGAGCAGGCCGAGCGGCGGACCCTCCTGCAGCGGATCTACGTTCCGGCGCTGCGCACGGTGCTCGCCCGCCGCGGGTGGACCGTCGTCGGGGCGGTGGCGGTCTTCGTCGGGACCCTGGCGCTGACCCCGCTGCTGCAGACCAACTTCATCGGCGACGCCGGCCAGAACACGGTCACCGTCACCGCCGCCTACCCGGCGGGCACCAGCCTGGACGCTCAGGACGAGCGGGCCCGCACGCTGGAGGAGGCGCTCGCCGAGGTGGACGGCGTCGAGACGGTGCAGAGCACCGTCGGCACCCCCGGTGGCGCGGCCGCCTTCTTCGGCGGCGGAGGCACCCCGACGGCGACGCTGGCGGTGACCCTGGCCGAGGACGCCGACGCCGACGCGGTGCGCGAGCAGATCCGTGATGCGGCTGACGGGCTGGACGACGTCGGGGACGTGACCGTCGCCGCGGCCGGCTCCGGGTTCGGCCCCTCGACGGTCGACGTGCTGGTGCAGGCCCGCGACGACGACGTGCTGGCCGAGGCGGCGGAGCAGGTGCAGGGCGCCGTCACCGAGGTCCCGGGGGCCACCGACGTCACCAACGACCTGTCCGCGGCGCTGCCCGTGGTCCGGGTGGCCGTCGACCCGACCGCCGCGGCGGCTGCCGGGCTCACCGAGGCGCAGGTGACCCGTGCGGTGGCTGGGCTCTCCGCTGCGGTGCCGCTCGGCACCGTCGACGTCGAGCAGGTGGCCACCCCGGTCTTCCTGGCGCCGGTGCAGCCGCTGGGCACCGTCGAGGCGGTGCAGGACGCGGTGCTGCCGACCCCCTCGGGCCTCGTCCCGCTGGACTCCGTCGCCACGGTCGAGGTCGTCGAGACGGCGACGGAGGTGAGCCGGGTCGACGGCGAGCGCAGCGCGACGATCTCGGCCACGCCCGCCGGCGCCGACCTCGGCACGTTCACCGCCGACCTGCAGGCGGCGCTGGACGAGCTGGACCTGCCCGACGGCGTCGAGGTGTCGGTCGGCGGTGTGGCCCAGGACCAGAGCGAGGCGTTCGCCGATCTCGGGCTGGCGCTGGTCATCGCGATCGTCATCGTCTACGTGGTGATGGTGGCGACCTTCAAGAGCCTGGCCCAGCCGCTGATCCTGCTGGTGTCGGTCCCGTTCGCGGCCACCGGCGCGCTGCTCATGCTGCTGCTCACCGGCACTCCGCTGGGCGTGCCGGCGCTCATCGGCGTGCTCATGCTCATCGGCGTCGTCGTCACCAACGCGATCGTGCTCATCGACCTGGTCAATCAGTACCGCGAGCGCGGCCGGCCGCTGGCGGAGGCGGTCAGCGAGGGCGCGCGGAAGCGGGCACGCCCGATCGTGATGACGGCGGCGGCCACCGTGCTGGCGCTCACCCCGATGGCGTTCGGCCTCACCGGGGGCGGGGTCTTCATCTCCCAGCCGCTGGCGCTGGTCGTCATCGGCGGGCTGATCAGCTCGACGGTGCTCACCCTGCTGCTGGTACCGGTGCTCTACACGGCGCTGGAGACCCGGCGGGAGCGCCGGGCGGAGAAGCGCGCGGCGCGTAGCGACGACCCGGAGCCCGTCCGGGAGGACGTCCGGGTCTGACGCCGGCCCCGGTCAGCGCAGCCGGGACCGCCAGTCGTCGGGCACCCGGCCGCGTGGGCCGGGTGCCGGCTGGTCGGGCGGGCGGTGCTGCGGCGGAGCGAGCGGCACGCCGGGCACGGCGGCCTGGGTGCGGAAGCTCCAGAACCAGTTCTCGCCCGGCTCGAAGCTGCGGATCACCGGGTGTCCGGTGCCCTCGAAGTGCGCGCGGGCGTGCCGGCTCGGCGAGGAGTCGCAGCAGCCGACGTGACCGCACGCGGCGCAGCGGCGCAGGTGGAACCACCAGCCGCCGGACTGCTCGCACTCGAGGCAGCCGGTGCCCGACGGCGGGACCGCCGGATCGATCGTCGGGTCGGTCATCGGCTTCCTCCCGCCGGGGCGGCAGCGTGGGGACGGGCGGACCAGCAACCGTACGGATCCCCGCGGCCCCGAGGAAGCCCTCTGCCGGGCGCGGGCGCCGGCGGGGGAGCGCTGGGACAGTGGGCACGTGTTCGACGTCGACTGGGTGGGGCTGCTGACGCGCGAGGTGCTGCGGGAGCGGACCCCGGCGCTGATCGCCGAGACCTGCGCCTGGGCGGTGGGGCTGTCCGATCGCCCGCACCTGCGCAGCCGCGGTGGGCTGCCGCAGCCCAGCGGCCCGACCCTGGGGGAGCGGGCCGCCGGCGGGCTCCCGCTCGGCAGCGACGACGAGGGGCGGCTCGAACTCGGCGACGCCGTGCCGGGCAGCTTCCAGGACGCGCTGAACGCGCTGACCCCCGACGGCTGCGTGCACGCCGATCGTCTCGACGACGAGGTGCTCGCACCGTTCGTCGAGGCCACCTGCCTGGCGGCGGCCGAGCGCGCCCGCAGCAGCCGGCCGCGGGCGTGGGAGGAGCTCGCCGAGGACGTCGGGGAGGACGGCGACGACCTCGCGGCCGTCGTCCGGGCGGCGGAGTGGGAGGTGCCGCTGCGGATCGACGCCGAGCAGCTCGTGCTCGCCGCGCTCGGGGCGATGCCGCTGGTGGAGGTCGAGACCGAGGGACTGCCGCTGTCGCTGGTGCGCGCCGCCGAGGCGGCCACCCGCGCGGCCGTCACGGCGCCGGAGGTGCCCGAGCCCGACGACGGCCTGGCCGGCGCGCTGTTCCTCGCCCGCGCGGCGCTGGAGGACGCCGGCTGCACGGTGCCGGTGCCGCCGGCCGAGGCCGATCTGCTGCTTGCCGCGCTGGCCGAGGCCGGGCTGGAATCCGGTGAGCTCCCGGTCGTGCTGCCGCACCTGCCGGTCGAGGAGGCGACGATCACCCGGATCGTCGCGGGCCTGCCCCCCGGCTGAGCAGGCCGACGACGGCCGCCGGGTTTGCCGGGTCGTCGCGCGAGGGAAACGGGGGCAGGTGGACGCCGAGATCTCGCTGACCGTCGACGGCGTGCCCCGCAGGCTCGTCGTCGACACCCGGACGACCCTGCTGGACGCGCTGCGCGAACGGCTGGGCAACACCAGTCCGAAGAAGGGGTGCGACCACGGCCAGTGCGGCGCGTGCACGGTCCTGGTCGAGGGGCAGCGGGCGCTGAGCTGCCTGGCCCTCGCCGTGGCGCACGACGGCGCCGAGGTGGTCACCGCCGACGGCCTGGCCTCCGACGGCGAGCTGCACCCGGTGCAGCAGGCGTTCGTCGACAGGGACGCCTTCCAGTGCGGCTACTGCACTCCCGGCCAGATCTGCTCGGCCGTGGGCGTCCTGGACGAGGTCCGTCGGGGGTGGCCGAGCGCCGCCGGCACCGACCTCGCCGCCGACCCCGAGCTCACCGAGGACGAGGTGGCCGAGCGGATGAGCGGCAACCTCTGCCGCTGCGCGGCCTACGTCGGGATCGTCGCGGCGGTGCGGCAGGCCGGCGGAGCGTCGTGAAGCCGTTCGCCTACGCCCGCCCGGGCGACGTGACCGAGGCGGTCCGCAGTGCCGCGGCCGAGGCGGCCTCGGTCTATCTGGCCGGCGGCACCAACCTCGTCGACCACCTCAAGCTCGGGGTGGCGCGGCCCGAGCTCGTCATCGACGTCCGAACGCTCACCTCGCGGGAGATCACCGACTTGGCCGACGGCGGCCTGCGGATCGGCGCGGCGGTGACCAACAGCGAGCTGGCGGCCGACCGGCGGGTCCGGGAGCGGTACCCGGTGCTCGCCCAGGCCCTGCTCGCCGGCGCCACCGGGCAGCTGCGGAACATGGCCACCGCCGGCGGCAACCCGCTCCAGCGCACGCGGTGCACGTACTTCCAGGACGTGACGACGGCGTGCAACAAGCGCGAGCCGGGCAGCGGCTGCAGCGCGGTCGGTGGCGCCACCCGCCAGCACGCGATCCTCGGGACGCCGGCCGCGCTGCCCGACCCCACCGCGCCGGAGACCTGCATCGCCACGCACCCCTCGGACATGGCGGTGGCGCTGGCCGTGCTGGAGGCGACCGTCCACGTCCAGGGCCCGGGGGGTGCCCGCGCCGTCCCGTTCACCGAGCTGCACCGGCCGCCCGGCGACGACCCGTCCCGCGACACGGTGCTCCAGCACGGCGAGCTGATCACCGCCATCGACCTGCCCGCGCCGCCGGCGGGAGCCCGGTCGGCCTACCGGAAGGTGCGCGACCGCGCGTCCTACGCCTTCGCGCTCGTGTCGGTCGCGGCGCTGGTCACCGTCGCCGACGGCCGGGCCACCGACGTCCGCATCGCGCTCGGCGGCGTCGCGCACAAGCCCTGGCGCGCCACGCGGGCCGAGGAGATCCTCCGCGGCGCCGAGCCGACCGAGCACGCCGTGCGCGCCGCGATGGAGGCCGAGCTCGCCGCGGCCCAGCCCCAGCCCGGGGTGGACGGCGGCAACGGCTTCAAGATCCCGCTGGCGACGCGCACCGTCGTCGCCGCCGTCCGCGACCTCGTCCGGGAGGCATGAGGTGACCGAGCTGCTGGAACCCCGCGCGATCGGCGCCGACCTCGCCCGCCGCGACGGCGCCGCCAAGGTCCGCGGCCTCGTCGCCTACGCCGTCGAGGCGCCGGTCGAGCGGCCCGCCTTCGCGCACGTGGTGCAGTCCACGGTCCCGCGCGGCCGGGTGACCACGATCGACACCGCCGCCGCCCGGGCGGTGGAGGGGGTCCTGGCCGTGCTCACCGCCGGCGACGCCGAGCGGCTGGCCGCCACCTCCGACCGCGAGCTGGCGGTGCTGCAGGACGCCGAGGTGGACTTCCGCGGCCAGCCGGTCGCCCTCGTCGTCGCGGACACCTCCGAGGCGGCCCGGCAGGCGGCGGAGCTCGTGCGGGTCGAGTACGCCGAGCGGCCGCACGACAGCGAGCTCCAGGTCGACCACCCCGAGCTGTACGCGCCCGACCAGGCCGACACCGCGCGGGGCGACGTCTCCGCCGCGATGGCCACCGCGCACGCGACCGTCGAGCAGACGTACACCACCGCGATGCAGCACAACAACCCGCTGGAGCCGCACGCCACGACGGCGCTGTGGGACCCCGGCGCGGAGGTGCCCCTCACGCTCTGGGACTCCACCCAGGGCGTGCACTCCACCCGGTCCACGATCGCCAAGGTCTTCGGCCTCGGCAAGGAGCAGGTGCGGGTGGTCTGCCCCTACGTGGGCGGCGGGTTCGGCTCCAAGGGCCGACCGCACGCGAACGTCGTGCTCGCCGCGATGGCCGCGCGTGCCCTCCCCGGCCGGGCCGTCCGGCTGGCGCTGACCCGCCAGCAGATGTTCTTCCTCGCCGGCTACCGCTCGCCGACGATCCAGCGGATGCAGATCGCCGCCGACCGGACCGGGCGGCTCCAGGCGATCGCGATCGACGTGGTCGCGCAGACCTCGCGGATCAAGGAGTTCGTGGAGCAGGCCGGCACCCCGACGAAGATGATGTACGCCGCGCCGCACCGGCGGACCACCCACCGGCTGGCCGCCCTCGACGTCCCGGTGAACTCCTGGATGCGGGCGCCGGGGGAGTGCCCCGGCATGTTCGGCCCCGAGGTGGCGCTCGACGAGCTGGCCGAGACGCTCGGCATCGACCCGATCGACCTGCGCGTCCGCAACGAACCCGACGTCGACCCGGAGACCGGCAAGCCGTGGTCCAGCCGGAACCTCGTGCGGTGCCTGCGGGAGGGGGCCGAGCGGTTCGGCTGGGCCGACCGGCCGCCGGCGCGGCACCGGGACGGCGAGTGGCTGGTCGGCACCGGCGTCGCCTCGTCGGTCTACCCGACCTACCGCAGCGCGCAGTCGACGGCGGTCATCCGCCACGAGGCGGGGCGGTACGTCGCGGAGATCGGGGCGGCCGACCTCGGCACCGGCACGTGGACCACGCTCGCCCAGATCACCGCCGATGCGCTGGGCGTGCCGGTCGAGGACGTCGAGGTGCGGATCGGCGACACCCGGTACCCGGTCGCCTCGGTGGCGGGCGGCTCGTCGGGGATGAACACCTGGGGCTCGGCGGTCGTCGAGGCGGCGCGCGCGTTCCGCGACAAGTTCGGCGCGGACCCCGACGACGGGGACGAGGCGGACGCCGGCGTCGACCAGGCGGCCAAGGACTCCGAGCACGCCGCCTATGCCTTCGGCGCCCAGTTCGCCGAGGTGCGGGTGCACGCGGACACCGGCGAGCTGCGGGTGCCCCGGCTGTACGGGGTGTTCGCCGCCGGGCGGATCATCAACCCCCGGATGGCGCGCTCGCAGCTCATCGGTGGCATGACCATGGGCCTGTCGATGGCCCTGCACGAGAACAGCGTCTGGGACCCGCGGATCGGGCAGGTCGCCAACCACGACCTCGCCGAGTACCACGTCTCGGTCAACGCCGACGTCGGTGACGTGCAGGCGTACTGGATCGACGAGCACGACCCCTACGTCAACGCGATGGGCACCAAGGGCATCGGCGAGATCGGGATCACCGGCACCGCCGCCGCCGTCGTCAACGCCGTCCACCGCGCCACGGGCATCCGCGTGCGGGATCTGCCGGTCACCCTCGACAAGGTCCTCGCCGGGCTGCCCTGAACCGCCGGCTCACCCCGCGCGGGCGAGCGCTTCGCGCACCTCGTCGTCCGTGGTGGGCCGGAAGTCGTCGTACGCCTGGCCGACCGCCCGGAAGGAGCCGGGGGCCCACAGGCACGCCACCTCGTCCACCTCGGTGGCGAGGGCCGCGCACGCGGCAGGTGAGCCGACCGGGACGGCCGCGACCAGGCGCGCCGGCTTCTCCCGGCGGACCGCCGCGACCGCTGCCCGCATGGTCGATCCGGTGGCCAGCCCGTCGTCGACGAGCACGACCCGGCGGCCCGTCAGCGGCATCGGGGGACGGCCCTGCCGGTAGGCGTCCTCCCGGCGGCGTAGCTCGACGAGCTCCTGGCTGCGGGCGCGCTCGAAGGTCGCCTCGTCCACGGCGGCGGAGGCGAGCACGCGCGCGTCCCGCACCGTCTCGAGCTCCTCGCCGGCTGCCGCGACGGCGCCCATGGCCAGCTCCGGCCGGCCCGGCACCCCGACCTTGCGGACGACGACGATGTCCAGGGCGCCGCCCAGGGCGGCGGCGACCTCGGCGGCCACGACCACCCCGCCGCGCGGCAGACCGAGCACCACCAGGTCCGGCCCCGCGAGTTCGGCCAGCCGCATCGCGAGCGCCCGACCGGCCTCGACGCGGTCGCGGAACCGCCTGCCGAACCCGAGCACGGCGACCTCCGGCAGACGACGGGACCTCCTGCCGTACCCGGCGTGGGACGTCCGAGCCGGGGCCCTTCGGCCCTTTCCGGACGGCCGGCCCGGGACGAGCCTGGCAGCGGCTGACGAGCAGCCCCCCGGGCGGTACGGGGACGCCGGACCCCTCGGGCGACGAAGGAGCCCCGGAATGACCGCGACCACCGGCACCACCGCCGACGCCGACCGGGCGCTGAAGGCCCGGCACCGCGCGATGTGGGCCTCCGGGGACTACCCGAGGCTGGCCGCCGACCTGCTGCCCGAGCTCGGCGAGGTCCTGGTGGCCGCCTGCGGCATCGGGAGCGGGGACCGCGTCCTCGACGTCGCGGCCGGCTCGGGCAACGCCGCCGTCACGGCCGCCCGGACGGGCGCGAGCGTGGTCGCCTCCGACCTGACGCCGGAGCTGTTCGACGCGGGGCTGGCCCGCGCCGCGGCGGAGGGCGTGGAGCTGGAGTGGCGCGAGGCCGACGCGGAGGCGCTGCCGTTCGGTGACGGCGAGTTCGACGTGGTCATGTCGGCGATCGGGGTCATGTTCGCACCGCACCACCGGGCGGCCGCCGACGAACTGCTCCGCGTGTGCCGGCCGGGTGGCCGGATCGGGCTGCTCAGCTGGACGCCGGAGGGCTTCATCGGGCAGCTGTTCGCGACCATGAAGCCGTACGCGCCACCTCCACCGCCCGGAGCGTCCCCGCCGCCGCTGTGGGGGAGCGAGGAGCACGTGCGGGAGCTGCTCGGCGACCGGGTCACCGACGTCACGGCCGAGCGCCGGATGCTCACCGTCGACCACTTCGACCGGCCCGAGGAGTTCCGCGACTACTTCAAGGCCGTCTACGGCCCGACGATCGCCGTCTACAAGGCGCTGGCCGACGAGCCCGACCGCGCGGCTGCCCTCGACGGCGAGCTGGCCGAACTGGCCCGGCGAGCCGACCGCGGGCAGGGGTCGACGGTCGTCGACTGGGAGTACCTGCTGCTGACCGCGACCCGAGGCGCCGAGGTGCCCGCCCCCCGCTGATCAGAGCTGGGCGGCCACCAGCGGCTCGAGGGTGAGTTCGGGCTTGTTCTGCTGCAGCACCCGCAGGCCCCACTTGTCGGGGAAGACCGCCAGCAGCTCGCCGTCGGCGCGACGCAGGATCTCGGCGTTGCGCGCGGCGGCGAGCACGCCGGGCGCGGACTCCTCGTCGGTGCGCATCGCGATGCTGTAGGGCAGCCGGTCCAGCTCGACCGGGGCGCCGAACTCGTGCTCCATCCGGTGCGTGGCCACCTCGAACTGCATCGGCCCGACGACGGCGAGCACCGGCGCCCCGTCGCCGCGACGGTCGGACTTCAGCACCTGCACGACCCCCTCGCTGCCGAGCTGCTCGATGCCGCGGCGGAACTGCTTGTGCTTGGCGGTGTCGCGGCCACGGCACACGGCGAAGTGCTCGGGGGCGAACGTCGTCAGCGGCGGGAACTCCACCGGGGGCTCGACGTAGAGGGTGTCGCCCACGGCCAGGGCGTTGGCGTTCACCAGCCCGACGACGTCACCGGGGTAGGCGAGGTCGAGGCTCTCCCGGTCGCGGCCGAACACGTGCTGGGCGTACTTGGTGGCGAACGGGCGGCCGGTGCGGCCGTGCGTGACCACCATGCCGCGCTCGAAGACGCCGGAGCAGATGCGGATGTAGGCCAGCCGGTCGCGGTGCGCGGTGTCCATCCCGGCCTGCACCTTGAAGACGAAGGCGCTGAACGGCTCGGCGAGCTCCCGGACCCCGCCGTCGGCGGTGGGCATGCCGGTCGGGGCCGGGGCGAGGTCGACGAGGGTGTCCAGCAGCGCGCCGACGCCGAAGTTCGAGACCGCGGAGGCGAAGAGCACCGGCGTGGTGACACCGGCGAGGAACAGCGACTGCTCGTGGTCCTGGCCGCTGGCGGCGAGGAGCTCGACCTCCTCGACGGCCTGCTCCCAGGCGTCCCCCTCGCGGGCCTGCGCGGCCTCCGCGGGCAGGGTCTCCTCCGGGGCGATCGTGGCGCCGCCGGCGGTGCGGGTGAACCGCCGATAGGAGCCGTCGGAGCGGTCCAGCACCCCGCGGAAGTCCCCGGCGATGCCCACCGGCCAGGTCAGCGGGGTGGGCGTCAGGCCGGTGCGCTCGCTGATCTCGTCCATGAGCTCCAGGGCGTCCAGGCCCGGCCGGTCCCACTTGTTGATCACCGTGAGCACCGGGATGCCGCGGTGCCGGCAGACGGCGAAGAGCTTCATCGTCTGCGCCTCGAGGCCCTTGGCGGCGTCCACCAGCATGACCGCGGCGTCGACCGCGGTCAGCACGCGGTAGGTGTCCTCGGAGAAGTCGGAGTGGCCGGGGGTGTCGAGCAGGTTGATCACCGCGTCGCGGTACTCGAACTGCAGCGCGGCCGAGGTGATGGAGATCCCGCGCTGCTTCTCGAGGTCCATCCAGTCCGACACCGTGCCGCGCCGGCCCGCCTTGCCGTGCACCGCACCGGCCTGCCCGATGACCCGCGCGTGCAGCGCGAGGGCCTCGGTCAGCGTGGACTTGCCGGCGTCGGGGTGGCTGATGACGGCGAAGGTGCGCCGCCGGGCGGCCTGCGCGACGGCGTCCCCCGCGTGGCCGCTGGCTCGCTCGACGGGGGCTGCGCTCACCGGGTCGAGGGTACCGATCAGACCTCGGTGACCTCGAACACGTGGGTGGGCGCCACGATCTCGTCCTGGGCGGCCACGAGCACGATCTCGCGCGACCCGGCTGCCGCGGTGCGCTCGAGCAAGCCGAAGACCGAGGCGGCGGCCGGGCCCAGCGCCTCGGCGGGGGAGCCGGTGGCCAGCAGGTGGGCGAGGAAGATCGCGGCGATCGCGTCCCCGGCGCCGTTGAGGGTGAGGGCCAGCTTCGGCGTGCGCACCCGGAAGTGCCGGCCGTCCGCGGAGGCGAGCAGGTCGACCGAGTCGGCGGGGGTGTCGTCGGTGTCCAGCGACGTGGTGAGCACCACCTTCGGGCCGAGCTCCTGCACCGCGGCCACGGCGTCCTTCACCTCCGCCAGCGATCGGGTGGTCGAGCCGGAGAGCAGGTCGAGCTCGAAGTGGTTGGGCGTGACGACGTCGGCGGCCGGCACCGCCACCTCCCGCATCAGCTCCTCGATGCCGGGGCGGACGAACACGCCTCGACCCACGTCGCCGATCACCGGGTCGCAGAGGTACACGGCATCGGGGTTGGCCTCGCGCACCCGGGCGACCGAGTGCACGACCGCGTGCCCGACGTCGGCCGAGCCGAGGTAGCCGGAGAGCACCGCGTCGCACTGCCCGAGGACGCCGCGGTCGGCGATGCCGTCGACGATCTCCTCGACCGACGGCCCGTCGAAGACCCGGCCGGTCCACTGGCCGTAGCCGGTGTGGTTGGAGAACTGGACCGTGTGCACCGGCCAGACCTCCACACCGAGGCGCTGGAGGGGGAAGACCGAGGCGGCGTTGCCGACGTGCCCGTAGGCGACGTGGGACTGGATCGAGAGCACGTTGCGCACGGGGAGACCCTGGCACACGCCGATCCGCCGGGTCGGCTCGTCTCAGGCGGTCGCCACCCCGGGGGCGGTGGCGCGGGGCAGTTCCACGTGCGGTCGCGACTGCCATAGCGCCCACTCGGCGCTCACCTCGCCGGCGGTGCGCAGCAGCAGCGGCAGGTGGTCCTGGAGCAGCCGTTCGGTGCTCGTCTCGGCGGCGTGGACGGTGACGTTCATGGCGGCGCGCACCGCGCCGGTGCCGTCGCGCACCGGGACGGCGACCGAGCGCACGCCCGGGGCGAGTTCCTCGTCCGCGAGGGCCCAGCCGCGGGCCCGGACCTCCGTGAGCTCCTCGTGCAGCTGCTCCGGACCGCGTCCGATGAACGGTGGCAGCCCGGCGCGGCTGGTCTCGGCGAGCGTCGCGGCGAGCTCGTCGGGGGAGAGCGCGGCGAGCAGCACCTTGCCCTGCGAGGTCTGGACGGCGGGGAAGCGCGTCCCGATCTCGACCCGCAGCGCGATGATCTTCGGCACCGACACCCGGGCCACGTACACGATGTCCGAGCCGTCCAGCTGCGCCATCGACGAGGACTCGCCGGTGCGCGCGACCAGCGCCTCCAGGTGCGGGCGGGCGATGTCCCAGAGGCCGAGGGCGCTCACGTAGGCCATGCCGAGCCCGAGCACCTTCGGGGTGAGGGCGAACGCCCCACCGGTCGCCCGCACGTACCCGAGCTCCTCGAGGGTGAGCAGCAGCCGGCGCGCCGTCGGGCGGGCCAGGCCGGCCGCTGCCGCCACCTCGGAGAGGGTCATCGTGGGGGAGTCGCGGTCGAAGCAGGCGAGGACGTCGAGCCCCCGGGCGAGCGCCTCGACGAAGTCGGGGCCGGTGCCACGCCCTGCCATGTCGGTTCCTTCCTGTCAGCGTTCGGTCGCGAGGTGCTCCTCGAAGACCTCCTCGCGGGCCGCCCGCGTGCTGTCGGACTTGTACTCGGTGTACTGGTACGGATTGTCCAGCAGCTGCGCGTCGGGCAGGTCGGGGTTCATGCCCTGGGCCCAGACCTCCTCGCCCAGCGTCGAGAGCAGGTGCTCGACCGAGGACTCGATCTCCCGGCGCACCGCCCCCAGGTCGACGCCGACCAGCTTGTGCGCGTGCTTCACCACCCGGCCGTCGACCAGGACCGTGTGCACGTCCCCGCGCTGGGCCTGGAACGCCACGTGGCCGAAGGGGTGGAGCACGGGGAACGACACGGGCGAGTCGTCGTTGCGGAGCAGGACGACGTCGGCCTTCTTGCCCGGCTCGAGGCTGCCGAGGTCGTCGCGGCCCAGTGCGAGCGCGCCGCCGCGGGTGGCCCACTGCACGACGTCCTTGGCCCGCAGCGCCACGTGCGTGACGGTCTCGCCGCTGAGGTGCGCCTCGAAGTGCTCGCGGGACCTGTCGGCGCCCAGCGTGGTGCGCATGGCCGAGAACAGGTCACCGCTCCACCACACGCTGGTGTCCATGGACAGCGAGACGGGGATGCCGTGGCGGCGGACCTGCCAGGTGGGCGGGTACCCCTGGCCGGCGCTCTGCTCGGACTCGGTGGAGACCGAGATCGAGCCGCCGGTGGCCGCGATCCGGTGGTAGGAGTCCGGCGTGAGCGTCGCGGCGTGCACGTAGACGGTCTCGGGGGTCATGAAGCCGTGCTCGTGCATGAGCCGGATGCCGTCGTCGTTGGTGGCGCCCCAGACCCCGGCGTGGGTGGTCACCGGGAGGCCGAGCTCGCGGGCGGCCTCGAACGCCGCCTTCTCCGGGAAGACCGGGTCACCGGTGACGTCGAAGGCCAGCTGCAGGCCGAGCATGTCGTCGGCGGCGTCCCGGTGACGGGTGAGGAAGTCGCGGACGGCGGGGTCGGCGGTCCACTCCCAGGGCGCGGCCTGGATGTTGCCGTAGGCCAGCACGAAGCGGCCCGGCACCGAGCGCAGGGCCTGCACCGCGGCCTCGGCGTGGTCGACGCTCTGCAGGCCGTGCGACCAGTCGACGGTGGTGGTGACACCGGCCTCCAGCGCCTCGAGCGCGGCGAGCCGGTTGCCGGCGGCGACGTCCTCGGGGCGGAAGGTCCGGCCGTGCTCGAGGTAGTACCAGACGAAGTACTGGGTGAGCGTCCAGTCCGCGCCGTAGCCGCGCATCGCGGTCTGCCACATGTGCCGGTGGGTGTCGATCATGCCGGGCATGACGATGCCGCCCCGGGCGTCGATCTCCTGCGTGCCCTCGGGGACCTCCAGCGCCGGGCCGACGGCGGCGATCCGGTCGTCGACGACGAGCACGTCGGTGTTCCCGAGGATGCTGCAGGCGTCGTCCATCGGCAGCACGGTGCCGCCGCGCAGGACCACCGGGCGGCCGGGTTCCGGCGTGGGCTCCGGGTGGGTCATCGGTTCCTCCTGACGTCGGACGCACCACCGGACGTGTGTCCGCTCACCGGACATCAGGTGCGATGTGGCTCACCCTGGCCCCGCCCGCGGACGCTGTCAAGCGGTCCGAGCGCCCGCTGTCCCGGCTGCTGGCCGTGCGGTTGACAGCCGTCGAGCGAGCGGTCGAGACTCGCTCCCGTGCAGCCGGACGGACGTCCGCTGCTGTCCACGTGAAGGGGAGCCCGACCGCTGATGAGCGCCGATCGAACAGCATCCGGTGGAGCCGGGGCACCGGGTCATGGCCCGGTGTCCGGCCCGCTGTCCGGCCTGCTGGTGGCCGACTTCTCCCGCATCCTGGCCGGCCCGTACAGCACGATGCTGCTGGCCGACCTCGGCGCGGAGGTGGTGAAGGTCGAGGGGCCCGGGGGTGACGACACCCGGACCTGGCAGCCGCCGGTGCGCGAGGGGATCTCCACCTACTACCTGGGTGCGAACCGCAACAAGCGGTCGGTGGCCCTGGACCTCAAGGACCCGGACGACGTCGCGCTGGCCCACGAGCTGGCCCGGCGCGCGGACGTCCTCGTCGAGAACTTCAAGCCCGGCGGCCTGGCCCGCTTCGGCCTGGACTACGACACCGTCGCGGCGGAGAACCCGCGGATCGTCTACGCCTCGATCAGCGGCTTCGGCAGCGGTCCTGGGGGTGCGGCGCTGCCCGGCTACGACCTCATCGTGCAGGCCATCTCGGGCTTCATGAGCCTCACCGGCGACCCGGACGGCGAGCCGTACCGCGCCGGCGTGGCGCTGTTCGACGTCATGGCGGGCCTGCACGCCACGATCGGCATCCTGTCCGCGCTCAACCACCGGCACGAGACCGGCGCCGGCCAGCACGTCGAGGTCAACCTCCTCTCCTCGGCGCTGTCGGGGCTGGTCAACCAGACCAGCGCCTACGTGGCCGGCGGGGTGGTGCCCTTCCGCATGGGCAACAGCCACCCGAGCCTGTTCCCCTACGAGCCGCTGCCGTGCGCCGACGGCGAGCTGATCGTCACCGCCGGCAACGACGGCCAGTTCCGCAAGCTGTGCCAGGTGCTGGGCGTCCCCGAGCTCGCCGACGACCCGCGGTTCGGCCGCAACGAGGACCGCACGGCCAACCGCGACGAGCTGCGGCCGCTACTGGTGGAGCGGCTGCGCACCCGCACGAAGATGGAGTGGTTCCGCGACATCATCGGCGCCGGCGTGCCCTGCGGGCCGATCAACACCATCGACCAGGGCGTCGCGTTCGCCGAGGAGATCGGCCTGGACCCCGTGGTCACCGTGGGGGACGGCGCCGCCGCCGTCCCCTCGGTCCGCAACCCGATCACCTTCTCGACCACCGCGGCCGCCTACCGGCTGCCCCCGCCGGCCCTGGACGAGCACGGCGCGGAGATCAGGCAGTGGCTGAGCACGACGGAGGGGAGCGCGTGACCGAGCGACCGGACTACCCGACGGCGCTGGGCGCCTCGAGCCTCGAGCAGATCACCCTGCTCGGGACCGACCTGGCCCGCGACGTCATGGGCACCGTCGGCTTCGGCGAGCTCTCCTTCTGGCTGGCCACCCAGCGCCGGCCCACCCCGGGCGAGACGCGCGTGTTCGAGGCGGTCCTGGCCGCGCTGGCCGACCACGGCTACACCCCGACGGCGATCGTCACCCGGCTCACCTACCTGGGCGCACCGGACTCCATCCAGGGGGCACTCGCCGCCGGGCTGCTCGGCGGCGGCTCGCGGTTCCTGGGGGTCACCGAGGACTGCGGCAGGTTCCTGCACGACGTCCTCGTCGGGGTGGACGGCGCGCTGCCCACCGACGACGCCGGCTGGGACGCCCTCGCGCTGGAGACGGTCACCGCCCAGCGCGCGGCCGGCCGCTTCGTCCCCGGGCTCGGGCACCACGTGCACAAGCAGGGCGACCCGCGCACCCCGCGGCTGATCGAGATCGCCACCGAGGAGGGGCTGGTCGGCCCCCACCTGGCGCTGTTCTCCGCCATCGGGCGGGTGCACGACGAGGTGCTCGGGAAGAAGCTGCCGCTCAACGGCGCGGGTGTGTGCGGCGCGGCACTGGCCGACCTCGGGCTGCCGCTGGAGCTGCTGCGCGGCTTCGCGCTCCTGGCCCGCACCGCCGGCCTGATCGGGCAGCTGGCCGAGGAGCTGCGCCGGCCGGTCGCCAACGACATCTTCCTGTCGGTGGACCTCAACAACCGGCCCGTCGCGCCCGACCCCTACGTGCCCCCGTCGCTGCCGGCGGCCGGGGACGGCGCCTGAGGAGCGCGCGGTGCGCGCCGCCGTGGTGACGACGCCGGGGGAGGCCCCGGCGCTGGCCGAGCACCCGGAGCCGGTACAGGCACCCGGTGGCGCCGTCGTCCGCGTCACCGCCGCCCCGCTGGTGCCGCTGGACCTGCTCTGCGCCTCGGGCACCTCGTACTTCGGCCGTCCCGCCGTGCCGTACGTGCCGGGGGTGCAGGGGGTCGGGGTGGTCGAGAGCTCCCCGGAGCACGCTGCCGGAACCCGGGTCTGGTTCGCCACGGGCGCCGGGATGGCACCGGGTGACGGCAGCCTGGCCGAGCGCTGCGCCGTCGCCGCCGACGACCTGGTCCCGGTCGATGCCGCCCTGCCCGATGCCGCCCTGCCCGACGCAACGCTGGCGGCGCTGGGGCTGTCCGCGGTGGCGGCGTGGATGGCGTTGACCTGGCGCGCCGGGCTGCGGTCCGGGGAGCACGTCCTGGTCCTCGGGGCCGGGGGCGCCGTCGGCCAGGTCGCCGTC
>NZ_LWUA01000026.1 GCF_005222955.1 Blastococcus sp. CCUG 61487 | reverse complement strand
GCGTCGCTCGGGCGGTCCCGGCGGCGGCGGTCGGCCCGGTGGTCCCGGCGGCGGCGGTGGTTTCCGTCCCGGCGGCGGGGGTCCCGCCCCGGCCGGTGGCGGTTTCCGTGGTGGCGGCGGCCGCGGCCGTGGTCGTGGTGGCACAGGTGCCGCCACGGCCGGTGCGTTCGGTCGCCCCGGCGGTCGCGGTCCTGTCCGTGGCCGCAAGAGCAAGAAGCAGCGGCGTCAGGAATTCGACTCGATGGCCGCGCCGTCGATGGGCGGCGTCAGCCTGCCCCGCGGCAACGGGCAGACCGTCCGGCTGCCTCGTGGCGCCTCGCTGACCGACCTGGCCGAGCGGATCAACGCCGAGCCCGCCGCGCTGGTCACCGCCCTGTTCCACCTGGGCGAGATGATCACCGCGACGCAGTCGGTCAACGACGACACGCTGCAGCTGCTCGGGGCCGAGATCGGCTGGAACATCCAGGTGGTCAGCCCCGAGGACGAGGACCGCGAGCTCCTCGAGACCTTCGACCTCACCTTCGGTGACGAGGAGGGCGACGAGGACGACTGGAGCCCCCGGCCGCCGGTGGTCACGGTCATGGGTCACGTCGACCACGGGAAGACCAAGCTGCTGGACGCCCTGCGGGACGCGAACGTCGTGTCGCGCGAGGCCGGCGGCATCACCCAGCACATCGGCGCCTACCAGATCGTCACCGAGCTGGAGGGCAACGAGCGTCCGGTCACCTTCATCGACACCCCGGGTCACGAGTCGTTCACCGCGATGCGTGCCCGTGGGGCGAAGGTCACCGACATCGTCATCCTGGTCGTGGCGGCCGACGACGGCGTCATGCCGCAGACGGTCGAGGCGCTCAACCACGCCCAGGCCGCCGACGTGCCGATCGTGGTCGCGGTCAACAAGATCGACAAGGACACGGCCAACCCGGCCAAGATCCGTCAGCAGCTCACCGAGTACGGGCTGGTGGCCGAGGAGTACGGCGGCGACACGATGTTCGTCGACGTCTCCGCGACCACCCGCCAGGGCCTCGACGAGCTGCTGACCGCGGTCCTGCTGACCGCCGACGCCTCGCTGGACCTGCGCGCCAACACCGAGCAGGACCCGCAGGGTGTCGTCATCGACGCCAAGCTGGACAAGGGCCGCGGCCCCGTGGCCACGGTGCTCGTCCAGCGCGGCACGCTGCGCCAGGGCGACTCGATCGTGGCCGGCGACGCCTACGGCCGTGTCCGCTCGCTGCTCGACGAGCACGGGAACAAGCTGAAGGAGGCCCTGCCGGCCCGCCCCGTGCAGGTCGTGGGTCTCACCTCGGTGCCCCGCGCCGGCGACACCTTCCTGGTCGTCGAGGAGGACCGGGTGGCCCGGCAGATCGCCGACCGCCGCCAGGCCCGCATCCGCAGCGCGCAGAACGCTTCCATGCGCAAGCGGATCAGCCTCGAGGACCTCGACGCCGCGCTCAAGGAGACCCGTCAGCTCAACCTGATCATCAAGGGCGACAACTCGGGCACCGTCGAGGCGCTCGAAGAGGCGCTCATGAAGATCGAGCTGCCCGACGAGATCGCGCTGCGGGTCATCCACCGCGGGGTGGGTGGCATCACCAAGAGCGACATCGACCTGGCGCTGGCCGACGACGTCATCGTCATCGGCTTCAACGTCCGGGCCGAGGGCCAGGCGACCGAGCTGGCCACCCGCGAGGGTGTGGACGTCCGGTACTACACGGTTCTCTACCAGGCCATCGACGAGATGGAAGCCGCCCTCAAGGGGATGCTCAAGCCGGAGTACGAGGAGGTCCAGCTCGGGACCGCGGAGGTCCGCGAGGTCTTCCGGGTGCCGAAGATCGGCAACGTCGCGGGTTCGATCGTCCGCACCGGCACGATCAACCGGAACTCCAAGGCCCGGCTGCTCCGCGACGGCGCGATCGTCGCGGACAACCTGACCGTCGAGTCGCTGCGCCGGTTCAAGGACGACGTGACCGAGGTCCGCGAGGGCTACGAGTGCGGTATCGGGCTGGGGTCGTACAACGACATCAAGGTCGACGACGTCATCCAGACCTTCGAGATGCGCGAGATCCCGCGCACCTGAGGCCGGGCGGGGACCCTCGATGATCAGGTGACCTGATCATCGAGGGTCCTCCCTCGCCGTCGACGGTGAGGGAGGACGCTGCGCGGTGGGGGAGGACGCCGAGGCCGCGACGGGATCGGGAACGGAGGCGCGTGTTCACCGGGACTCTCACCGCCGACCTGCTGCTGGGCGACGTCCACTCGCTCAAGGGCAAGCGCGCCGTCGTCCGGCCGATCGTGGCCGAGCTGCGGCGGCGCTTCGCCGTGGCCGCCGCCGAGGTCGGCGACCAGGACCTGCACCGCCGCGTGCAGGTCGGCGTCGCCACGGTCGCCGGTGAACCCGGTCAGGTGATCGACGTCCTGGATGCCTGCGAACGGTTGCTGGCCGAGCGACCGGAGGTGACGCTGCTGTCGACGCACCGGCAGCTGCACTCCGACGGAGACGACTAAGAGGACCCGTCCTTCTCACGAACACTGGAGGTGCGACATGGCCGATCCGGCTCGCGCACGCAAGCTGGCGGTGCGCATCCGTCAGATCGTCTCCGCCGCGATCGAGACCCAGATCAAGGACCCGCGGCTGGGCATGGTCACCGTCACCGACGCCCGGGTCGCCAGCGACCTGCGTGAGGCGACGATCTTCTACACCGTCTACGGCGACGAGACGCAGGTCGCCGACTCGGCCGCCGCGCTCGCGAGCGCCACCGGCGTGCTGCGCTCCACCGTGGGCAAGCAGACCGGCATCAAGTTCGTGCCGACGCTGACCTTCGTCGCCGACATCGTCCCCGACACCGCCCGCGAGCTGGAGGAGGCGTTGGAGCGGGCCCGCCACGCCGACGCCGAACTGGCCCGGGCCCGGGAAGGCGCCCAGTACGCGGGCGAGCCCGACCCCTACCGGAAGCCGGCGGAGCCGGAGTCGGACGAGGACGACGACGATCTCGCCGCGGACCACCCGGTCGGGCACGACACTGCCGATGACAGTGCCGAGGACCCCTCCCGCAGTAGGAGCGCGCTGTGAGCGAGAACGACCCCGACCCGCACCGGCCCGACGAGGGCCAGGGCGTGTCCGAGCTGGGCGGCCGCGAGATGCCCGTCGCGGGCGACCCGACCGACGGTGGCCGCCGCGGGCAGGTGGGCGACGCGGACAGCATCACCACCGACGAACCCGACGACGGCGGTCCCGGCTACCCCGTGGGCGGCGGCCGGGTCGGCGTGGAGGACGACGCCCCACCCGTCGCCGATCCGGGAGCGGGTGGCTGACCGATGGCCGTGCCGTCCACCGCCGCCGCCACCAGGCGGATCGCCGCGGCGTCCCGCACCGTGGCCGGGGTCCTCTCCGAGGCCGCCGAGGCGCGGGCCACCGTGGTCCTCTCCGGCCACGTCAACCCGGACGCCGACGCTCTCGGCAGCACGCTCGCCCTCGCCGAGGGCCTCCGCCGTCGCGGCGCCCTCGTCCTGCCCACCTTCCCCGGGACGTCCGCCCTGCCGGCCTCGCTGGGCTGGTTGCCGGGCGCCGAAGGGTTCGTCCCGTCCAGCGCGCTCCCGTCGTCCCCGGACGTCTTCGTGAGCCTCGACGCCGCCTCGCCCGGCCGCCTCGGCGAGCTGGCCGGGTTGCTGGACACGGCGGGCACCTCGATCGTCGTCGACCACCACGCCAGCAACCCGGGCTTCGGCGAGCTCCGCCTCGTCGACCCCGGCGCGCCGGCCACCGTGGCCCTCGTCGCCGACCTCCTCGACGACCTCGGCGTGGCCATCGACCGCCGGCTCGCCACCTGCCTGTACGCCGGACTCGCCGCCGACACCGGCTCCTTCAGGTTCGGCAACACCCGGCCGAGCACGCACGAGCTGGCCGCCCGGCTGCTGGCCACCGGCATCGACCACGCCGCGATCAGCCGCCGGCTGTTCGACACCGCCCCGTTCGGCTGGCTCGGCCTGTTGTCGGTGGTGACCGGACGCGCGGTCCTCGAGCCGGACGTGGGCGCCGGGCTGGTCTGGACCTGGTCCAGCAGCGCGGAGGCCGCCGAGCACGGGCTGCCCGCCGAGCAGCTGGAGGCGCTGGTCGACGTCATCCGCGCCGCGGAGGAAGCCGACGTCGCGTGCGTGCTCAAGGGTCAGGACGACGGCTCGTGGTCGGTCTCCCTGCGCTCCCGCGGTGGTACCGACGTCGCCCGCATCGCGTCCGGGCTCGGCGGCGGTGGGCACACACTCGCCGCCGGCTACAGCTCCTACCTGGACCGCGAGAAGACGATCGAGGCCCTCCGCCAGGCGCTCGCCGAGGCGTGACCCGGCCCGGCGAGACGGCCGACGCGGGGTCCACCACCCCGCGTCCGCCGTCCGTGCTCTCCCTGGCGCTGCCCGCCCTCGTGGTGCTGGCGGCCGAGCCGCTGTACCTGCTCGTCGACACCGCCGTCGTCGGCAACCTCGGCACGGTGGCGCTGGGTGGGCTGGCCGTCGGCGGTGGCCTGCTGGCCTGGTCCGCGGCGCTGCTCAACTTCCTGGCCTACGGCACCACCGCCCGAGCCGCGCGCCGCGCCGGCGCGGGCGACCGAGCCGGCGCCGTCGCCGAGGGCGTGCAGGCGACCTGGCTGGCCTGCGCCCTGGGCCTGCTCGTCCTGCTGTTCTTCCAGGTGGGCGCCGGCCCGCTCACCCGCCTGCTGGCAGGTGGCGACGGTCCCGTGGCGCAGGCGGGGGAGGACTGGCTGCGCGTCGCCTCCTTCGGCGCACCGCTGCTGCTGATCTCGCTGGCCGGCAACGGCTGGCTGCGCGGCGTGCAGGAGCTGCGCCGGCCGGTCCGCTTCGTGCTGGCCGGGAGCCTCGTCAGCCTGGTCCTGTGCCCGGTGCTCGTGCACCCGGTCGGCTGGGGCCTGGTGGGTTCCGCCGTCGCGAACGTGATCGGGCAGACGGTCACCGCCCTGCTCTTCCTCCGGGCGCTGGCCGCGGAGCGCGCGGAGTGGCGGCCTCGGCCGGCCGCCGTCGTCGCGCAGGTGGTCATCGGCCGGGACCTGCTGCTGCGGGCCGCCGTCCTGCAGTTGTCGTTCCTGGTCGCCGCCGGCGTCGCCGCGCGTGCCGGCGCCGCCCAGCTGGGTGCGCACCAGATCGCGCTGCAGCTCTTCTTCTTCCTCGCGCTGGTCCTCGACGCGTACGCCATCGCCGCGCAGACGCTGGTCGGCCACGCGCTGGGCGCCGAGCGTCGCGCCGAGGCCCGGGCCACCGCCCGCCGGGTGACGCTCTGGGGGTTGGCCACCGGCCTGGGCGTGGCGGCGACGCTGCTCGCGCTGCGCGGCGTCGTGCCGCCGCTGTTCACCGACGACCCCGCCGTCGTCGACCAGGCCCAGCTGGTCTGGTGGTTCCTGGCCGCGATGCAGCCGCTGGCCGGCGTGGTGTTCGCGCTGGACGGCGTCCTGATGGGCGCCGGCGACGTCGCGTACCTGCGCACGCTCACGATCGGCTCGGCGATCGTCGGCTTCCTGCCGCTGTCCCTGCTGTCCGGACCGCTGGACTGGGGCCTGGCCGGGATCTGGACCGGGTTGTGCCTGTTCATCGGCCTGCGGCTGGTGGGGGTGCTCGTCCGGGTGGCCGGTGACCGGTGGCTGAGCGCGCCTGCGAGGGTGACGGTGTGAGCCCCCGACGCCCCGACGCCGACGTCCCCCCGGGTCTCCTGCTCGTCGACAAGGCTGGGGGGATGACCTCGCACGACGTCGTCGCCCGCGCGCGACGGGCGCTGTCGGTGCGCAAGGTCGGGCACGCCGGCACGCTCGACCCGATGGCGACCGGGCTGCTGGTCCTCGGCGTCGGCGCGGCCACCCGGCTGCTCGGGCACGTGGGCGGGCACGACAAGACCTACGAGGCGACGGTCCGGCTCGGCCAGGCCACGGTCACCGACGACCGCGAGGGGGAGCTGCTCACCTCGGCCTCGACCGCCGGTCTGGACGACGACGCGGTCCGGGCGGCCCTGGGCGCGCAGACCGGCCCGCTGCAGCAGGTGCCGTCGTCGGTGAGCGCCGTGAAGGTGGCCGGCCGCCGGTCCTACGACCGCGTGCGGGCTGGCGAGGAGGTGGAGCTCGCGCCGCGCGCGGTCACCGTGCACCGCCTGGACGTGGACCGGGTCAGCCGCCCGGAGCCCGACCTCGTCGACGTGGAGATCACCGTGGTGTGCAGCGCCGGCACCTACATCCGTGCCATCGCCCGGGACGCCGGCGCGGCGCTGGGGGTCGGCGGGCACCTGACCGCGCTGCGGCGGACCGCGTCCGGGCCGTTCGCGATCGGCGCGGCCGCGCCCGTGGACGAGGCGGCGGCCGCGCTGGTGGCCGGAGGCGGCACCGGGTTTCTCCCGCTGGCCGACGCCGCCCGGCTGGTCTTCCCGGAGCGGGTCCTCACCCCGGACGAGGCGACGGCGGTGGGCTACGGGCAGCGGATCGCCGCGACCGGCGCACCCGGCCTCCACGCGGCGATCGAGCCCGAGGGCCGGCTGGCGGCGCTGATCGAGGACGCCGGCGGTACCGCCCGCGTGGCGGTCGGCTTCCCACCGGGCTGACGGGGTTCAGCTCGTCGCCCTCCGGGAAGATGGGTGCCCATGAGCGTCGTGAAGATCAACGCGATCACCGTTCCGAAGGACAAGCAGGAGCGCTTCGAGGAGCGTTTCCGGGGGCGCGCCGGAGCCGTCGAGAGGACGCCGGGCTTCGAGTGGTTCGAGCTGCTGCGGCCGCTGGAGGGCACCGACCAGTACCTCGTCTACACCCGGTGGAGCAGCCACGAGGCCTACGAGGCGTGGCAGTCCGGCCAGGACTTCGACCGCGCCCACGACGGCGGTGGCGACACGCTGGCCCCGGCGGCGGCCAACTCCTCCCACTTGTGGTCCTACGAGGTGATCGAGAGCGCGGCACCCGACCGGCCGTGATCGGCGGACTAGTGTGACGGCACCGGCGCTGCCCGCGCGGCGCCGGTGCCGTTCCGTCGCACTCGCAGGTGGGAGCCATGACCGACACGCTCAGCGACAGCCGTACCGCCTCGTGGATGTTCACCGAGGGTGTGCCGGTGGTCGTGGAGGACGTGCGCCGTCGCACCCCCACCGAGCGCGCCGAGCTGCTCGCGGACCCGGGCTTCGGCCGCTACTTCACCGACAGCATGTTCGTGGCGCGCTACCGCGTGGGCGAGGGCTGGTACGACGCCCGGCTGACCACGTACGGGCCGCTGCAGGTGGACCCGGCGACGGCGGCGCTGCACTACGCGCAGTCGATCTTCGAGGGGCTCAAGGCCTACGCGCAGCCCGACGGCACCGTCGCGACGTTCCGGCCCGAGGCCAACGCGGCGCGCTTCGCCCGCGGCGCGCGGCGGCTGGCGATGCCCCCGGTGCCCGAGGAGTCGTTCCTGACCGCCGTCGACGCGCTCGTCGACACCGACCGCGACTGGGTGCCCACGGGGCCCGACCAGACCCTGTACCTGCGGCCCTACATGCTGGCCAGCGAGCCGTTCCTCGGGGTGCGCCCCGCACACGAGTACCTGTTCATCGTCATCGCCAGCCCGGCCGGCGCGTACTTCCCCCGCGGCGTGCAACCGGTGTCGGTCTACCTGTGCGAGGACTACATCCGCGCCGCTCCCGGCGGCACGGGCGACGTGAAGTGCGCCGGCAACTACGCCGCGAGCCTGCTGGCCCAGGAACAGGCCATCGAGGCCGGCTGCGACCAGGTCGTGTGGCTCGACGCCGTCGAGAAGCGCTACGTCGAGGAGATGGGCGGGATGAACCTGTTCTTCGTCCTCGGCTCCGGTGACGACGCCGAACTCGTCACTCCGGAGCTCACCGGCACCCTGCTGCCCGGCATCACCCGCGACTCGCTCATCACGCTGGCCCGCGAGATGGGGCACACGGTCACCGAGCGCAAGTGGACCGTCGACGAGTGGCGCCAGGGCGTCGCCGACGGCACCGTCACCGAGACCTTCGCCTGCGGCACCGCCGCCGTCATCACGCCGGTCGGCGAGGTGAAGGCGCGCACCGGGGACTTCACCGTCGGCGACGGCACCCCCGGCCCGCTGACCATGCGGCTGCGCGAGGCACTGCTCGACATCCAGCACGGGCGGGTGGCCGACTCGCACGGCTGGCTGCACCGCGTCGGCTGAGCAGCGGACGACAGGGACGTATCGCGTGCAGCGCTGGCGAGGCCTGGAGGCCACCCCGGCAGATCTCGGCCGCACGGTGGTCACCATCGGCATGTACGACGGCGTCCACCGCGGGCACCAGTCGCTGATCGGGACGGCGGTGGCCCGCGCGCAGGCGATGCGCCGCCCGTGCCTCCTGCTCACGTTCGACCCGCACCCGGCCGAGGTCGTGCGGCCCGGTTCCCACCCCGCGATCCTCA
This sequence comes from Blastococcus sp. CCUG 61487, assembly GCF_005222955.1. Taxonomy (GTDB): domain Bacteria; phylum Actinomycetota; class Actinomycetes; order Mycobacteriales; family Geodermatophilaceae; genus Blastococcus. The sequence continues at coordinate 6,778 of NZ_LWUA01000026.1, read as the reverse complement.
CCGCCCTGGACCGCAAGGCCGAGCTGGTCGCCGAGCTCGGCGTCGACGCCATGTGCGTGCTGCCGTTCACCCCCGAGTTCATGCGGCTGCCACCGGAGACCTTCACCCACACGGTGCTGGTCGAGCACCTGCACGCCGCCCAGGTCGTGGTGGGGGAGAACTTCACCTACGGCCACAAGGCCGCCGGCACTGTCGACACCCTCACCGCCGAGGGCCGGCGGTTCGGTTTCGCCGTCGAGGGGATCCCGCTGGCGAACGTCGACGACGACGAGGTGACGATCTCCTCCACCTACATCCGGGCGTGCGTCGCGGCCGGGGACATGGCCTCGGCCGCCCGGGCGCTGGGGCGCCCGCACCGCGTCGACGGCGTGGTGGTGCGCGGCGACCGCCGGGGCCGCGACCTCGGCTACCCGACCGCGAACGTCGAGAGCCCGCCGTTCACCGCGATCCCGGCCGACGGCGTCTACGCCGGCCACCTGGTGATCCGCGACCCGCGCGGCGGGACCGCGCGCGAGCGGCTGCCCGCGGCGATCTCGGTCGGCAGCAACCCCACCTTCCAGGGCAGCCGCCGCACCGTGGAGGCCTACGTCCTCGACTACGCGGGCGACCTGTACGGCGAGCACGTCGGTGTGGAGTTCGCCGAGCGACTGCGTCCGATGGCGGCGTTCCCCGACGTCGACGCGCTCCTGGAGGCCATGGCCCAGGACGTCGCCGACACCCGCCGGATCCTGGGCATGTAGCCTCGTGGGGTCGTCGGTCCGCCGACGATGTGTGACACCTGCCCCCGTGAGTCAGACCGGGGGCCACACGTGACCCGCCCCGGAGGCGATCCCATGGCGCTGGAGAGCGCGACGAAGAAGCAGATCATGGCCGAGTACGGCACGGTCGAGAACGACACGGGTTCGCCCGAGGTCCAGGTCGCGATGCTGAGCAAGCGCATCACCGATCTCACCGAGCACCTCAAGCAGCACAAGCACGACCACCACAGCCGTCGTGGCCTGCTCCTGCTGGTCGGCCGGCGCCGCCGGCTGCTGAACTACCTGGCGAAGACCGACATCAACCGCTACCGGTCGCTGATCGAGCGGCTCGGTCTGCGCCGCTGAGCGACAGGGGACCGCCCCGGAGGAATCCGGGACGGTCCCCTTCCTCGTGCGGCACCCGCCGCACGGGGAAACCGGCCAGCCGCCGGACGCGCCCCAGACGGGCCGGTCCTCGGTAGTGGCCCTCGGGCACACCCTCCGCGAGGAGTGGGTTCCCCCCGAGCGGGGAAGCGATCCCGAGGGCTTCGATCGAGTACCGGTCGCCCCGGACGCAGGACGGCACCCAGTCAGGGACTGGCCGTCGGAGGAGTCGCAGGTCGGCACGAGGCCGATGCGACGAAGAAGAGAGAAGGACACGTGTCCGCACCCACCATCACCGCAGAGTTCGACGCCGAGGACGGCGTCACCACCGCCACCGCGGTCATCGACAACGGCAGCTTCGGCAGCCGGTCGGTCACCTTCGAGACCGGCCGGCTCGCTCGCCAGGCCGCCGGCTCCGTCGTCGTCACCATGGGCGACACCATGCTGCTCTCGGCCACCACGGCCGGCCGTCAGCCGAAGGAGCAGTTCGACTTCTTCCCGCTGACCGTCGACGTCGAGGAGCGCATGTACGCCGTCGGGCGCATCCCCGGTTCGTTCTTCCGTCGCGAGGGCCGCCCGTCCGAGGACGCGATCCTCACCTGCCGCCTGATCGACCGCCCGCTGCGCCCGACCTTCGCCAAGGGCCTGCGCAACGAGGTCCAGGTCGTCATCACCGTCATGGCGCTCGACCCGCAGCACCTCTACGACGTGGTCGCCATCAACGCCGCCTCGGCGTCCACCCAGCTCTCCGGGCTGCCGTTCTCCGGCCCGATCGGCGCCACCCGCGTCGCGCTGATCAACGGCCAGTGGGTCGGCTTCCCGACCCACACCGAGCTCGAGGACGCCGTCTTCGACATGGTCGTGGCCGGCCGCGTCCTCCCGGATGGCGACGTCGCGATCATGATGGTCGAGGCCGAGGCCACCGAGAAGACCGTCGAGCTCGTCGCCGGTGGCGCCACCGCCCCGACCGAGGAGGTCGTGGCCCAGGGCCTCGAGGCCGCCAAGCCGTTCATCAAGGCGCTGTGCGACGCCCAGTCCGCGCTGGCCGAGAAGGCCGCCAAGCCGGTCCAGGAGTTCCCCCGCTTCCTGGACTACCAGGACGACGTCTACGCCGCCGTCGAGGCCGAGGTCGGCGACCGGCTCGCCCAGGCGCAGCAGATCGCCGGCAAGGCCGAGCGCGAGGACGCCACCGACGCGCTCAAGGACGAGATCAAGGCCGCGCTGGCCGGGCGCTTCGAGGGCCGGGAGAAGGAGATCTCCGGTGCCTTCCGGGCGCTGACCAAGCAGGTCGTCCGCCAGCGCATCCTGCGCGACAAGGTCCGCATCGACGGCCGCGGCGTCACCGACATCCGGCCGCTGTCGGCCGAGGTGGAGGTCGTCCCGCGGGTGCACGGCTCGGCCCTGTTCGAGCGCGGCGAGACCCAGATCCTCGGCGTCACCACGCTGAACATGCTCCGCATGGAGCAGCAGCTGGACACCCTCTCGCCGGTGACCCGCAAGCGCTACATGCACAACTACAACTTCCCGCCGTACTCCACCGGTGAGACCGGCCGCGTGGGCTCGCCCAAGCGGCGCGAGATCGGCCACGGCGCGCTCGCCGAGCGGGCACTCGTGCCCGTGCTGCCCGACCGCGAGGAGTTCCCCTACGCGATCCGGCAGGTCTCCGAGGCGCTGGGCTCCAACGGCTCCACCTCGATGGGTTCGGTCTGCGCCTCGACGCTGGCCCTGCTCAACGCCGGTGTGCCGCTGAAGGCGCCGGTCGCCGGCATCGCCATGGGCCTGGTCTCCGACGAGGTCGACGGCAAGACCGAGTACGTGGCGCTGACCGACATCCTCGGTGCCGAGGACGCGTTCGGTGACATGGACTTCAAGGTCGCCGGCACCCGTGACTTCGTGACGGCGCTGCAGCTGGACACCAAGCTCGACGGCATCCCGTCCGACGTCCTGGCCGGTGCGCTGACCCAGGCCCGCGCGGCCCGGCTGCACATCCTCGACGTGATGAACGAGGCCATCGACGCCCCCGACGAGATGAGCCCCTACGCCCCGCGGGTCACCACGGTGCGCATCCCGGTCGACAAGATCGGCGCGGTCATCGGGCCCAAGGGCCAGATGATCAACGCGATCCAGGACGAGACCGGCGCCGACATCACGATCGAGGACGACGGCACGATCTACGTCGGAGCCTCCGACGGCCCGTCGGCCCAGGCCGCCGTGGACCGGATCAACGCGATCGCCAACCCGACGCTGCCCAAGGTCGGCGAGCGCTTCCTCGGCACCGTCGTCAAGACCACGCCGTTCGGTGCGTTCGTCTCGCTGCTGCCCGGCCGCGACGGCCTGGTGCACATCAGCAAGCTCGGTGGCGGCAAGCGCATCGGCAAGGTCGAGGACGTGGCCAACGTCGGCGACAAGATGCAGGTGGAGATCACCGACATCGACGCCCGCGGCAAGATCAGCCTCGTTCCGGTCGCCGAGGGCGACGCCGGCTCGGCCGCGCCGGCCGAGGCTCCGGCCGACGCCACCGCTGCGAGTGAGTGATCCTGACTGATGTGATCGGGGCCGGGGCGGGTGCGGATGCACCCGCCCCGGCGCCCGTCGGGGTGACCGAGCTGCTCGATCTCGACGAGGTCGGTGGCCGGGTGGAGCGCACGACGTTGCCCGGAGGCCTGCGGGTCCTGACCGAGACGATGCCCGGCGTCCTCTCGGCCACGCTGGGCATCTGGGTCGGCGTCGGCTCGCGCGACGAGACGCCGTCGGTGGCAGGGTCGTCGCACTTCCTCGAGCACTTGCTGTTCAAGGGGACGACGTCGCGCAGCGCGCTGGAGATCGCCACCGCGATGGACGCCGTCGGCGGGGAGATGAACGCGTTCACCGCCAAGGAGCACACCTGCTACTACGCGAACGTGCTCGCCAGTGACCTCCCGCTGGCGGTGTCGCTGCTGGCCGACCTGGTCACCGACGCGACCAACACCGCAGCCGATCTCGACTCCGAGCGCACGGTGGTGCTCGAGGAGATCGCCATGCGCGACGACGAGCCCGCCGACGCCGTCCACGACCTGTTCGCCGAGACCCTGTTCGGGGACACCCCGCTGGGGCGCTCGGTGCTGGGCACCGTCGAGTCGATCGAGGGCCTGACCCGGGACGACGTCGACGGCTGGTACCGGAGCCGCTACGCCGCCCCGTCGATGGTGGTGACGGCGGCCGGCCGGGTCGACCACCAGCAGGTGCTCGACCTGGTGACCGCCGCGTTCGGGGACCGGCTGGCCGGGGACGGGACGCCCGCGCCGCTGCGGCTGGGTGAGCCCGGTCCGGAGCGGCCCGCCCGCTCGACCGGCCTCATCGCGCGGCGCACGGAGCAGACCCACCTCCTCCTCGGCGCGCCGGCGATGGGGCGGCTGGACGAGCGCCGCTACGCCGCCGCCGTCCTCGACACCGCCGTCGGTGGTGGGATGAGCTCCCGGCTGTTCCAGGAGATCCGCGAGAAGCGCGGCCTGGTCTACAGCGTCGGGTCCTCGCTCGCGCACTACGCGGGCACGGGCACCTTCTCGGTCTACGCGGGCTGCTCCAAGAAGCGGGTGCCCGAGGTGCTGCGGCTGATCCGCGAGGAACTGGCCGGGGTGGCGGCCGACGGGCTCGCGCCCGAGGAGGTGGCCCGGGCGCGGGGGCAGCTCAAGGGCGGCATGGTGCTGGGCCTGGAGGACACCGGCTCCCGGATGAGCCGGCTGGGCAAGAGCGAGCTCTCCTACGGAGAGTACCTGCCCGTGCGCGAGGTGCTCGACCGGCTCGACGCCGTGGACGAGGACGAGGTGAGCGCGGTGGCCGCCGAGGTCTTCGGCCGGCCGACCTGCCTGGCCGTCGTCGGTCCCTACCGCGAGTCGGACCTCGACTCCCTCTGAGCAAGGACCTCCCTGCCCCCCAACGTTCGCAGGCTCACGTCGGGCCCCTGCAGGAAGGCCGAAGATGACACAGCACGGGGGCCTCGCCGTCCACAGCGCTCTGGCTCGGGGCGTCTTCAGCGTCGCGGTCCTGGTGTCCCTGGCGGTGCTCTTCGCGCCCGCGTCGGACGTCCCCTCCGGGTTCGACGGTGCGGACAAGGTCGTGCACCTGCTGCTCTTCGGCGTCCTGGCCTCCACCGGCCGCTGGGCGGGCATCTCCGCGAAGGTGCTGGCGCCGCTGCTGATCGGCTACGCGGCGGTCAGCGAGGTGGTGCAGGGCCTGGAGGTGCTCGGGCGCAGCACGTCGGTCGGCGACCTGGTCGCCGACGTGCTCGGCGTCCTCGTCGGCCTGGTCGTGTGGGAGGCGGCCCGACGCCGCGCCACGACCGGGTCGTGAGGCAGGGGGCTCCCTTGCGGTTCGGCGACGGTCCGGGAGACTGACCGCGTGACCACCTCCGCGACCGACCAGCAGTCCGCCACGTCCGGCGACGTCCCGCTCATCAACGTGGGCGTGCTCGGAGCCCGCGGGCGCATGGGCACCGAGGTGGTCAAGGCGGTCAACGCCGCCGAGGACCTCGAACTCGTCGCCATGGTCGACGAGGGCGACTGGTTGTTCGGCCTCGCCGACGCCGGGACCCAGGTGGTCGTCGACTTCACCCGGCCCGACGTGGTCATGGACAACATCAGGTTCTGCATCGACAACAACATCCACTGCGTGGTGGGGACGACGGGCTTCGACGAGGCCCGCCTCGAGACCATCCGGGAGTGGCTGGCGCCGAAGCCCGAGCTCGGCGTGGTGATCGCCCCGAACTTCGGCGTCGGTGCGCTCCTGCTGATGAAGTTCGCGCAGGAGGCGGCGCGGTTCTTCCCGTCCGTGGAGGTGGTGGAGCTGCACCACCCGAACAAGGTCGACGCCCCGTCCGGGACGGCCGTCCGCACGGCGCGGCTGATCGCCGAGGCCCGCACCCGCGCCGGCATGGACCCGGTGCCGGACGCCACGACCGACGCGCTGCCCGGTGCGCGAGGCGCGGACGTCGAGGGCGTGGCGGTGCACGCGGTCCGGCTGGCTGGCCTGGTCGCCCACCAGGAGGTCCTCATGGGTGCGCAGGGGGAGACCCTGACCCTGCGCCACGACTCCTACGACCGGGCCTCCTTCATGCCGGGGGTGCTGCTGGCGGTCCGGGAGATCGGCCGGCGTCCTGGCCTCACCGTGGGCATCGAGGGGTTCCTCGGCCTCTGAGGCGGGAATGCCCGCCACCTGCGGGCCGTTGACCCACAGGCATGCGTCGGGAGACGCAGGCCACTGCGACGCCCCTTGCGAGGCGGGGTCGGAGATCGTGTACAGTCTTCTCTGCGCCGCGCGGCCCCGAGGGGCCGCCGGACCGAGACCCGCCACTGGCGAGGACATCGGAAACCGGCGTAGTGTTGGACATCCAGCCGCGAGTGAAGCCCGGGAGGGTGGAGTTCGTGCGCGTCCGCTCTTTGAGAACTCAACAGCGTGCCGAAAGTCAGTGCCAAGTAATTCCCCGTGTCGTGGGTCTTCGGATCTGCGGCTGGGATTCCTTTGGTTGATTGATATCGAGAGTGCTAGCTCTCGGTTCTCAGCTGGTATCGAATTCATCTACGGAGAGTTTGATCCTGGCTCAGGACGAACGCTGGCGGCGTGCTTAACACATGCAAGTCGAACGGTGAACCTGCTTCGGCGGGGGATCAGTGGCGAACGGG
>NZ_LWUA01000025.1 GCF_005222955.1 Blastococcus sp. CCUG 61487 | reverse complement strand
TGCGGCCCGACCCCACACCTATCTGCGCAGCTGGGAGGGGTTCCGCTACCTGGCGGTGGTGATGGACGCCTGCAGCCGGCGGGTGGTGGGCTGGGCGATGGCCACCCACCTGCGTCGGGAGCTGGTCCTCGATGCGGTCGGCATGGCGATCTTCGCCCGCAAGCCGCGGCCCGGCGTGGTCCACCACAGCGACCGCGGCAGCCAGGGCGGATTCAATTGGTCGTCGCAACACCCCGATGAGAACGGGTGTGTTGATGGGACGGCCAGCAGGATGGATGACGACGTTGACGGGGCGGCCGGCGATGCGGTCGCCGGGCAGGCCGCCGATCCGCCGCGATGTGGAGCGCGCGTTCTGGGTGAAGATCGCGGCGGGGCTCACCAGCGAGGACGCCGCGCTCGCGTGCGGTGTCTCGGGACCGGTCGGGTCACGGTGGTTCCGGGAACGCGGCGGCATGCCCTTGATCGACCTCGCTCCGTCGTCGGGCAGGTATCTGTCGTTCGCCGAGCGGGAGGAGATCGCCCTGCTGAGGGCGCAGGACGTGGGAGTCCGGGAGATCGCTCGACGCCTGGGCCGGTCGCCGTCGACGATCTCCCGCGAACTGCGGCGCAACGCCGCCACCCGCGGTGGGCGGCTGGACTACCGAGCCGGGATCGCGCAGTGGAAAGCGGAGTTGATGGCGCGTCGCCCAAAGACCGCGAAACTGGTCGACAACGACCGGCTGCGCGCCTACGTCCAGAACCGGCTGGCCGGAGAGATCCGGCGCCCGGACGGGACGGCGGCGGCCGGGCCGGCCACGCCGGAGTGGACGGGCCGGAACAAGCCCCGGCGCGCCGACCGCCGGTGGGCGACCGCGTGGAGCCCTGAGCAGATCGCCCACCGGTTGCCGGTCGACTTCCCCGACGATGACTCCATGCGGATCTCCCACGAGGCCATCTACCAGGCGCTTTACGTGCAGAGCCGCGGCGCGCTGCGGCGCGAACTGGTCGCCTGTCTACGGACCGGCCGGGCGCTACGCGTCCCGCGCTCCAGGGCCCGCCAGCGCGCCGGCGGCCATGTCACTCCTGAGGTCATGATCAGCGAACGTCCGGCCGAGGCCGACGACCGCGCGATTCCGGGGCACTGGGAGGGTGATCTGATCATCGGCACTGATCGGTCAGCGATCGGCACGCTGGTGGAGCGCACGACAAGGTTCACGATGCTGCTGCACCTACCGCGGATGGCCGGCTACGGCGTGGAACCGCGAGTGAAGAACGGCCCCGCGCTCGGCGGCTACGGCGCTGAAGCCATGAGGGACGCGATCGCCGCGCAGATCACCACGCTGCCCGCCCAGCTGCGTCGCTCACTGACCTGGGATCGCGGCAAGGAGCTCGCCCAGCACGCCCAGCTCAAGATCGACACCGGGCTCGCGGTCTACTTCGCTGACCCACACAGCCCCTGGCAACGCGGCACGAACGAGAACACCAACGGCCTGCTGCGGCAGTACTTCCCCAAGGGCACTGACCTGTCCCGGTGGACCGCCGACGACCTCCAGGCCGTCGCCGCAGCCCTCAACGGCAGGCCGCGCAAGACCCTCAGCTGGAAGACACCGGCCGAATCTCTCGACGAGCACCTACGCTCACTCCCACGAGCCGGTGTTGCGACCACCGGTTGAGTCCGGGCAGTACACCAGCTACGAGTTCGGCAAGACGCTGCGCACCTCCGGCGTGCTGGCCTCGATGGGCCGCGTCGGCAGCGCCTACGACAACGCGATGGCCGAGTCGTTCTTCGCCACGCTGAAGGAGGAGCTGGTCTACCAACGGGCCTGGCCGACCCGGCACGAGTTGGAGATGGAGGTCTTCAGCTACATCGAGGGCTTCTACAACCCGCAGCGTCGCCACAGTCGGCTGGACAACCTCAGCCCGGCGGACTACGAGAAGATCATCAAGCAGCAGGTGACACAGACCGAGGTGTCCGCCTGACTGGGGTCACTTCACCTGGTCGGGTGACGTCACTTGGCGGGGCGTCACCCCACCTTGTCGAGACTGGCTGTCCGCCACCCGCTTCATGATCATATGGAAGGCGGTTCGGGTGGTGATGCGTGGCTCAGGGGCGTACTAACCGCACAATGTGCTGGTGAGTAGTTCCGGAGACATGTCCCCGGCCTTCACGATCCTGCTGGTCTGCACCGGCAACATCTGTCGGTCCGCACTCGCCGAACGGTTGGGACGCGCCTATCTCGATGAGGCTTTGGGGGCCTCCGCCACAGACGTCCGGCTGATCAGCGCGGGTACGCGCGCTGTCGTGGGCTCGGGGATGCACCCGGACAGCGCACTCGTCCTCGCCGGTTTCGGTGCACAGCCGGGGGACTTCCGCGCCCGGCAGCTCACCGAGGCCTTACCGGCGCAGGCGGACCTGATTCTGACCATGACTCGCACCCACCGCCGGGACGTGCTCGCCAGCGCCCCCCGCGGCCTCGCCCGAACCTTCACCCTCCGAGAAGCCGCCGCCCTGCTGGCGTACGTGCCCCCGGCGGCATCTCTGCCCGGCGACTCGCTCGCGAAGCGGGCACAGAGTCTCGTCGCGGCACTCGCGTCCGCGCGGACACGGCGACAGGGCGGGGGAGATGGGGACGACGTGCGCGATCCCATTGGGCACCCGGTCGAGGTGCACCAGGAGGTCGCAGAGGCCATCGCCGAGGCCCTGCTACCCCTGCTACGCCAATTGACCGAGCTTCGCTGATCGCACGACGGTTAGGTCGAAGCCTTCAGCGAGGTATGTCCGGCAGCGCCTCGGCGCCGAACTCGGCGGCGTTCCTTCCGAGTGAGTCGTTGCGGAGGTAGTTCCACATGCGCTCACCGGTGGCACCGTCGAGGTAGACGACGCTGGCTGGCCCCTCCATGCCCGTGCCCAACACCGGCGCGGTGAAGAAGTCGATGCTCTCCGGCCGCACGTTGCGCAGGGAGAAGGCCAGCCTGACCAGATCGCTGTTGCTCAACGTGTCGTCGACGCTGACCGCGTCTGTAACCGCCCGCAGCGTGCGGTCCAAGCGTCCTGGATCCGTGAAGGTGCTTGACTCGAAAAGCTGGATGAACATGGCCCGCAGGTACTGCTGCTGTCGCTTGACGCGGTCGAAGTCGCCACCGGGCAGTCCGTAACGCTGGGCGAGGTACCAGCGCGCCTGATCGCCGTCGAGGTGGTTCGTGCCGGCCTCGAAGGTGTAGGGCCCGTTGCTCGTCGTCTCGGCGACCACGACGTCGACACCGCCCAGGTCGTCGGTCATCTGGATGAGGCCGTCGAAATCGATGGCCATGTAGTGGTCGATGCGGACCTGTGTCGCCTGTTCGATGGTCTGGATGAGCAGCGTCGGGCCACCGAACGCGTAGGCCGCGTTGATCTTGTTCATGCCGTGGCCTGGGATGTCCACCCAGGAGTCACGGGGAATCGAGATGAGCTGGGCGTTCTTCCGGTCTCCGGTGAAGCGGGCGATCATGATCGTGTCCGAGCGCCCGCCGGGGTCCTCGCCTTGCTCTGCGCTGATGCGGGTATCGGAGCCGACGAGCAAGAAGGTCAATGGCTCCTCAGCGGCCTCTTGGGCCGGTGTGGGCGGAGCGGGCCTCGAGCCCTCGTCCAAGCCGCGGAAGACGTCGGCGATGCGGTCGATGTTGCCCGCGTAGCGATTGACCAGGTACCAAGAACCGCCTGCCACGAGGAGCGATAGGACCACCAGCACGACGCCCAGGCCGATGAGCACCCGGCGGACCCTGCCGGGGCGGGTTGTGTCGCTGGTGGACACCTCGTCGGGCTCGTCGTTCATGCCAGCTGTGGTGACGTCGGATGCCGGTGTCGCCTCGGTCTGCGGTGCGACATCGTTCGCGCCCCGTGTGGGCGCGTCGTTCTCCTCGGCGTTCATGCGACCCCCGTCAGCCGGACCATCGGGTCGAGGGTACGGGCGTGGAACGCACTGCCGGTCGGCTTCTCACCCCGAAGGGGACTCCCGGGCGAGGCGCCAGAGCCTGGTTCGCCGCTGAACCGGCGGCCCCAACAAAACCAGATCGCGCGGGGTCAGAGCCGATCGGGCGTGCGGCGGCTTGCCGGCCGCGGAATAGGCGGAGAAGCGCGGTCACCCGCCCGTGGTCTGGTCCCGTGCTTGTCGCCCCCCGTACCGTCTACGTGCCACGAGTATCGCCGTGGCACGAACGGGGATCACGGAGGACAAGTGCGAATCTCAGTCATCGGCTGCGGCTACCTCGGCGCGGTGCACGCGGCGTCCATGGCGGAGCTCGGGCACGACGTCGTCGGGATCGACGTCGACCAGGCGAAGATCGAGGCGCTGTCTCAGACGCGGGCGCCCTTCTTCGAGCCCGGCTTCGAGGAGCTGCTGGAGCGCACCCTGGCGACGGGCCGGTTGCGGTTCTCCACCGACTTCGCCGACGCCGCCGGTGCCTCGGTGCACTTCGTCTGTGTCGGCACCCCGCAAAAGCGCGGCGAGTACGCCGCCGACATGCGCTACGTGCAAGGTGCCGTCGAGTCGCTCCTCGGGGTCCTGGCGCCGGGAGAGCTCGTCGTCGGGAAGTCCACGGTCCCGGTCGGCACGGCCGCCGGCCTCGCCGAGCTCGTCACGAGCAAGGTTCCCGGTGCGCTGCTCGCCTGGAACCCGGAATTCCTGCGAGAAGGCTTCGCCGTCCAGGACACGCTGCACCCCGACCGGCTGGTCTACGGACTTCCGGCAGGCGCTGACGGTGACACCGCTCGGGCACTCCTCGACGAGGTCTACGCGGCCATCGTGGAGCGAGGCACCCCAAAGGTGGAGAGCGACTACGCCACCGCGGAGATGGTCAAGACCGCCGCGAACTCCTTCCTCGCCACGAAGATCTCGTTCATCAACGCCATGGCCGAGCTGTGCGAAGCCACGGGCGCAGACGTGAAGCTCTTGGCCGACGCGATCGGCTACGACGACCGGATCGGTCGCAAGTTCCTCAACGCCGGTCTGGGCTTCGGCGGCGGCTGCCTGCCGAAGGACATCCGCGCCTTCATGGCTCGCGCCGGCGAGTTGGGTGCGGACCAGGCGCTCACCTTCCTGCGGGAGGTCGACAACATCAACATGCGTCGGCGCATCCGCATGGTCGAGTTGGCTCGCGAGGTCTGCGATGGCTCGCTGCTCGGCAAGCGGGTCGCGGTGCTCGGCGCCGCCTTCAAGCCTGACAGCGACGACATCCGGGACTCCCCAGCCCTCAATGTCGCTGCTCAGTTGCAGTTGCAGGGGGCGGTCGTTCGCGTGACCGACCCAGCGGCGGTCGAGAACAGCAAGAGGCTGTGGCCACAGCTCGACTACGCCGAGACCGCGGAGGAGGCAGCGGAGCGCGCCGATGCCGTGCTCGTGCTGACCGAGTGGAAGCAGTACCGCGAACTCGACCCGGTGGCGTTCGGCGAGGTGGTCGCACAGAAGCGCGTCCTGGACGGCCGCAACGCCCTAGACCGTGATCTGTGGACCGGGGCCGGCTGGAGCTACCGAGCGTTGGGGCGCCGGGCCGGCTGATTCCCGGTTCCCCGCGAGATTGGTGTGACTTGATTGACTCCAGCGAACTCTTGGTAAGGGTGGTGCTAGTTCCGTAACGTGCTTCACGCCGGCAGAACGATGTAGTTCACGGCAGTAGTCAACGCAGAGTCAGCCACGCAGCCCGCTCCCGGGTCGACGAGGGCTGTCGATCGCACGGGGGTGCGTTTTTCTCTATGGCTGTCACGCGTTCTGATGCAGTACGTGAGGTCGAAGCTGTCCGCCGCGGCCGAGGTTGGGGTTTCGTCGCCCCGCGCCTGCGCGGGGAGGGGACATCCGCTCGGCGGGCCTGGCGGAACGCCTACGTCCGTCGACTGGTTGCCGTCGACGCGCTGGTAGCCGCGATCGCCGCCGCGGTGGGCTACCTGGTGCGCTTCGGCCCTGCCGAGATGGAGTCCTCGACCGTCCCCTTCGTCTTCGCTGTCCTGATGCCGCTGGTGTGGGTGCTGGCGATGACAGTGGCGCGGGCGTACGAGGAGCGCTTCCTGTGGGTCGGCGCGGAGGAGTTCCGCCGGGTCACCGCCGCTGCTGTCCTCATGCTGGCGACCGTCGGAACGGTGTCCTGGGCCTTCAAGCTGGACATGGCTCGCGGGTTCGTCGTCGTGGCGTTGCCGCTGGCAACGGCCCTGACTCTGCTCAGCCGCTACGCGCAGCGCCAGGCGCTCCACCGGGCGCGGCGACACGGCGGGAAGATGCAGACCACGATCCTCGTCGGGCACCGCGGTGGAGTCGCCGCGCTCGACGAGCAGTTGGATCGCGAGGCCTTCCACGGCTACCGCGTCATCGGCTGCTGCCTGCCGGGCTCCCAGCTCGAGCCCGGCAAGGACGCGTTCAACGGAATGCCGGTGTTGGGCGACCTCAGCCAGGTGGCCGATATCGTCAAGGCCTACGAGGTCGACACCGTCGCCGTCCTGCCTTGCCCCGAGCTCGACGGGCCGACGCTGCGTCGCCTGGGCTGGGACCTGGAGGACACTGACGCCGAACTGCTCCTGGCCCCGGCCATCACCGAGCTCGTGGGTTCGCGAGTGCGCATCCGCCCCGTGTGCGGCCTGCCGCTGCTGCACATGGAACGCCCGGAGCTGCGCGGCATCCGGCGGCTCACGAAGGAAGCCTTCGATCGCACCAGCGCCACCCTCGGCTTGATCTTCCTCGCTCCGGTGCTCGTCACCGTCGCCCTCGCGGTGAAGCTGGGTAGCCGCGGGCCGGTGTTCTTCCGGCAGGAGCGGGTGGGCCGTGATGGCATGACCTTCTCGATGTTGAAGTTCCGCACCATGGTCGTCGGCGCCGATCGGATGGTCGACGAGCTGGCTGATGACAGCGATGGCAACGGGGTGCTCTTCAAGAAGAAGGTCGACCCTCGCGTCACGCGGGTCGGGCGCGTGCTCCGCCGCTACTCCATCGACGAGCTTCCGCAGCTGATCAACGTGGTCAAGGGCGACATGAGCCTGGTCGGGCCGCGCCCGCCGCTGCAGCGCGAGGTCGAGCAGTACGGCTACGACATGCACCGGCGCTTCCTCGTGAAGCCCGGTCTGACCGGCCTGTGGCAGGTCAGTGGCCGCTCGGATCTCTCGTGGGACGAGTCGGTGCGCATCGACGTCCGGTACGTCGAGAACTGGTCGCTGGCCTTCGACTTCATGATCCTCTGGAAGACCGCCGGCGCCGTGCTGCGCGGCAGCGGGGCCTACTAACCCGATACTCGGTCAACTGTTCGGGACCGTTCGTTCACGTTCCTCTCTCGGACTGCCGATAGGGAAAGCGTGTGGTGGGTCTGGGTTCTCGCAGCGGTGGCCGTGTGGGCGTTCGCCGCCGTCGTGGCCGCTGTCGTCATCGGCCGCGGGATCCGCGTGGCGGAGCAGCGTCGGCCAGGTGTCGGCGGATCCCTGACAACCGCTGCCTTGCCCGAGTGGGGCTCGGCGCCACAGCAGCACGTCGTCAGCTCTCGCCGTCGTGCTGTACCGCTGCCACCCGTCGGTATCGCCCTGGCGGCGCTCGCGGTGGCGCTGGAAACCGTCGGGTTCGTCGTCCGTCTCCGTGGTGACTCGGGGCCGGTAGCCACCGCCTTCTCCATGGACGCCCCCTACTCGGTGCCTCGACTGTTCGTCGCGGTTCTCTTCGCGGTGGCGGCGATCGCCGCCGTCGCCGGCGCCTCCCAACTGCCCGGTCGCCGGGCCTGGTGGCTCGGCGTCGGGCTGGTCGCCGGACTCATCGCGACGGTGAAGGCCGGCAGCACCGTGCACGCCGACGCGATGAGTTCACTCAGCGACGCCGTCGGCGAAGCGGGGGCGCTCGCGATCAGCGTGGCCGCTGCCGCCGCAGTCGTCGCCGTTCTCTGGTTCCTCAGCCGCACCGAACGCCGTGACCGGCGCCGGGTGCTCGGCGTGCTCGCCCTCTACGCGGTCGCCTCCGTCGGGCTCTCGGCCATCTCCGCCGCCGTCAGCAGTTCCGGCGCGAATATCGCCGCGGCGGCCACCTACCTCGAGGAGTCGGGGGAGGCGCTCGCCGCCGTCGCGTTCCTGGTTGCCGTGCTCGTCGGCGTTGCCCCGCGCCTGGTGCTCCCGGCCGAATGGGCCCTGCGCCGCGCGGCCGACGCCCAGACCCTGGACGCGCCGGTCGGCGACGCCGCCCAACGCCCAGTTTCCAGCTGACGGCACGAGACCGGCTCCAGTCCCGCAGGTCTCTCCTGACGCATGCCTTCGCACATGCTCCGGCGTGCGCGGTTACCGTCGAACACTGACCAACTCCCGCCCGGCGGGACCCGGGTGGCACCGCCGCGCTGGGAGACGACAGCGGAGGTTCTCCGACGATGCGCATGCTCGTCACCGGCGGCGCCGGCTTCATCGGCGCCAACTTCGTGCACCAGACGCTGCGCGAGCACCCCGAGCACGAGGTCACGGTGCTCGACGCGCTCACCTACGCCGGCAACGAGGCCTCACTGGCGCCGGTCCGGAACGACATCGAGTTCGTGCACGGCTCGGTCGCCGACGCCGAACTGGTGGACAGGCTGGTCGCCCGGCACGACGTCGTCGTCCACTTCGCCGCCGAGTCGCACAACGACAACTCGCTGCGCGACCCCTCGCCGTTCCTGCAGACAAACCTGGTCGGCACGTTCGCGATCCTCGAAGCCGTGCGCAAGCACGGCGTCAAGCTGCACCACATCTCCACCGACGAGGTCTACGGCGACCTCGAACTCGACGACCCGGCCAAGTTCACCCCCGAGACGCCGTACAACCCGAGCAGCCCCTACTCCTCGACCAAGGCCGGCTCCGACCTGCTGGTGCGCGCCTGGGTGCGCTCGTTCGGCATCCACGCCACGATCTCGAACTGCTCGAACAACTACGGGCCCTACCAGCACGTGGAGAAGTTCATCCCGCGGCAGATCACCAACGTGCTCTCCGGCCTGCGCCCCAAGCTCTACGGCGCGGGGGAGAACGTGCGCGACTGGATCCACGTCGACGACCACAACTCGGCCGTGCACCTCATCCTCGAGAAGGGCCGGTCGGGGGAGACCTACCTCATCGGTGCCGACGGCGAGAAGAACAACCTCGAGGTGCTGCAGCTGATCCTCGAGCTCACCGGGCAGCCCACCGACGCCTTCGACTCGGTCACCGACCGCGCCGGCCACGACCTGCGCTACGCCATCGACGCCACCAAGCTGCGCGACGAGCTGGGCTGGGCGCCCCGCTACACCGAGTTCCGCGACGGCCTGGCCGCCACCATCGACTGGTACCGCGAGCACGAGGAGTGGTGGCGCCCGCAGAAGGACGCCGTCGAGGCCCAGTACGCGGCGCAAGGGCAGTGATCGCCCCGGAGCGGATCGTCGTCGTCGGCGCCGGTGGGCAGCTCGGCCACGCGTTGCGGGAGCGGCTGCCCGGCGCCGTCGCGCTGGACCGGGCCGCGCTCGACGTCTCCGACGCGGCCGCTGTCCGCGCCTACGACTGGAGCGGCGTCGCGGCGATCGTCAACGCCGCCGGTTGGACCGACGTCGACGGCGCCGAGAACCCGGCCAACTTCGATGCGGTGCGCGCGGCCAACGTCGACGCCGTCGCCCATCTGGCCGAGGCCGCCGACCGGGCCGGCGCGACGCTGGTCCACGTCTCCAGCGAGTACGTCTTCGACGGCACCCATCCCGGCCCGATCTCCGAGGACCTCACGCCGTCGCCGCTGAGCGTCTACGGCCAGAGCAAGGCCGACGGTGACCAGCGAGCCGCGGCCGTCGAGCGGCACTACATCGTGCGGACGACGTGGGTCGTGGGCCAGGGCCGCAACTTCGTGCGCACCATGGCCGGCCTGGCCGACGCCGGCGTCTCGCCCCGCGTCGTCGACGACCAGATCGGCCGGCTGACCTTCGCCGGCGACCTGGCCGACGGCATCGTGCACCTGCTCGACGTGGGCGCCCCCTACGGCACGTACAACCTCACCAGCGACGGCGATCCGGTCTCCTGGTGCGAGGTGGCCAAGGCGGTCTTCGCCGTCTGCGGCCGGAACGCCGAGGACGTGCAAGGCGTCAGCACTCGCGCCTACATGGCCGACAAGCCCGACTCGGCGCACCGTCCGCTCAACAGCGTCCTCGACCTCGGCCGGATCAAGGCCACCGGCTTCGCTCCGCCCGGCTGGCGCGACGTCATCCCGCGCTACCTGGGCCGCCGCGAGCGCCGCAGCGCCCCGCGGCACACCGGGGTCTCCTGATTCCCTATGGCCGCTTGGCCGTCAAGTCCCTGTCTTGACCGGGGTTCGGGAGCCGAGCACGCTGGCAGCGCGGGGAAGGTCGCCTCGTTTGTCGACCCTTCGGGTGTCTGACCTGTCATGTCCTGCGTGGACTTGCTGAGGGGCCTTCCCCGCCCTGCCGCTCGATGTGGCCTTGCGACTGCGCCGTCGGGCCCGGATCTCGGCCGGGACGGTCCAGTGCTCGGCGATGAGCTGCTTGGCCTGGGCCGGGTCGACCGGCGTGCCGTCGATGTCGCAGACGACGTAGGGCATGTCCCGGACGAGGACGGCGTGCAGCCGTTCGGCCAGGTGCGCGGCGACCACGCAGCAGGCCTTGAGGTGCTCGGCGCCGCGCTCGACCATCTGCACGTAGTAGATCCGCGCCAGCTGTGGATCTTGGCGGCGGGCGTTGTCTGCGGCCCGGATCAGCGTGGTGCGCAGCAGCTTGTTGCCCGCTTTACTCATCGGCTGGCCCTTGCGGTCGGTGTCGCCGGTCTCGCTGGCCTTGGGTGCCAGCCCGGTGAAGGAGCGGAACTGCTTGCCGGTCCGGAAGCGACCCGGGCGGCCGATGATCGCCGTCACCGTCGGGGCACCGATCTCGGCGAGTCCGGGCAGGCTGGCGGCCAGCGCGCCGGGGTCGGTGAACCGGTAGGCCTCCGCGCGGGCGGCGGCATGGCCGGTCAGCTCGGTCCGCACGGCCTGCAGCAGCCGCACCTCGGTGGCTACCTCGGCGGCCAGATCGGTGAACGCGACGGCGGGGTGGTCGCCGTAGAGCTCGAGCGCGGCCGCCGCGGCAGCCCGCCAGGTGTCGGCGCGGGCAGCGCCCTGCTGGCCGTGCGAGGTCTTGGCGATCACCGCCAGCAGCCGAGCCCGGCCGGCGGCCAGCAGCGCCCGCGGATCGGCCCAGCGCTCCAGCACCGCCAGGTCGGTCTTGGACAAATCTCCGGTCAGCGGCGAGTCCGGCAGCAGGTGGCGGACCAGGTCCTTGATCCGCCGCTGGTGCACGGCGCCCTGCTGGGTCAGCCGGTCACAGGCCCGCACCCGGCGGTCCAGCGCGGCGGCCTCCGGGCCGGGCAGCTCCAGCGGCTGCAGGCTCTGCGGAGCCAGTAGCGGTAGCCGGGCCAGGGTGTCGGCGTCGATGCCGTTGCTCTTGGCGTGCCGGGACAGGAACCGGCGTAGATCGGCGGCCTTGGCGCTGGCCACCCGGAACACCCTGTGTCCCCGGTTGAGGAAGAACACCGCGACCGGCAGCCACGCCGGCCCGGTCGGCTCCATCACCACCTCCAGGCGGGTGCCCGGCTCCGTGCCGGCCAGCGCCGCGGCCTCCACCGCGGCCAGGCTCTCCACCGTCGGGCGGGCCCGCCGGCGGCAGACCTCGCTGCCATCACCGCGCAGCACGCGGACGGTGTGGTCGCTGGCGATCCCCAGATCCACTCCGACCAGGCGACGTTCTGCTGACATGGGTTGCTCCTCGCTGCCGACCCGGATCGATGACTCCGGTCGGCCGCGACGAGCGACGCGAAGATCACGGTCACGGCCCCACGCGCGACGAGCGCCGGCCGAGACGATCCCGATCGCGGCACCCACTCATGTGCTGCAAGCGGGCCCGACCTCGATGGGCCGGCCCACTTCCCTCATCCGGGACTCCGTGACCGGGCCAGCGGTGGCAATCAGGAGAACGAGACCCCACGCCGCCTCGACGACGCGGCCCTCAGAACCGAACTCGACGCCACCCACCGGACCAGCCGGGCCGCTCATGCAACCCGAGACCACCAGCGCGATCAACACCGGAGGCCCTTACATG
>NZ_LWUA01000024.1 GCF_005222955.1 Blastococcus sp. CCUG 61487 | reverse complement strand
CCACTCCAGGGGACTCACCCTGGGCGGGCCGCACCAGCGCCCTCATCTGACGACCAATGACACGATGCTCGGATTCGGACGGACCGTTGCATCGCTCGAGGGCTGTGCGGAGTACCGGCGCGGTTACCTGACCGGGATGATCCGTGGCGATGCGCTGCTGAAGACGTATCGCTACGAGCGGGTCGGACGCAGCCCGGGCGACGTACATCGTTTCCGACTCGCGCTCGCGGACGTCGATGCCCTGGACCGAAGTCAGGCATATCTCGCTGATGCAGGCGTGCGAACCGACCGCTTCGACTTCTCACCGGCTACCGATCGACGGCGATCGATGGCCGGTATCAGGACACAGACTGCCGCCGGCGTGGCTGCGATCCGCACCATCGTCGAATGGCCTCCCGAAGAGTCGGATCCCTGGCGCCGCGGATTCCTCGCCGGAATCTTCGATGCCGAGGGAAGTCGAAGTCGTGGCGTCCTCCGCATCACGAATGCCGACGACGACATGTTGTCCCGGACGCAGTCGGCCTTCGCACACTTCGGCTTCGATGCCGTCCTCGAGGATCGCAAGCGTGACAACCGTGTGCGAAGCGTCCGCTTGAGGGGCGGGCTGCGTGAGCACATGCGTTTCGTCCACCTGGTGGATCCCGCGATCCGTCGAAAGTGCTCCGTGGAGGGCATCGCGATCAAGAGCGACGCCGACCTGCGCGTCGTCTCCATCGAGTCACTCGATCTCGAGTTGCCCATGCACGACATCACGACCGGCACCGGCGACTTCATCGCGAACGGCGTGATCAGCCACAACTGTTTCGCCCGCAGGACCCACGAATGGCTCGAGTTCGACTCCGGCCGCGACTTCGACACCCAGGTGGTCGTGAAGACCAACCTCGGTGAGGTGCTCCGCCGCGAGCTCGCCCGGCCGTCATGGCGGCGAGAGCACGTCGCGCTGGGCACCAACACCGACCCGTACCAGCGGGCCGAGGGCCGCTACCGGCTCATGCCCGACGTCATCCGGGCACTCGCCGACTCCGGGACGCCGTTCTCGATCCTCACCAAAGGCACCTTGCTCCGCCGGGACGTACCGCTGCTGGCGGATGCATCCCACGACGTTCCGCTCGGCCTCGGCGTCTCCATGGCCATCTGGGACGACGATCTGCACACCGCGCTCGAGCCCGGCGTGCCCACCCCTCGGGCGCGGCTGGACCTCGTCCGGGCGCTCGCCGACGCCGGGCTGCCGTGCGGCGTCTTCCTCGCCCCCGTGCTGCCCGGCCTCACCGACGACGAGGAATCCCTCGACGCCGCCCTCGCCGCGATCGCCGCCGCCGGGGCGAGCGGGGTGACCGTCATCCCGCTGCACCTGCGGCCCGGCGCCCGCGAGTGGTTCATGGCCTGGCTGCGCCGGGCCCGACCGGAGCTCGCGCCGCGGTACGAGCACATGTACGCGCGCCGCGCCTACGTATCGGCGGAGTACCGCGCCTGGCTGGCGGCCCGGGTGGCACCGCTGCTGGCCCGCCACGGCCTCGACCGCCGCTCCGGGGGTCAGGCCCGCGGGGCCGACGGCGCGATCGCCACGGGTGTCCCGGGGGACGAGGAGGTCGGCTTCCCGGCCGGCAGCCTTCCCAGCGGCGGCATGCCCGCCGTCCGATCCGAGGGCGGGGGTGGCCCTCCGACCGGCTCCGGGGCACCAGCATCGGAACCCGCCGAACAACTCGAGCTGCTCTGACGGCGGTCAGCCGACCGGTCGGGCGGAGCGGGCGACCGAGCGAGCGGCGCGCACGGCGCCACGTGGTGCCACCGGGGTCGCACCGGCGGCCAGCGCCAGCCGTCGGAACGAGTCGTAGGAGAGCTCGCGGTACGCCTCGGCCAGCGCGGACACGGCGTCCTGGCGTGACGGGGGAGCGGTGGCCTGCAGGTGACGCGCCGTCCGCCCGGCGTGCTTGGCGAAGGTCACCTGCAGCGCCTGGTTCGACAGCCGACCCCCGATCCGGGAGTCGAGCCCCGGTCCGCGCCGCAGCGCCGGCAGCACCCACGGGCTGGCGGCGAGCGCCGGGTACCGCTCGCGCAGCGTCTCCCAGGCGAACCAGGCAGTCCGCGCGCCGGGTACTGCCCACTCGCCGTCGTCGGTGCGGATGACCAGCCGGCGAGCCCCGGCGTGCACCTGGTCCCGGCGCAGTGACCTGAACATCCCGACCGGCGCCGGCCACGCGAGGGCGAGGGCGCACCACACCACCGCGCGTACGTGCTCCGGATCCGTACCGCGCAGTTCGACCAGCGGCCGCAGTTCCAGTTCGGGGGGCTCCGGCTCCGGCGTGCGTACCCGCGGGAGGGCGAGACCGCCGTAGCGCGCCACCTTGCTGTAGAGCGCGACCGTCGCCGGCTTCCACTCCCGCGCCGCAGCGACCGGCTCCAGCCCCGTCTCGGCGAGCTGGTCGGGCCCGAGGTCCAGCTCGAGCGCGGCCTCTGCCAGTCGATGCCACTGCACCTCGTACCCGGGTGGCGGCGGCCATCGCCGCCAGGCGCGACCTGCCGGAGGCACGGGCATGGCCGGAAGTGGCTGCTGCCAGGCGGCCGACATGTCGACACGTTACCGTTATCCCCAACAACATCGCACACGAAATGTGTGGTCACCTGCCAACGAACACCCCGCCGCCCTCCGGGCGGCAACAGCAACGCACCAAGGCGAGCGCCGACCTACGGGTCCGCACCGGTCGAGCAGCGACGCGTCTCGTACTTGGGGATAACGGATGACTGGCAAGGCGACCCGCAGGTCCGCCCGCTAGGGTCCGCTCATGTACACCGCCAGCTGGGGCGACGTCGTCCGGCGCGATCTGTTCGGCCCCTCGCCGAGCCGCCGCGACCGGCCCTACCGGTTCGTCATCCGACTCTGCCTGGTCGTCTTCCACCTGTTCCGCTTCAGGTTCGACGTCCGCGGCGCGCAGCACGTGCCGGCCACCGGCGGCGCGATCATCTGCAGCAACCACGTCAGCTTCTTCGACTTCACGTTCCTGGGGCTGGGCGCCATCTCCCAGCACCGGCTGGTCCGGTTCATGGCCAAGGCAGCCGTCTTCGAGCACTGGTTCGCCGGGCCGTTCATGCGCGCCATGCGGCACATCCCCGTCGACCGTGCGGCCGGCGCCGCCGCGTTCGAAGCGTCGGTGCGGGCGCTGAAGGACGGCGAGGTGGTCGGCGTCTTCCCGGAGGCGACGATCAGCCGCAGCTTCACCGTCAAGGACCTGAAGGCCGGCGCCGCCCGCATGGCCATCGACGCCGGCGTGCCGATCATCCCCGCCGCGGTGTGGGGCGGGCACCGGGTCGCCACCAAGGGGCACAAGGTCCAGCTGCGCCGCGGCGTCCCCGTCATGGTCTTCCTCGGCGAGCCGATCATCCCGGAGCCGGGGGAGAAGGTGCAGCCGCTGCTGCGGCGCACCCGGGCCGCGATGGAGGCCCTGCTGGAGGAGGCGCAGGCCGCCTACCCGGACCAGCCCTCCGGTCCCGACGACCGCTGGTGGCTGCCCACCCGGATGGGCGGTACCGCCCCCACGCCCGAGGAGGCGGCGGTCGCCGACGCCGTCCGCGCCGCGGGCCACGGCCCCAAGCCGGCCAAGAAGTCTCTCCTGCAGCGGATCACCGGCCTGGTGCGCCGCCGCTGAGGTCGAGCGTCACTCGACGACCACCGGGGCCATCAGCCTGAACGTCTCCAGCTCGACGCCGTACCAGCGGGTCATCCGGCCCAAGGGGGTCATGCCCAGCCGGCGGCAGACCGCCATCGACTGCTCGTTGCCCGGTCGCACGACGGCGTAGACCTCGGGCAGACCGGCCTGGAAGGCGCGCTCGATCACCGCCCGCGCCGTCTCGGTCGCGTAGCCGTGCCCCCAGGCATCGGGGTGCAGGTGCCAGCCGACCTCGACCTCGCCCACCCCGTCGGGCAGCGGCTTGAGGAGCACCGTCCCGGCGGGCGGTCCGCCGTCCACCGGCTGGATCGCCCAGCACCCGAAGCGCTCGTCCGCGGCGTGGACGGCGGCCCAGCGGGACACCAGCTCGGCGGGGGAGACCGTCGGCGGACCACCGAGCCAGCGGGTGACCTCGTCCCGTCCGTAGACGTCGGCCAAGCGCGCGAGGTCGCCGGTGCTGCACGTCCAGGCGCGCAGCACCACGCGCCGTGTCCGCAGCAGCTCCGCCACCTCCGCACCCATGCGGCGGTGCTACCCCGCGGGGTGGGCGCCAGACACCCCAGGCAGGTCAGTTCGGGACGACGGGACGGGCCTCGAACCCGCGCTGCCACGCGGCCACCGCGTCGGGATCGTTCTCGATCCGCCAGTCGACGCGGCGGGCCTTGTCGACCTGGTCGAACCAGATGACGCCGGCGACGTCGGGCCGTACCGCGACCTCGGCCAGCATCGCGGCGAGCCACTCGGCCTTGACCCCACCGGAGCTCGAGCTGCCCGTCTCGCTCACCCAGATCGGCCGGCTGGTGATCGCCCGGAGCTCGGCGAAGGAGGGGTCGAACAGGTCGACGAAGCTCGTCCAGCTGGTGTTCCAGCCGTCGCGGCGGTCGTCGCC
Source organism: Blastococcus sp. CCUG 61487 (assembly GCF_005222955.1). GTDB lineage: Bacteria > Actinomycetota > Actinomycetes > Mycobacteriales > Geodermatophilaceae > Blastococcus. The sequence goes on along the minus strand of NZ_LWUA01000024.1, from coordinate 35,680 downwards.
CCAGTTGTAGTTGCTCACCCCGACGGCGTCGACGTACGCGTCACCGGGGTAGTACGGCGCCAGCGGCGCCGAGCCGGGGTAGACCGCGTTCGGCGCCCACAGCCAGTCGACGTTGGTCACCCCGCGGGCGACGAAGCGGTCGTGCACGTACCGCCAGGCCTGCACGAACTCCTCGACGCGGTTGCCGTTGACGGTGCCGCTCCAGGGATACCAGTTGCCGTTCATCTCGTGCATCAGCCGGATGGTCACCGGACGCCCGTAGACCGCGACCGAGTCGGCGAACAGGTCGATGTAGCCGTCGTGCTCGCCGGCCAGGATCGTTCCGAGGGAGTACTCCGGCTGCCGCGCGGTGTCCACGTCGGGGTCCCACGGCTCCCAGGTGATCGACAGCTTCGCCCCGCGGGCCGCCACGGCCTCGGCGACGACCGGATCCAGCGGCCGGTTCCGGCTCCAGGCCTCGAAGACGTCGAACACCTCCGGAACCGTTCCGGTCGCCCGGATGAAGTCGTCCAGGTCGGCGATGGTGGGGGCGGAGAGGCCCAGCACGGGGGTCCGGACGACCGGGGGAGCCACCGCCGGCGGCGGAGCCGGTGCGACGACGCCGGGCCCGGCCGGCGCCGCGGAGGGATCCGGCACCCGGCCGGAGGCGACGACGACGTAGGCGACCAGGCTCGCCAGGGCCAGCACCGAGCCGGTGAGCAGGCGCCCGGGGCGGCGTCGTGCCGACCGCCGCGGTCCGAGGGAGGCGCTGGTGTCCACGCTGCCCCATCGGCAGCCCACCCTCCGGACATGAGCCGAAGTGCGCGGTGCCGTCCCCAGCGGGGGCCGACAGCCCCCTTCGGGGTGAGGTGGACCCCGTTCGCCCTGGTCAGGGGCATCATGGCCACGCAGAGTGGACGACGTGAGCGCCCCGGAGAGCGCGCCGGACGCCGCGCGCACGCACACCCGGACGCCCGAGCCGGCACCGCGCCACGAGCGACGGGAGACCGGCCGCCTGTACGGCCGCACCGCCACCGAGGTCACCGGCCCGCCGGACCCGCCCGGTGACCAGGTCCGCTACCGGCACGCGCTCACCAGCCGCCAGCGCCGCGGGGTCCTGGCCCTCGGCTGGACGCACATGGCGGTCGCCCTCGCCCTGACCGTCGTCGTTCTGCTGCCGGGGAACCTCCCGCTGCTGGGGCGCCACCCGCTGAGCGACGCGCTGGCCGTCGGCGGTGTGGTCGTGATGGTGCTGCTGCAGCTGGTCGCCGCCTGGCGCACGTGGACGATCACCTACCACGTCCGCCGCGCGCTCGACCCGATCCCGATGCGGCCGCACCCCGGCCTCCGGGTGGCGGTGCTGACCACGATCGTCCCGGGCAAGGAACCCGTCGAGCTGGTGATGGCGACTCTGCGCGCCATGACCCGGATCCGCCACGACGGGGTGCTCGACGTCTGGCTGCTGGACGAGGGCGACGATCCCGAGGTGCGCCGGCGCTGCGCCGAGATCGGTGTGCACCACTTCAGCCGCAAGGGCCGCCTGGAGTGGAACCGGCCCGGAGGCCCGTTCCGCGCCAGGACGAAGCACGGCAACCACAACGCCTGGCGCGCCGAGCACGAGCTCGACTACGACGTCGTCGCGCAGATGGACCCCGACCACGTACCGTTCCCGAACTTCCTGGAGCGCACGCTGGGCTACTTCGGTGATCCGGACGTGGCCTTCGTGGTCGCGCCGCAGGTGTACGGCAACCTGCACGAGTCCTTCGTCGCCCGGGGCGCGGCGGAGCTCGCCTACCTCTTCCACGGCATCATCCAGCGCGGCGGCAACGGCCACGGCGCCCCGCTGCTCATCGGCACCAACCACCTGTACCGACCGACCGCCTTCCGGCAGATCGGCGGCTACCAGGACAGCATCATCGAGGACCACCTGACCTCGATGGCCCTCTACGCCGCGGTGAACGAGGCCACCGGCCGCTCCTGGAAGGGCGTCTACACCCCCGACATCGTCGCGGTGGGGGAGGGCCCGGCCACCTACTCCGACTTCTTCAGCCAGCAGAAGCGCTGGGCCTACGGCATCTGGCAGATCCTGCGCATGCACTCCCCGCGGGTACTGCCGATGCTGGGCACCGCGCAGCAGCGCCGCGCGTTCGCGGCCCTGCAGAGCCACTACCCGACGACGGCGTTCGCCTGGGTCGGGGGTGTGCTCCTGTCGGTGCTCTACCTGGTCGGCGGGGTCACCGTCACCCACCTGCCACTGGCCCTCTGGACCGCCCTGTTCGCCGCGAACGTGCTACTGGGCCTGGCCTTCACCCTCGGCATGCGGCGGTTCAACCTGGTGGAGCACGAGCGACGCTCGTGGGGGCTGACGGGCCTCGCGCTGGACCTGGCCACCGCGCCGGTCTACGTCGCGGCCGCCGCCGCACAGCTCGCGGGCCGGCCACTGGTGTACGTGGTGACCGCGAAGGGCAGTGCGGCGACCCTCGACAACTGGCGCACCTTCCGGTCGCACCTGCTGTGGGCGGGGGTCGCGGTCGGCGCCATGACCGCGGGCGTGCTGCTCGGGCACCACTACCCGGCGTTGTACGGCTGGGCGGCCCTGACCGCGCTGATCAGCCTCGCGCCCCTGGTGCACGTCACCCTCGGCGCCGTCGTCCGTGCCCTGCCGGGGCGGACGAGCCGCAGGCGTCCCAGTGTGACGGGGCGCCGGATCGGCGAGGTGCTGGTGGCCGAGGGGCTGCTCACCCAGGAACAGCTGCGGTACCTGCTGGACCTGCAGCCGGCACGCGAGGAGGGCTGGCTGCCCTTGGGCGACCTCGCGGTGGCCGAGGGCTTCGTGACGGCGGCGCAGCTCGGCCGCGGGCTGTTGCCGGCGCAGCGCCACGACGAGCTCGAGCCGCTGCCTGCCTGAGCGCCTCGGGACACGCCGTAGGTAACGATCGGATAACAGTGGCCCTCATGGTCACCGTATGTACCTGATCAAGCGCTGACTGTTCTTACAGTCCCTGCAGTTCTTCACCGGGAGCACCGCGACGTGCCTCTCCGGTTCGAGCGTGCGGGCCCCCCGGCCGGCACGGGCGGCGCGAGCCGCACCGTGCGAGCCGGGCCGCGGGGGCCGACGAACGACCGGGGGAGCGTCCGGGAGATCCGGCGGAGCCCGCGAGGCCCACGTCATCAGACAACGGTCGCGCCGGTCGCCTCCAGCGCCCGGCCGTCCGGCCCGAAGACGCCGGAGCCCCGGGGGACCCCCGCCGAGCCTGCTGGTCGAGGAGCACTCCGGCACATCCGGGGCGGCAGCGAGGCAGCCGGTCCCCGGAGTGCCCGGGAGTGGGATGCTGGGTCAGGGCCGCAGCGGCGAGTGCCGCGGCCCCGACCCCCGTCCGTCCGGTTCGGGGAGCACTCCGGTCGTCGCGGGCACCGCGCTCTGACCGGGTCGACGTCCCGGGAGGACAGGCGTGACGGCAGCACCGGACGCGCTGCTGCGGCCGACCCCCGGGGGCGACACCACGCCGTCCTCGCGGTCCGCCCGCCCCCTGCCGTGGCGCACGCTGCTGGCCGCCCTGGGCGGCCTGGCCATGATGTTGTCCTTCCCCGGCGCCTCGGTGCTCCCGCTGGCCGTCCTCGGACCCGCGGCGCTGGCCCTCGCCGTCCACGGCCGCTCCGTCCGGGGCGGGCTCTGGCTCGGACTGGTCATGGGGCTGGCGTTCTTCGTGCCGCTCCTGTCGTGGACCGGCATCTACGTCGGCCCGCTCCCGTGGCTGGCGCTCGCGGGGTTCGAGGCCCTGCACCTGGCACTGCTGGGCGGCGCCACGGCGCTGACCTCCCGGCTGCGCTGGTGGCCGCTGTGGGCCGCCGCGCTCTGGGTGGCCGACGAGGCGCTGCGCGGCAGGTTCATCCTCGGCGGCTTCCCCTGGGGCCGGCTCGGGTTCAGCCAGACCGACGGTCCGCTGCTGGCGCTGGCGGCCTACGGGGGAGTGCCCCTGGTGAGCTTCGCCGTCGCGCTGGTCGGCACCCTGCTCGCCGCCGCGGTGCTCGCCGGCGTCCGTGTGGTCCGCGCGACGGGTCCGGCGCGGCGCACCGCCGCCCGGGCGCTGGCCGGCGCGCTGGCGGGCGCCGTCGCCGTCCCGCTCGTCGGCCTGCTCGCGTGGCTGCCCCTGCCCGGCTCGTCGCTCACCGCGGGCGGCCCGACCTCGACCGTCGCGGTGATCCAGGGCAACGTGCCCCGGGCCGGGCTGGACTTCAACGCCCAGCGCCGCGCTGTGCTCGACAACCACGTCCAGCGCACGCTGGAGCTGGCCGAGGCCGTCGCGGCGGGGGAGGAGCCCCAGCCGGACCTCGTGCTCTGGCCGGAGAACAGCTCCGACATCGACCCGTACCTCAACGACGACGCCAGAGGGCAGATCGACCGGGCGGCCCGGGCGATCGACGTGCCGATCCTCGTCGGGGCGATCGTCCAGGGCCCGGGCCGGTACATCAGCAACACCGCGATCGTGTGGGACCCCGTCACCGGCCCGGGGGACACCTACGTGAAGCGGCATCCGGTCCCGCTGGCCGAGTACGTGCCGGCCCGCGGCTTCTTCAGGTTCTTCAGCACCCTGGTCGACCAGGTCACCGACCAACGGGCGGGGGAGGAGCCCGGCCTCCTCGACATCGGCGGCACCAGGATCGGCAACCTCATCTGCTTCGAGGTGGTCTACGACGGGCTGGTCGCCGACGTCGCGGACGCCGGCATGCTCGTCGTCCAGACCAACAACGCCACCTTCGGCTACACCGCCGAGAGCGAGCAGCAGCTGGCGATGAGCCGGCTGCGGGCGGTCGAGCACGGCCGGACCGTCGCGGTGGCCGCCACCAGCGGGATCTCGGCCGTCGTCGCCCCCGACGGCACCGTCGTCCGCTCCTCGGAGCTCTTCACGCCGGACGTCTTCGTGGAGGAGATCGCCCAACGGGACTCCCGGAGCGTGGCCGCGCGGCTCGGCGCCGGGCCCGAGTGGCTGCTCACCGGCCTCGGGCTGGCCGCGCTCGTGATCGCCGTCGGCCGCGGTCGCCGGAATCCGTCGTCCGCGACGGGAGCAGGATGACCGCTCCGGGCGTTAGAACGACCGTGGGACGTCGTCTGCGCATCGCTGCCGCCCTCCTCGCGATCGCCGAGGTGGTCGTGTTCGTGCTCGTGGCAAACTGGATCGGGGTGGGCGCCACCATCCTGGCCACGCTCGCCACCACCGCCCTGGGTTGGTTCCTGCTGGCCCGCCAGGGCACTCGCGCGCTGGGGGAGCTGCGGGAGAACGCCCGGACCCGGCGACCGTCCGGCCGGGCGATCGGCGACGCCGGACTCGTCGCCGTCGGCGGGCTGCTCATGGTGCTCCCCGGCTTCCTGGGCGACCTGATCGGCCTGCTGTGCCTCCTGCCCGGCACCCGCTCCGTGGTCCGCGGAGCGCTCGCGCGGCTGATCAGCTCGCGGCTGCCCGTGGGCATGCGCCCCCCGGTGCGGGTGGACAGCGTCCGGACGGCGGAGACACCGCGTCCCGACGACGCCGCCCGCCCGCCGCTGGTCATCGAGGGGGAGGTCGTGCGCGGCCCGGACGGGCGTCCGCTCACCTGATCTGCCGAGAACGCAGAGCGGCCCCGGCGGGATCTCTCCCACCGGGGCCGCTCTGCGTCGTTGCGGGTGTCAGCTGGCGCGGGTCCGCCGGCCGCGGAGCACCTCGAGCCGCTCGGCGAGGACCTCTTCCAGGTCCTCCACGGAGCGCCGCTCCAGGAGCATGTCCCAGTGCGTCCGCGGGGGCTTGACCTTCTTGGGGGCGGGCTCCGAGCCGCCCACCAGCTTGGCCGAGGCGCCGTCGAACTTGCACTCCCAGGTGTCGGGGAGCTCCGCGTCATCGGCGAAGGGCACCGTGAACAGGTGGCCCGACGGGCACCGGTACTCGGCGTACTGGCGCTCGATGGGCGCGGTGTTCCGCTCGGTCTCGTAGCTGACGCTGCCCAGTCGGCTGCCGCGCAGGGAACGCTCGCCCATGGCACACCGTCCTCTCGTACGTGGTGTCGGTCGGGACTCGACTCCGGCGCAGGGTCCAGTACCCAGACGCCGAGGAGTCACAGAGATGAACGACAGAATGTGCGGAGAGATTCCGCCGGATCAGTTGCCCATCATCGCATGGGGGGAGGTCTCGGGCACCGCCACCCCTCGCAGGGGTGAGCGCCGGACGGCTGCTGTGTCCCGGCTCACGGGGCGGGCCACTGCCCGCGCTCCTTGAGCACGTCCCGGAGCATGGCCGGCCGATCGGTCATGATGCCGTCCACGCCCAGATCCAGCATCGCCCGGGCCTCGTCGGGGTCGTCGACGGTCCACACGTGCACCTGCAGTCCGCGCGCGTGCGCGGCCGCGATGAACCGCTCGTCGACCAGCGCGCGGCCGCCGAGCTGGAGCGGCACCTGCGCGCACCCGGCCTGGATCCGCACCAGGCCGGCCGCGCGAGGGGAGTACGACGACAGACGGAGCGCCGCGACCCCGCGCGGGCCCAGCGACGTGCAGACCCCCGGACCCAGCAGCCGGCGGGCCGCCGCGACGCGCGCGTCGGAGAACGAGGCGACGCAGATCCGATCGAGCACGCCCATGCGCTGCACGAGCCGGACGAACGGTGCGAGCACGCCGGCGGTCTTGATGTCGAGGTTGAAGCGGACGTCGGGCCAGGCGCCCAGCAGATCCTCCAGGCGGACCAGGGGCTCGCGGCCACCGATCCGGGCCTGGGAGAGCTCGCTCCAGGGCAGGGAGTCGACCCGGCCGACATGATCGGTGACCCGCTCCAGCACGGTGTCGTGGAAGGCCACCAACGTGCCGTCCGAGGAGATCTGGACATCGGTCTCGAGGTAGCGGTAGCCGAGGTCCACGCACGCCTGGAACGCCGGCATGCTGTTCTCGAGGTGCTCGATGGCGCCACCCCGGTGGGCCATGGCGATGGGTGTCGGCGCGTCGAGGAAGGCGAAGCGCGCGGGGGCCACGTCGGACACGCTAGTCAGCCCTCCGGCGGTCGCGCAGACCACCCTGGGCCGTGTCTCGCGCGGTGTACTGCGCCGATGGGCGCCACCGGGTGCCGCGGGCCGCGCGGCGACCGAACCGCGTCGTTCCCGGCCCGGTGCGGCGTGTCCTCGAGGGGCCCTGTCGGCACCGGCGTCTAGCGTGCCGGTCGTGGCACAGCACGCGACCGGCACGGTGAGTCACCCTCCGCTCTCCCCCGCACCGAACCGGGGGAGAGGCGAGGAGCGACGCTGCGGCTGGTGCCGGCGGGTGCTCCCGGAGGCCGGGAACGTGGGCCGCCCGCGGCTCTACTGCGGTCAGGCCTGCCGGCAGCGCGCCTACGAGCAGCGCTCGGCGACGGCCAAGGCCGGGCTCCCGGACGACGTCGTGCTGGTGTCGCGCACCGAGCTGGACGGGCTGCAGGACCGGCTGTACCAGTTGCGCTGCGCCCTCGAGGACGTGCAGACCCTGCTGGCCGAGAAGCCCACCAAGGCCGAACTCGAGCGCTCGCTGGCCGACCTGCTGCACTCGACCGGCCGCCTCGACCGTCTCTGGGTCACCGAACGCGGCTGAGCCGGCGGCCTCCGCCACGCCGAGCTGATCAGTCCGGGTCGGACTGGTCGTCGTCCTGGTCTTCCTCGTTGTCCCCGCGGGTGTTGTCCGGCAGGTCGTCCCGGCTCTCGTCGTCGTCCTCGTTGCCGCCGGTGTTGTCGCTGTCGTCGTCCGTCGTGCCCTCGTTCGGCGTCGTCGGATCGGAGTCGCCGCAGGCGGTCAACGTCGCGCCTCCACCGAACAGCGTCAGAACGGTGAACAACGCGGCGAGCGGACGTCGGATCTGCATGTCCCGACCCTACGAAGGTCCGCGCGGGACCGCCCGTCGAAGCCGCCGACCCAGGTCACTTACGTCACTGTTACGAAATGGGGTGGGCGCAGCGGGGAGGGGGAGGGCCGCGCGCGGAACGTCCACCGCCCGGGGGCTCGGGTCTACGGTCGCCACGTGGACGGCGAGGTCGAGCCGCGGGTGTTGATCATCGGCCTGGACCCGCAGCGGGTGCCGGGGCCCTGGGACCCCACGCCGGTGGCGCGGGGGATCGCCGCGGGTCTGGAGCTGTTCGCGGCCGCAGGGATCGGCGCCCAGATCTGCCTGGTCGGGCTCGACGGGAGCGACGACATCCAGACGGTCGTGCACCGGGCGCTGTGCAGCAGAGCCTGGGAGGTCGTGGTCGTCGGGCGCGGCATCCGCGACGACCTCGAGCTGTTCGAGTCAGTGCTCAACCTGGTGCACCACTGGGCGCCTCAGGCGGCGATCGCGCTCAATGCCACACCGGAGGACACGTTCGACGCCGCCAGCCGCTGGCTGAGGCGATGAACCAGCCCCTCTCGCCCCCTCCACCGCAAGCGCCGATAATGCACATTATGTCAACTAACAGGGCGACCAGCTCCTCCGGCGGCCGACGGCGTCGCTGCGGAACGATGGCGGCGTGAGCACCTGGACCCACGTCGGCCGCTGCTGGACCAACGGCGAGCCGTTCCTCGCGCTGGACGCCGAGCTGCTGCCCGAGTGGGCCGGCGAGACCGGCGGCGACTACGAGCAACTGGTGCCGGAGCTGGACTACGACGTCACGAGCATCCCGGTCGGCTCCGGCCGCGCCGCCCTGGTGCTGACCGACGACGAGATCGGCGACGAGGGCTGGCTCGAGGTCTTCCGGGCCGACGACGGCGCGGTCGCCGTCGTCCAGGCGAGCGCCGAGCACTACCCCGCCGCGCTGGAGGCCGCCCTGGCCCTCCCCGCTGACGCGGGCGACCCCGGCGACCACGTCGCCGTCCCCACGGGGCGGCTGGCCTTCATCAGCGCCGCGCTCGACGGTGCCGGCCCCCAGGCCGCTCCCCTGGTCCCCGAGACACCGCGGTCGCTGCCCGAGACCGACGAGCACGACCAACGCCAGGACGACGCCGGCGGGCCACTGCTCCGTGCTACCGCCCACGGCTTCCGCATCTGGGTGCAGTGGTGCACCGAACTCGACGAGGACACCGCCGTGGCCCGATGGCTGCTCGTCCCCTCGTCGGGCGACATTCCGTCACAGTGACGGATCCTCCGATGAGTCGTCGTCCCCGGCGACGTCATCCCCGAGGACATCCCCATCCCGAGACAGGAGCACCCGTGCCCACGGTCAGCCCGATCATCGCCACGTCCGACCTCCCGCGCCTCGAGTCGTTCTACACCGGCCTGCTGGAGGCGACGGTGGCCGAGCGCTACCCCGATGACGGGCCGGCGTTCTTCCTTGGCCTGCGCATCGGGGACTCGCACCTCGGCCTGGTCGCCGACGACGCGGTCTCCCCCGGCACACCGGGCCGCGTGCTCCTCAGCATCGACGTCCCGGACGTCGACGCGCTGCTCCCCCGCATCGCCGGACTGGGCGGCGACGCCGGGTCGGGAGCCAACGACATGCCGTGGGGCCAGCGGGTCGCGCACGTCGCCGACCCCGACGGCAACGCGCTCAACCTCACCCAGCAGCTGTGAGGTCCGCCGATCTCGCTGTGTGCGATCCGGATCCGGCCGGCGACCAGCCTCGGAACTGAACTCCTGCCCCGGCGGCGCCTTCCCGGCGGGACCGTTCCGGTGCTGTTGACTGCCCGGCGTGGAGGCGTTGGACCGGTTCTGGGCCCGGGTCACCGCCCCGGTCCCCGGCCTCTCCCCCGAACTGCTCCTCACCACCGCCGCGGTGGCGGCGCTGCTGGTCGCCTCCCCCACCCTGTGGCGGTACAGCCGCCACGCGGTGACGATCGCGCACGAGGGCGCGCACGGCCTGGTCGCGCTCCTGGTCGGCCGCCGGCTGTCGGGCATCCGGCTGCACTCGGACACCTCCGGGCTCACGGTCTCCTCGGGCAAGCCGACCGGGCTCGGCATGGTGCTCACCTGCGCCGCCGGCTACACCGGTCCGGCGCTCATCGGCCTGGGCGCGGCCGCGCTGCTGGCCGCCGGGCACGCGATCGGGCTGCTCTGGGCGCTGCTCGGGCTGCTGGCGCTGCTGCTGGTGCAGATCCGCAACTGGTACGGCCTCTGGTCGGTGCTGCTCACCGCAGGCCCGGTGTTCGCCGCGACCTGGTGGCTGTCACCCGGCGGGCAGGCCGCCTTCGCCGCGGTGGCCACCTGGTTCCTGCTGCTGGCCGCCCCGCGCACCGTGCTCGAGCTGCAGGCGGCCCGACGCCGTCGCGGAGCGCGCGATTCCGACGCCGACCAGCTGGCCCGGCTGACCCCGCTCCCGGCGCTGCTGTGGGTCGGGGTCTTCCTCGTGGTGGACGTGGGCGCGCTCGTGCTCGGCGCCCGCTGGCTGCTGCTCTGACCGCTCCCGGAGCTCAGACCCGGTCCCGCCGACGGGGCTCGCAGCCGGGCGGCTGCTGCACCGGCTTCACCATCGGCGCCGGCGGCACGTCGAGCTCCAGCTCGGTGTGGTCGACGGTCACCCGCCGCCCGTGGTGGCGGATCTCCAGCGGGTCGCCGTCGACCAGCCGGTAGATCGCCGACGACGGCGTGACGGTGACCGTGAGCTTGCGTCCGCGGTACACGACCCGGAAGCGCAGGCGGGTGATCTGACCGGGCAGCCGCGGGGCGAAGGTGAGCTCGCCGTCGTGGTCGCGCAGCCCGCCGAAACCGGCCACGGCCACCGTCCACCCGCCCGCCAGCGAGGCCATGTGCAGGCCGTGGCCCGAGTTGCGGTGCAGGTTCTGCAGGTCGGTCAGCGCCGCCTCCGCCCAGTACTGGTAGGCGAGGTCCAGGTGGCCCGTCTCGGCCGCCACCACGCCCTGCTGGCTCGCCGACAGGGAGGAGTCCCGGGTCGTCCGCGCCTCGTAGTAGGCGAAGTTGGCGATCTTCTCCTCGAGGGTGAACGCGTCCCCGCGCAGGTGCAGCGCCATGACCAGGTCGGCCTGCTTCACCACCTGCTTCCGGTAGATGTCGAAGTAGGGGTAGTGCAGCAGCAGCGGATAGTGGTCGGCCGGGGTGCCGGCGAAGTCCCACTCCTCGTGGTGGGTGAACCCGTCGGACTGCATGTGCACGCCGCGCTGGGTGTCGTAGGGCACCGCCATGAGCGCCGCTGCCCGGAGCCACTCCGCGACCTCGTCGTCCTGCACCCGGAGGCGCGCGGCCACGTCGGGCCGCCGGGCCACCGCGCGGGCCGCTTCGCGCAGGTTTCGCTGCGCCATCAGGTTGGTGTAGACGTTGTTGTCCACGACCGCCGTGTACTCGTCCGGCCCGGTCACCCCGTCGATCCGGAAGCCGTGCTCGGCGTCGAAGTGGCCCAGCGATGCCCACAGCCGGCCGGTCTCGATGAGCAGTTCGGCACCGAACTCCTCGTCGAACTCCTCGTCGAGGGTGGCGTTGTAGTACCGGACGACGGCGTCGGCGATGTCAGCGTTGATGTGGAAGGCCGCCGTCCCCGCCGGCCAGTACCCCGAGGTCTCCTCACCGCGGATCGTGCGCCACGGGAAGGCCGCTCCGCGCAGGCCGAGCACCCGGGCCCGCTCGCGCGCCAGGTCGAGGGTCGAGTACCGCCAGCGCAGCGCGTCCCGGACGGCCCTCGGCACGGTGTAGGTGAGCACCGGCAGGACGTAGGTCTCGGTGTCCCAGAACGTGTGCCCGTCGTAGCCCGGCCCGGTGAGCCCCTTGGCCGCGATCGCCTGCCGCTCGGCGCGCAGCCCGGCCTGCAGGACGTGGAACATGCCCACGCGGACCGCCTGCTGCAGCTGGTCGTCGCCCTCGATCTCGACGTCCGCCTCGTCCCAGTGCTGGTCGAGCAGCTCGCGCTGCTCGCGCAGCAGCCGCTCGAACCCGGCGAGCTTGGCGGTGGCCAGCGCCGCGTCGACCTGGTCGCGCAGGGCGGCGCCCGAGCGGCGGGACGACCAGCCATAGGACAGGAACTTGACCAGCTTCAGCGAGGAACCGGGCGGGATGCGCGCGGCCAGCGTGTAGCGAGCCAGGTCGCTGTTGGCCTCGATGTCCTCCGTGCTGGTGTCGGGGATGTCGATGACGTGGTCCATGCCGGCGGCCATCCGCAGCCGGCTGCGGGCGGTCCGGTGCACCAGCACGGCGTGCCGGTTGCGGCCCACGGAGAACTCCGAATGCAGCGGCCGGTCCAGGGAGGCGGCGGCCCGGGGATCCTCGGTTTCCAGCCGGTTCACCTCGTTGGCCAGCAGGTCGGACTGGAGGGCCACGTAGAGGTCGCCCTGGTCGTCGATGACCTCGACCTGGTACTCGATCGCCGCGATCGACCGCCGCGCGAGGGACACCAGCCGGGTGCTGGTCACCCGCACGCTGCGCCCGCCCGGGGAGCGCCACTCGGTGACCCGCCGGAGCACGCCCGCCCGCAGGTCGAGCGTGCGCCGGTGTGACAGGACCTCGCCGTAGTTGAGGTCCATCGGCGAGTCGTTCACCAGCAGCCGGATGAGCTTGCCGTCGGTGACGTTGACGACCGTCTGGCCCTGCTCCGGATAGCCGTAGCCGGCCTCGGCGTAGGGCAGGGGCCGTTCCTCGAAGAAGCCGTTGAGGTAGGTGCCCGGGACGACGACGGGTTCCCCCTCGTCGAACGACCCGCGCATCCCGATGTGCCCGTTGGCCAGCGCGAACACCGACTCGAGCACGCCCAGCGACGAGTGGTCCACGCCGATCTCGGTGAGCGACCAGGGCTCGACCGGGAAGGTGGGGCGGCCCTCCGTCATGCCGTCTCCTCGTCGAGCAGCAGCTCCAGGTCGTCCACGACGACGTCGGCACCGGCCTCCGCGAGGGCGTCGGACTGCCCCACCCGGTCGACCCCGACCACGAATCCGAAGCCGCCGGCGCGCCCCGCGGCGACACCGGCCAACGCGTCCTCGAACACCGCGGCCTCGGCCGGCGGGACGCCCAGCAGCCGCGCCCCCGCGAGGAAGGTGTCGGGCTCAGGCTTTCCGCGGAGCCCCTCGCGGGCAGCGACGAGCCCGTCGACGCGGACGTCGATCAGGTCGGCGAAGCCGCCCGCGGCGATGACCTTCTCGCCATTGGCCGAGGCGGTGACGACGGCCGTCGGGAGCCCCGCCGCCTTCACGGCGCGCAGGTAGTCGACCGAGCCGGGATAGGTCTCGACGCCGTGCTCGTCGAGTTCGCGCAGGACCATGTCGTTCTTCCGCGTCGCGATCGCCTGCACCGTCGCCGCCTCCGGGCTGTCGCCCGGCTCTCCTTCGGGGAGCGTGATGCCCCGGCTGGCGAGGAAGCCCCGGACGCCATCGGCCCGGTGCTTGCCGTCGACGAAGCTGTTGTAGTCCTGCTGGCTGAACTCGGGCTGGCCGGGTGCGAAGCGTTCCAGGAACTCGTCGAACGTCCGCTTCCAGGCGGCCATGTGCACGGTGGCCGTGCGCGTGAGGACGCCGTCGAGGTCGAAGAGACAGGCGCGGATGGGCGCAGGCAGCCCCAGGCCGGGATCAGGCACGTCCGGGACGCTACCGGCGTCGGCGGGCCCGCACGTGCCGACCGCATCGTGCGCGCGTCCGCGTCCCTGCCTAGGGTCGCCGCAGGAGCCCCCATCCACCGAGCCCGAGAGGACCGCCATGGCCGACCGACCGCTGCCGCCCGATCCGTACCAGTTCCTGCCCCAGGTGCCCGGCTTCACCCTGACCAGCACCGACCTGACCCACGGCGGCACCTGCCCCACGCCGCAGGTCAGCGGGATCATGGGCGCCGGCGGGGAGGACCGGTCGCCGCACCTGTCGTGGTCCGGCTTCCCGGAGGCCACGCGCAGCTTCGCCGTCACGGTGTTCGACCCGGACGCACCCACGGCCAGCGGCTTCTGGCACTGGGCGGTCGCGAACGTCCCGGCCTCGGTCACCGAGCTGCCGGCCGACGCCGGCAACAAGGACGCGCCCGCCCTGCCCGACGGCGCGGTGCAACTGCGCAACGACGGCGGCTTCCACGGCTACGTCGGGGCCGCTCCCCCGGCGGGGCACGGCCCCCACCGGTACTTCGTCGTCGTCCACGCCGTGGGCACCGACGCCCTCGACGTCGACGCCGACACGACACCGGCGGTGCTCGGCTTCAACCTCTTCTTCCACACCCTGGCCCGCGCGACCATGGTCGTCACCTACGAGCAGACCTGACGGTCAGCCGGCCGGTGGTTCGGCCACGCCCGTCGTGGCCACCCGCGCGAACCCGGTCCGTTCGTAGACACGGGCCACGTCGTCGTCGCCGGCTGCCATGAAGACGACGTCCGCGGTCTCCCGGCCGTGCGCGACCAGCGCCGTGGCGATGCCCGCGCCCAGCCCACGGCCACGGAGCCGCGGCGTCGTCGCCAGGCCGATGATCTCGCTGACCACCGCCCCACCGATGTCGACCGGCTGGTGCAGCCCGACGGCCACGGGCTCGCCGTGCTCGATCGCCACCATCATCACCGTCCGGCCCGATGCGATGCGCTCCCGCAGGGCGGCGGTGCCGGGGGTGGACAGCGGCTCGGCGGCGGGAACGGCGTCCGGCACGTCGGCCGGCCCGCCGGGATGGGCGAAGGCGACCGCCGAGACCCCGAGGTAGTGCGGCAGCTCCGGGTCCTCGGCGCCGACGAGGTAGAGCCGCACCCCGGCGGGGAAGAGCAGCTCGACCTGGTCGTCGGCGACCAGGAGCGGGAGCTCCTCCACGGCCAGCCCGGCGCCGCGGGCCGCCGCGGCGACCTCCGGGGTGCACTCCTGGATCCACTCGAGGGCGGGCGGCAGCCCGGCGGACTCCTGCAGCGCCAGCGCGGCGCGCACGTCGGCGACGGTGACCCCGGTGTCCCGTTCCGGCGCGGGACGCGCGGGATAGGGCCAGGCCGGATCGGTGAGCGGGACGGCGAGCGCGCCCACCCGCTCCATCCGCGCGTCCGGCAGCGGCGCGGCAGCGTAGTAGCGCTCGATGCACTCGAGCAGTCCCGGGCGCGCTGGCACAGGCCGACCCTAGACCGACCACGCCTCCGGACCGGTCCGACGGCGCCCCCGAGCACCTCCGCCCACCCCGACGGGTGACCCGCGCGTAGGGCGTCCTGACGGCGGACGGCACGATGGGGGGCGTGACGGCAGGTACACGGGGGTCCATCTCGCCCTACGCGGTGTTCGACCGCGAGTCATGGCGGGCGCTCGCGGCGGGCTCGACCCTGCCCCTGGACGAGGCCGACCTCTCGGCGCTGGCCTCGCTGGGCGACCGCATCGACCTCGACGAGGTGGCCACCGTCTACCTGCCGCTGGCGCGCCTGCTCGGGCTGCACGTCACGGCGAGCCGCCGGCTGTGGGCCGCGCAGAGCGAGTTCCTCGGTGACACGACGGCGAAGGTGCCGTTCGTCATCGCGGTGGCGGGCAGCGTCGCCGTCGGCAAGAGCACCACCTCGCGGCTGCTGCAGACGCTCCTGGCCGCCACCCCCGACTCCCCCCGCGTCGACCTGGTGACCACCGACGGGTTCCTGCTGCCCAACGCCGTGCTCGAGGCGCGCGGGCTGATGGCCCGCAAAGGGTTC
Organism: Blastococcus sp. CCUG 61487; assembly: GCF_005222955.1. Lineage (GTDB taxonomy): Bacteria > Actinomycetota > Actinomycetes > Mycobacteriales > Geodermatophilaceae > Blastococcus. Next base: position 20,191 of record NZ_LWUA01000024.1, on the reverse strand, counting down.
CCGGAGAGCTACGACCGGCGGGCGCTGCTGCGCTTCCTGGCCGACGTGAAGAGCGGCCGGGAGGAGGTGTTCGCGCCGGTGTACGACCACCGCGCCTACGACATCGTCCCGGGCAGCCACCAGGCCGTCGACCGGCCGGACATCCTGGTCGTCGAGGGGCTCAACGTGCTCCAGGCCGGCCGCCGCGCCGACGGGACCGCGCCGGAGGTCTTCGCCTCGGACTTCTTCGACTTCTCCGTCTACGTCGACGCCGCCGAGGCCGACATCCAGCGCTGGTACGTGGAGCGCTTCCTCGCGCTGCGCCGCACCGCGTTCGCGGACAGCTCGGCGTTCTTCCACAGGTTCGCCGACCTGACCGACGAGGAGGCGCGGGAGACGGCGCTGGGTATCTGGGCGGCGGTCAACGGGCCCAATCTGCGCACCAACATCGCGCCCACCCGCTCGCGCGCCCGCCTGGTGCTGCAGAAGTCGGCCGACCACTCGGTGCGCCGGATCCTGCTGCGCAAGCTCTGAGCTCTCCGGTTCGGCAGATCTCCACCACCCCGTCGGAGTGACGTGGTGACTTCGGTCACTTTCCTGGCGCTTCAGCCGCCCGCACACTGGGTCGATCCGTAACCGAACGATCACCATCAGCTACTGCCGGCGCCTGCCGGCCGACGGACGGACCATGACCATGTGCGCTCACCCCACCCCGTGCCCCGACGCCGCGAGCGAGGCGCGCGACCTCGCCGCCGTCGTCAGCAGCCACCCCGAGCAGGGGTGGAGCCTGCTCTGCAACGGCGTCGTCCTCTTCGACGACGACGGCGAGCTGCTCCCCGACGGCCGGGCCATCGCCGACCCGCACACCTGGCTGACCCCGGAGCGCCTCAGCGCCTGACTACGGGGCCGACGCCTGCCGCGCGGCCGCCTCCAGCCGGTCGCGGTAGTCCCGCCACCAGGTCTCGTCGCGCTGGGGCAGGTCGTCACCGACCCCCTGGTTGCCGACCGACCCGTCGATCAGTTCGCGGACGATGTCGGCGTGCCCGGCGTGCCGGTGCGTCTCGCCGATGACGTGGACCAGCACCCGGTGCAGCGTGACCTGAGCGCCGCCGTCCCCCCACCACGGAACCCGGCCGACGGTGTCGAGCGGTAGCTCCTCGACCACGGCGTCGACCTGCGTCCAGGCGCTGCGGTAGCCGGCCAGGACGTCCTCCCGCGACTCCGTCGCAGCGGCCCACATGGTGACGTTGTCCTCGATCTCGTCACCGGAGAACCACGGGTGCGGCCGGCCCACCGGCCGGCCGAACGGCACGCTGAAGTAGGCGATCTCGACCAGCCCGAGGTGCTTGACCAGGCCGAGCAGGTTGGTGCCGGTCGGTGTCAGCGGCCGGCGGACGTCGTACTCCGAGAGCCCGTCGAGCTTCGCGATCACGACGTCCCGGGCCTCCTGCAGGTACGCCAGGAGGTCGGCCTTCGGGTCCTCGACTGTCATGCGGACACGATGGCACGAGACTCCGGTCAGCGAGCCCCGACGACGTCGGCCGTGGTCCCCAGGTCGTCCGGGGCGCCGGCCGCGCGGTCCGGAGTCGACCCGTTCGCCTCCGGTGCGTGCTCGCCGAAGTCGTGCTCGGCGAACGCCTCCGGCGGCGGGCACGCGCAGACCAGGTTGCGGTCGCCGTAGGCCTGGTCGATCCGCCGGACCGGGCTCAGGTAGCTGCGCCCGTGCAGGCCGCGCACCGGGTAGACCGCCGTCGTCCGCGGATAGGGCCGCGCCCACTCCCCCGCCAGCATCGCCAGCGTGTGCGGCGCGTTGCGCAGCGGGTTGTCGGCCCTGTCGAACTCGCCGGTGGCGACCTTCTCGATCTCCGCGCGGATGGTCACCATCGCCTCCACGAAGCGGTCGAGCTCCGCCTTGTCCTCGCTCTCGGTCGGCTCGACCATGAGCGTGCCCGCGACCGGGAAGCTCATCGTCGGCGCGTGGAAGCCGAAGTCGATCAGCCGCTTGGCGATGTCGTCGTTGGTGACGCCGGTGGCCTTGGTGAGCGGCCGGATGTCGAGGATGCACTCGTGCGCGACCAACCCGGTCGCCCCGGTGTAGAGGACCGGGAAGTGCTCCTCGAGCCGCTCGGCCAGGTAGTTGGCGGCCAGGATGGCGTGCTCGGTGGCGCGGAGCAGCCCGTCGGGGCCCATCAGCCGGATGTAGGCCCAGGAGATCGGCAGGATGCTCGCCGAGCCCCAGGGGGCGCCCGAGACGACGGGCCCCTCGGTGCCGGTGCCGACCACCGGGTGCCCCGGCAGGAACTCCACGAGGTGCTCGCGGACGCCGATCGGGCCCACACCCGGGCCGCCGCCGCCGTGCGGGATGCAGAAGGTCTTGTGCAGGTTGAGGTGGCTGACGTCGGAGCCGAACCGCCCCGGCTTGGCCAGCCCGACCATGGCGTTGAGGTTCGCTCCGTCCACGTACACCTGCCCACCGGCGTCGTGCACGGCCGCGCAGATCTCCTGGATGTCGGCCTCGAACACCCCGTGCGTCGACGGGTAGGTGATCATGATCGCGGCGAGCCGGTCGGCGTGCTGGTCGACCTTGGCGTGCAGGTCGGCGACGTCGACGTTGCCGGCCTCGTCGCACGCGACGACGACGACCCGCATGCCGGCCATGACGGCGCTGGCCGCGTTGGTGCCGTGCGCGGAGCTCGGGATCAGGCAGACGTCGCGGTGATCTTCACCGCGCGAGCGGTGGTAAGCGCGGATCGCCAGCAGCCCGGCGAACTCGCCCTGCGAGCCGGCGTTGGGCTGCACGCTGACCTTGGCGTAGCCGGTGACCTCGGCCAGGTAGTCGCAGAGCTCGTCGATCAGCTGCCGGTAGCCGCGGGCCTGCTCGGTGGGCACGAACGGGTGCAGGCCGGCGAACTCGGGCCAGGTGATCGCCGCCATCTCCGTCGCGGCGTTGAGCTTCATCGTGCAGGAGCCCAGCGGGATCATCGTGCGGTCCAGCGCGAGGTCCTTGTCGCTGAGCATGCGCAGGTAGCGCAGCATCGCGGTCTCCGAGCGGTGCGCGGAGAAGACCGGGTGGGTCAGGTACGCGGTCCGCCGGCGCAGGTCGGCCGGCAGTGCGTCGCCGCCGTCGGCGTCCAGCGCCGCCTCGTCGAGGGTGACGCCGAACGACTCGGCGACGGCGTGCAGGATCGCCGGCGTCGTCGTCTCGTCGCAGGCCACCTGCACGGTGTCGGCGTCGACCTGCCAGAGGTTGATCCGTCGTGCGGCCGCAGCCGCCACCACGTCGGCCGCCCGGCCGGGCACGGAGACCTGCAGGGTGTCGAAGAAGTGCTCGTGGGCGAGGGTGAGCCCGCCCGCCCGCAGGGACTGCGCCAGCACGGTGGCGCTGCGGTGCACCCGGGCGGCGATGGCGGCCAGCCCCTCGGGACCGTGGTAGACCGCGTAGGCACCCGCCATGACGGCGAGCAGCACCTGGGCGGTGCAGATGTTGCTGGTCGCCTTCTCCCGGCGGATGTGCTGCTCGCGGGTCTGCAGCGCGAGCCGGTAGGCCACGTCCCCGTCGGCGTCGACCGAGACCCCGACCAGCCGGCCGGGCAGCTGCCGGGCCAGGCCCTCGCGGACGGCGAGGTAGCCGGCGTGCGGACCGCCGTAGCCCATCGGGACGCCGAACCGCTGGGTGGTGCCGCAGGCGACGTCGGCGCCCCACTCCCCCGGTGCCTCCAGCAGCGTGAGGGCGAGCAGGTCGGCGGCGACCACGACCGAGGCGCCGGCCTCGTGCGCGGCGGCGGCCAGCGCGCGGTGGTCGCGGACGGCGCCGCTGGCTGCCGGGTAGGACAGCAGGACGCCGAAGGCCCCGGCCTCGGGGAGGTCGGTGGGCCAGCCCTGCGAGAGGTCGGCGACGTGCAGCCGGATGCCGAGGGGCTCGGCTCGCGTCTCCAGCACGCCCAGGGTCTGGGGCAGGGTGTCGGCGTCGACGACGAAGACGGCGTCCGCGGGGACGGACCGGCCGGCGCGGCGGACCAGCGTCATGGCCTCGGCGGCGGCGGTCGCCTCGTCCAGCATCGAGGCGCCGGCGACGTCGAGGCCGGTCAGGTCGGCGACCATCGTCTGGAAGTTGATCAGGGCCTCGAGCCGGCCCTGGCTGATCTCGGGCTGGTACGGCGTGTACGCGGTGTACCAGGCCGGGTTCTCGAGCACGGTGCGCTGGATCACCGAGGGGGTGACGGTGCCGTAGTAGCCCAACCCGATCATCGAGGTGTAGACCTCGTTGGCCTCGGCGCGCTCGCGGAGCGCGGCCAGGACGGCGGCCTCGTCCTGGGCAGCGGGGAGGGCCAGCGGCGTGCGGTCGCGGACGCCCTCCGGGACGGCGGCGTCGACCAGCGACTCCAGCGTCTCGTGGCCGACGACGGCCAGCATCTCCGCGGTGTCACCGGCGCGTGGCCCGATGTGCCGGGCGGCGAAGGAGCCCGCGGGGTCCAGGGAGGTCAGCGAGGGAAGGGCGCCGGCGAGCGGCAGGACGGCGTCCCCCACCTGCTCGTCCACGGGCCCGGCAGCGCGGTCGGTCACTGCTGGAACGCTACCAGCGCGGATCGCCGCGACCGGCCGGTCAGGGACCAGCCGTCACGGCCACCACTCGGGCGTCACCGGCACCGCCCGGGCGGCGGCACGGTCGGGAGCGGAGGGCTCAGACCGCCTGGCGACGACGGCGACGCAGTGACAGCTCGTCATCGCCGTTGACCGCCGGACCACCGTCGAGCCGCTCGGCCGGGAGCTCGGCGAGCTCGCCGGACAGTTCGCGCAGAGCGCCGGAGACGGCGATCCCGAACACGCCCTGCCCCCCCGCCAGCAGGTCGACGACCTCCTCGGCGGAGGTGCACTCGTAGACGGTCGCCCCGTCGGAGAACAGGGTGACGTTGGCGAGGTCCTTGATCCCGCGGTTGCGCAGGTGGTCGACCGCCTTGCGGATGTTCTGCAGCGAGACGCCGGTGTCCAGCAGCCGCTTGACGACCTTGAGCACCAGGATGTCGCGGAAGGAGTAGAGCCGCTGCGTCCCCGACCCCGTGGCGCTGCGGACCGAGGGGGCGACCAGACCGGTGCGCGCCCAGTAGTCGAGCTGGCGGTAGGTGATGCCGGCGGCGGCGCACGCCGTCGGGCCGCGGTAGCCCACGAGGTCGTTGTCGACCTCGTCGTAGGCGGGGGCGCCGACTGCGGCGTCGCTGAAGAGCTGACCCTGGGAGCCCTTGTCCTGGTCGCTCACGTCGGCGTCCTCCTCTGTCCCCGCACCGCTGGCGCGGTCCGGGTCGACGGCTCGGACCCCTGCGGGTGGGTCGTCGGGACGAACCCGCCGACCCCAGGTGTCACACCGTTGTTGTTCGCCGACCGTAGGCCGGGCCAGGGGGTCGGTCAACTGAGCCGGGCGGCGTGTCGCCTCGCTCACCATTTCGAGTGGAGTCCCGGGACCGCCTGCCGATACACCGTCTTCGGGCTCGTCCCGGGCACCGCCCCGAGCCCGCGGACGTGGGGACGAGGCCCTTCGTCAGGCCGGCCCGCCGGAGCCCCCGCCCGACCCGGAGCCCGCACCGAAGTCCTCCGGCGAGATCTGGTCGAGGAACTCGCGGAACTTCTCGACCTCGTCCTCCTGCTCGTCGGGGATCTCGATGCCCACCTCGTCGAGCAGGTCGTCGGCGCCGAAGATCGGCGCGCCGGTGCGGACGGCCAGGGCCACGGCGTCCGACGGGCGGGCGCTGACCACCCGCTCGTCGCCGAGGACGAGCTCGGCGATGTAGATGCCGTCGCGCATCTCGGTGATGTTCACCGCCTCGAGCTCCCCGCCGAGCGCGCTGATGACCTCCCGGAGCAGGTCGTGGGTCATCGGCCGCGCCGGCCGCACCCCCTGCTGCTCGAAGGCGATCGCGGCGGCCTCGACCGCGCCGATCCAGATCGGCAGGTAGCGCTCGCCCTGCGTCTCCTTGAGCAGCAGGATCGGCTGGTTCCCGGGCAGCTCGACGCGGACGCCGACGACTCGAAGCTCCTGCACGGTACGGCTCCCTCGGCTGCGGCCCGCCTGCCCACCCGGAGTCCGGTCGGGCGCGGGGATGTCTGTTCGGATGCGGACGATCGGGACGGCGACACGTTCACCGTACGCCGGGAGTCAGGGGCGCAGGAGGTCCCGGAGCCGAGCCTCCAGCAAGGCGGTGTGCAGCTGGGCGGAGAGCCCGGCCAGTTCCCGCAGCTTCTCGGCGGCCCGCGCGCGGGCCTCCTCCGAGCGCGCCCGCAGGACCGGCGCGACGAGCTGCTCGACCAGCCCCGCCTCGCGCTCCACGCCGCTGCGGTAGACCCGCAGGTGGCGGGGCTCGATGCCGTGCCGGGCCAGCCCCGCGGCCGCCCGGGCGACGGCGAGGTCGGCGGCCGGGTGCAGGCCGTCGGCGTCGGTGGCGAGCAGGCCGAACTGCACGCAGTCGGCCAGCTGCTGCGGCTCCAGTCCGGCGGCCCGCGCGAACTGCTCGGGGGTCAGCGGCTTCTCCGTACCGGCCTCGGCGGGCACCGGCGGGGGGACGGCCGCCCCGGTGCCCGGCACCGGCTCCCCCCGGTCCAGCGCCTCCAGGTGCTCCTTGATGACGCGCAGCGGGAGGTAGTGGTCGCGCTGGGCGGCCAGCACGTACCGCAGCCGGCTCACGTCGGCCCGGGAGAACTTCCGGTAGCCCGACGGGGTCCGCTGGGGGTGGACCAGGTCCTCGGACTCCAGGTACCGGATCTTGCTGATCGTCACGTCGGGGAAGTCGTCGCGCAGGACCGCCAGCACCTCGCCGATGGTCAGGCGGGGCGTGTGCTGGTCGGCGGCGTCCCCGAGCGTGCTGTTCCGCTCGGGCTCGGCCATCAGCGAGCGGCCGGCTCGCCGGTGCGCGGACCGGTCAGGTACACGAGGCGGAACTTGCCGATCTGCACCTCGTCGCCACCGGCTAGGTTGGCGACGTCGACCGGCTCGCGGTTGACGTAGGTGCCGTTCAGGCTGCCGACGTCGTGCACCGAGAAGCCGCCGCCCTCGCGGTGGAACTCCACGTGCCGGCGGCTGACGGTGACGTCGTCGAGGAAGATGTCGCTGTCGGGGTGCCGGCCGGCGGTCGTGACGTCCTGGTCGAGCAGGAAGCGGCTCCCGGCGTTGGGGCCGCGCTTGACCACCAGCAGCGCCGAACCGGCCGGCAGGGACTCCACGGCGCCGGCGTGCACGTCGGCGGCGGGGTCGACGGTCTCCGGCTGCTCGCCGGAGTCCTCACCACCCACCTTGGGGATCACGCTGGTCGACTCGCCGACCCGCTCCGGGGAGAGCGCCGAGCCGCACTGCGCGCAGAAGCGACTGCCCTCGGGGTTCTCGTGTCCACATCGAGTGCAGTGCACGTTGCGTCTCCTCCGGTGCGAGGGGCGTCGCCGCAGGGGCGGCCGGCTGACGGCGAGCCGGACGGCTCGTCGCGGGTCGGCCACCGCGGGTGCGGCGGGCCGTGGTCATGGAACCAGCGGTCGACCCGAGGGTCAACCGCGCGTGCAGGGTCAGGGGCTGAGGTTCCGCGGCCCGTGGCCGCGGACCGCGCGCCCCGTCGTGATCATAGTGAGCGGTTGCCGTGCCGGCCCTTCGAACAGGCCGTCACGACCCGGCGACGAACGCCTGGTAGGCGTCCGCGTCCAGCAGCTGGCCGATCGGGTCGCCCCCCTCCCCCGGGACGCTGATGTCCACCAGCCAGCCGTCACCGTACGGGTCGGCGTTCACCGTCTGGGGGGCGTCGGTCAGCGCCTCGTTGACGGCGGCCACCACCCCGGCGACGGGGGCGTAGATGTCGGACACCGACTTGGTGGACTCCACCTCGCCGATGGGCGAACCCGGCGTCACCTCGTCCCCCACGTTGGGGAGCTGGACGAAGACGATGTCGCCGAGCGCGTCCTGGGCGTGGTCGGTGATGCCGACGCGCACGACCGTCGACGTGCCGTCGGTGCCCTGCACGAGCGCCCACTCGTGCTGATCGGTGTAACGACGGTCGTCAGGCGTGGTCATGCGGGACAGTCTCCATGGGTTCGATGGCCTCGGTGCAGGGGCCCGCCTCGAGCGGAGCGAGAGGTGGGGAGCACCGAGGTCCTTTCAGTCGTCGGTGTCCGGCGCAGCGTATTGAGCCTCCGGCAGCGGCCGCAACGCGTCGACGAGCAGGTCGGGCACCTGCTCCACCTCGACCGACCCGCCCCGCCCACCCACGTGCTGCACCACTCCCCCGGGGATGTTGAGCGCGGTCTCCATGTTCTGCGGCGAGCCGAGCACCAGCACCTCGTACGGCGCGGTGATCGGCCGGCCGTCGACCAGCAGCGCCCCGGGGGTGCCGGTCACCGCCGTCGTGAGGCCCACCCGGACCCCGTCGATCTGCATCGTCTCCGCCCCGGCCCCCCGGAGCTCCTGGATCACGTCCAGCAGGTCCGAGACCCGCAGCTGGTCACCGGGATCCCGGATCACCATCCGGAGCCCCGGCCCCTGCGCCGCCGCGGTGCCGTTGAGGATCGCCAGCGAGGTCGCCCGGCTCCGCGCCTCCTCCAGCGCCTCGGCCGACTGGCTGTCCGAGCTGGTGAGCTGGCGCAGCGCGGCGCGTTCGTCGGCGATCTGCTCGCGCAGCCTGGTGTTCTGGGCGCCGATCTCGTCGAGGATCCGGACCAGGTCCTCCTCCCGCGCGCCGGCCAGCACCTGGTCGTCGTCGACGGTGCGCACCTGGACGGTGAAGGCGAAGCCGAGCAGCAGGGTGAGCAGCCCGATCAGCGTCGCCGGCAACGGGTCGCGCCGGCGTCGCGGCGCGACGGGCGGATCCGCTCCCGGCGGGGACGTGCTCATGCCCTGAAGATGTGCCTGCGGATGGCCGCGGCGTTGCCGAAGATGCGGATGCCGAGCACGACGACGACCGCCGTGGACAGCTGCGCCCCGACCCCGAGCTGGTCGCCGAGGAAGACGATCAGCGCCGCGACGACGACGTTGGACACGAACGAGATGACGAAGACCTTGGCGTCGAAGATGCCGTCGAGCCGGGCCCGGAAGCCACCGAAGACCGCGTCGAGCGCGGCCACCACCGCGATCGGCAGGTAGGGCTGCAACCACAGCGGCACGGTGGGGTCGAGCAGCAGGCCGAGCAGGACGCCTGCGGCCAGGCCGAGGATCGGGATCACGGGTCAGTCTCCGGGAGCGGGGTCGGTGGAGGGAGCGGGGTCCTCGTCGGGAACCGGCCCGGCGTAGCGGAGCTCGGGGGTGCCGGCGGCGGGCAGGGTCAGCTCGTCCTCCTTGGCGAACTCGAAGCGGAGGCCGAACGCGGCCGACACGTCGGCGAGCGCGCGGACCTCCGGGCTGGCGAGGAAGGCCCCGGACAGCGACTCGGGATCGCCGATCGCGCGGATCCGGTACGGGTTGGTGACCGGGCGGAAGTCCACGAGGACGGCCTCCCCGGCGAACCTGATCGCGCTGGTGGGACCGAGCCGCTGGCCGTTGATGCTGACCGCCTCGGCCCCGGCGGCCCAGAGCGCGTTGACCACCAGCTGCAGGTCGCCGTCCCGCACGCGGCCCCGCGCGTCGGCCTCTCCGCCGCCCCCGACCGGGTCGTCGTCGGCGTCCGGGCCGGCGTTGGCGAGCGTGATGAGCAGCCCGGGACCGGACACCGGGACCGCGGCGGCGCCCACCACGGCACGCTCGAGCGCGTCCAGGGCCCGCTGACCGGAGGTCGAGTTCGCCAGCAGCTCGTCGCGCGTGACGGTCACCTCGGCGCGCAGCTCCTCGAGCTCGGTCGTGAGCGCGTCGTTGGCCTCGGACTCGACCTGGATGTCGTCGACCAGTGCCTGGCGGATCTCCTGCCGGCCCTGCACCCGGGCCGCGGCCTGGTCGTAGGTGACGGTGGCGAGCACACCGGCGACGACCATCGTCAGGGCCACCAGGGCACGGCCTCGCCAGCGCTGCGCGCCGGTGGGCGATCCCGGCGGCCGCGACCGGGCGGCCTGCTCGTAGGCGGGGTCCAGGGTCTCGGCCAGGACGTCGTCGAGCAGCGAGGCGCCCAGTGACCGTGGGCCGCCGCCGACCGGAGGTGCGGTCACGGCACCCTGCCCGCCGCCACGGCCGCCCGTTCCTCCCGCACGATGCCCAGCACCTGCACGACGTAGAGCACCCCCGCCAGCAGGTAGAGAGCCGTCCCCCAGATGGTGAGCGCCCACGCGAACGGCTCGGCCACCGTGGCCAGCCGGCTCGTCCCCTCCGCGATGAGCAGCACCGGGAACGCGTACAGCAGCAGGAACGTCGCGGCCTTGCCCAGGTAGTGGACCTGCAGGGGCGGATAGCCGTAGTGGCGCAGGACCAGCAGCATCACGCCCAGGACCAGTTCCCGGCCGACGAGCAGCGCTACCAGCCAGAGCGGGACGATCTCGCGCACCGCCAGGGCGATCAGCGTGCAGATGATGTACAGCCGGTCGGCCGCCGGATCCAGCAGCGCGCCCAGCCGGCTGCTCTGGTCCAGCCACCGGGCGAGCTTGCCGTCGGCCCAGTCACTGATCCCCGAGAGCATGAGGACGACGAGCGCCCACCCGTCGGCCTCGGGCCCGAGCAGCAGCCAGAGGAAGAGCGGCACCCCCAGCAGGCGCAGCACCGACAGCGCGTTCGGGATCGTCCAGATCCGGTCGGGCAGCTCGTCGCGGTTCACCACGCCCGGGGCATCAGACGCCGTCGCCTCGGCCGAGCGCCCGTTCGACGACGTCACGATCCCTCCACCCCGCTGAGCACCGGAGGTCGAATCTAGTCGAACGACCCCGTCCTCCTCACCGCTCGCACGCTCGCGGCGAGCCTCTGGACGGGGCCGTCCCACCGGTCACAGGGCCCCCCACCACTCGCGAGCTCGCGGCGGGTCCCTGGAGGGGGCCATCGTCCACAGCCTGCACTGTGATGCTCCGGTCGGGTTCAGGCGGGGATCGACAGCGAGGCCGGGGCGGGTTCGTGGCCGAGCGGACGGCGGTCGAAGGCGCCGGTGCCGTGGGTGATCGAGCGCAGCGCGCCCGGATACCCGAGGAGCTCCACCTCCGGCACCTCGGCCCGCACCGTCGTGCGGTCCCGATCCGGGTCGGCCTCCGTGCCGGTGACGCGCGCCCGCCGGGACGACAGGTCGCTCATGACCGGCCCCACGTACTCGCCGGGCACCCGGACGGCGACCTCGCACCACGGCTCGAGCACCTGGGTGCCGGCCTCGGCGGCCAGTTCGCGCAGGGCGAGCGCCCCGGCGGCCTGGAAGGCGGCGTCCGAGGAGTCGACCGAGTGCGCCTTGCCGTCCACCAGCGTCACGTGGACGTCCACCACGGTCCTGTCGCCGCTGATGCCGCGCTGGGCCTGCATCCTGATGCCCTTCTCCACGCTGCCGTGGAACTGGCTCGGCACCGTGCCGCCGACGATCCGCTGCTCGAAGACGATGCCGCTGCCCGGCGGGCCCGGTTCACCCTCGACGACGACGACGGCGTACTGCCCGTGCCCGCCGGACTGCTTGACGTGCCGGGCGGTGACCCGCGCCGGGCCCGCGAGCGTCTCCACCAGGGGCACCCGCACCGGCACGGTGGTGACGGTGACGCCGTGCCGCGTGCGCAGCCGCTCCAGCAGGACCTCCGCGTGCGCCTCCCCGACGCACCACAGCAGGAGCTGCCCGGTCTCCGGCCGGCGCTCCAGCCGCACCGTGGGGTCCTCGGCGACCAGCCGGGTGAGCGCCGTGGCCAGCCTGTCCTCGTCGCCGCGGGACGCGGCCTCGACGGCCACCGGCAGCTGCGGGACGGGCAGCTCCCAGGGCGGCACCAGCCGCGGGTCCTCGGGCGAGGAGAGCGTGTCGCCGGTCTCGGCGCTGGTCAGCCTGGCGACGGCGCAGATGTCCCCGGCGGGGCAGGCGGCCACCGGGCGCAGCTGCGACCCGAGCGGGGAGCTCACGGCGCCGATCCGCTCGTCCACGTCGTGGTCGGGGTGACCCCGGTCGGCCAGGCCGTGCCCGGAGACGTGGACGGGGACGTCGGGCCGCAGCGTGCCGGAGAAGACCCGCACGAGCGAGACCCGGCCGAGGTAGGGGTCGGTCGTCGTCTGACCACCTCGGCCACCAGCGGACCGTCGCCGTCGCAGCTCAGTGCCGGGGCCGACGAGCCGTCGGGGCGGGTCACCGGCGGGCAGCCGTGCTCCAGCGGGGACGGGAAGCCTGCGACGACGAGCTCCAGGAGCTCGGGGACGCCGACGCCGGTGAGCGGCGCGGCCAGCAGGACGGGGTGGAAGTGACCCCGTGCGACGGCGGTCTCCAGGTCGGCGATGAGATCGGCCTGGACCAGCTCGTCGCCGGCGAGGTAGCGCTCCATCAGCGCCTCGTCCTCGCTCTCGCCGATGATGCCCTCGATCAGCTCGGAGCGCCGCTGGTCCGCCTCTCCCGCATCGTCCAGGCCGGCCGCGGCGGTCGGGTCGAGCAGGGAGACCACGCCGCGCACCGCCCCGTCGGGTCCGCGGTCGGGCAGGTGCACGGGGAAGACGCCGTCGCCGAGCAGCGTCTGGCACGCCCGCACCGCGTCGGCCACGTCGGCCCGCGGCTTGTCCAGCTGGCTGATCACCACGGCGCGTGGCATGCCGACGGCGGCGCACTCCTCCCAGAGCTGGACCGTCGCCGCGTCCACCCCGTTGACCGCCGACACCACGAACAGCGCCGCGTCGGCGGCACGCAGACCGGCGCGGAGCTCCCCGACGAAGTCCGGTGCGCCCGGGGTGTCCAGCAGGGTGATCCGGTGCCCGGCGTGCTCCACGGTGGCCACGCCCAGGGACACCGAGCGTCGTTGCCGCAGCTCGACGTCCTCGGTGTCCAGGCAGCTTGTGCCGTCCTCCACCCGGCCGGCACGGACCAGCGCGCCGGTGGCGACGAGCAGGGCCTCGGCCAGGGTCGTCTTGCCGGCGCCGGAGTGACCGACCAGGGCCACGTTGCGCACCTTCTCCGCCGGCCGCGGCGCCGGCGCGGGGGACGTCTCCTTCGCCATCGGCCCGGCTCAGCTCTGCGAGCCCGCGGCGTGCAGCACGGTCGCCGTGCCGGCCGGGAAGAACAGCCCTTCGTGGCCGTCGGCCTCCCAGCGCACCCGGTACGGCGGGCCGCCGTCCGGTTCGTGGCACCCGATGACCTCACCGATGCGGTCGGGTTCTCCCTGATGGGTGGAGCGGACGACGATGCGATCCCCCACGTGCGCTTCCACGGCGGCCCCCTCGGACGAGACTGTGGTCTGGCTCACAGCCTCCCCCGCCGCACGGGCTCGATCAAGGGACCTGGGCCCGCACGGGCCACACCCGGCGCGCGGGGCCATGCTGTGTCCATGACCGCCACCGATCACGCCGCCGGCCGGGAGCAGCGCACCGGCCGGGCGCACGCCGTCCTCGCCACCACCGCGGACCTCCCGGCACCGTGGGCGGCGATCTGCGGCGCGTCCGTCGACATCGTGCAGGGCAAGTGGAACGGTCCCCGCGGGCTCGGCGCGGCCGATCCGTGCCCGGACTGCCGCCGGCTCACCGAGGCCGACGCACCCCTCGGCTCATGACGAGCGAGTCGCGCGGCTGGCCGCGGCTGCGGCTCGCCGACTGGGTCGAGACCCGCGACACCCTGCACCTGTGGACGCAGGTCGTCGGCAAGATCCCCCTCACCCACACGCCGCTGGTCAACCACTGGTGGAACGTCACCCTGTACGTCAGCCCCCGGGGCCTGACCACCTCGTCGATCCCGTACCGCGACGGCGCCTTCGACCTCGAGTTCGACTTCGTCGACCACCAGCTGCGCATCAGGAGCAGCGACGGCGGGAGCGGCGCGGTCGCCCTGGAACCCAAGCCGGTCGCCGATTTCTACGCGCAGACCGTGGCCGCCCTCACCGAGCTGGGCATCGAGGCGCCGATCCATCCGCGCCCGAACGAGGTCGACCCGGCGATCCCGTTCGCCGACGACCACACCCACGCCTCCTACGACCCGGAGGCCGCCCACCTGTTCTGGCGCCAGCTGCTCCAGGCCGACCGCGTGCTCGGCGCGTTCCGGTCGCACTTCGTCGGCAAGTCCAGCCCGGTGCACTTCTTCTGGGGCGCGATGGACCTGGCCTGCACCCGGTTCTCGGGGCGGCCCGCTCCCCCGCATCCCGGTGGTGCCCCCAACTGTCCGGACTGGGTGATGACCGAGGGGTACTCCGGGGAGCTGTCGAGCGCGGGGTTCTGGCCGGGAGGCGGCGACGAAGGCGCGTTCTACGCCTACGCCTATCCCGAGCCGCCCGGCTTCGCCGACCACCCGGTGGGCCCGGCCGGCGCCACGTACGACCGGAACCTGGGCGAGTTCCTCCTCCCCTACGAGACGGTGGCCACCTCGGAGAACCCGGATGCCACGCTCACCGAGTTCCTGCAGTCCACCTACGAGGCGGCGGCGGTGAACGCCGGCTGGGACCGGGCCGCGCTGGAGGACGACGCCCATCGCCTGGAGCGGCACACGCGGTAGCCGGGGCCTACTGCTCGCCCCGCCACCGCCGACGCAGCGCGACACCCCCGTGCGGCCCGCACGGCCACGAGAGAGGCGGGCCGTCGTATCCGACGACCCGCCTCACCTGCGTGTTCGCTGTCGGGCTGACAGGATTTGAACCTGCGACCCCTTGACCCCCAGTCAAGTGCGCTACCAAGCTGCGCTACAGCCCGCGTGCCGTCCGCCGACCGGGATCTCCGGCTGCGACGACCGCCAGAGCAGGTTACCGCACCCGCTCCCCCGTCCCGGCGCCCCCCGACGGGCGCTCCTCGAGCATCCGGCCGGCTCGGGACGCGGCTGACGGCGTCAGCCCCGCTTGTCCCGGTCCCGGCCCTCGCGCACCTTCACCGACACCTCGATCGGCGTGCCAGCGAAGCCCCACTGCTCGCGCAGCTTGCGCTGGAGGAAGCGCCGGTAGCCGGCCTCGAGGAAGCCGGTCGAGAACACGACGAACCGCGGCGGGCGGACGTCGGCCTGCGTCACGTACTTGATCTTGGGCGCGCGGCCGCCGCGGGCGGGCGGTGGCGTCTCCTGCACCAGGGCCCGCACGAACTGGTTGAGCTCGGCGGTCGGGACGCGCTGCTCCCACGACGCCAGGGCGGCCCGCAGGTGGTCGGCGAGCTTGCCGACGCCGCGGCCCGTGGTCGCCGAGATGTTCACCCGCGTCGCCCACTTCACGTGCGCGAGGTCGCGGTCGATCTCGCGCTCGAGCTGGGCGTGCCGGTCCTCGTCGAGGGTGTCCCACTTGTTGAACGCCAGGACCAGTGCCCGTCCGGCCTCGACGACCTGGGTGATCACCCGCTGGTCCTGCTCGCTGATGACCTCGTCCGCCGCCAGCAGCACCACGCAGACCTCGGCGGCCTGGATCGCGGCCTCCGTGCGCAGGCTGGCGTAGTACTCCATCCCGCTGGCGGTGTTGACCTTGCGGCGCAGCCCGGCGGTGTCGACGAAGCGCCACTCCTCGCCGCCGATGGTGACGATGGAGTCGACCGGGTCCACCGTCGTCCCCGCCACCGAATCGACGACGGAGCGCTCGTCCTTGGCCAGCCGGTTGAGCAGGCTGGACTTGCCGACGTTGGGACGGCCCACCAGGGCCACCCGCCGCGGGCCGTCCTCGTGCTCCTGCTCGCGCGGGGCCTCGGGCATCGCGTCGAGGACGAGGTCGAGCAGATCGCCGCTGGAGCGGCCGTGCAGCGCGCTGACCGGCTGCGGCTCCCCCATGCCGAGGCTCCACAGCTCGGCGACGTTGGCCTCGCTGCGCTCGTCGTCCACCTTGTTGGCGACCAGGATCACCGGCCGGTCGCTGCGGCGCAGGACGCGGGCGGCGGCGAGGTCGGTGTCGGTGGCGCCCACCTGGCTGTCGACGACGAAGACGATGACGTCGGCGGTCTTCATCGCGTACTCGGCCTGGCGGGTGATCGAGGCGCCGATGCCGGTGGCCCGCGGGTCCCACCCGCCGGTGTCCATCACGGTGAAGCGCTTGCCGTTCCAGAGCGCCTCGTAGGAGATCCGGTCGCGGGTCACGCCCGGGGTGTCCTGCACGACGGCGGCCCGCCGGCCGAGGAAGCGGTTGACCAGCGTGGACTTGCCGACGTTGGGCCGGCCGACGATGGCGACGACGGGCAGCGGGCCCTGGCTCTCGCTCACGCGCGCCCCCCGGCGGCGACCGTCGAGTCGGCGAGCGCCACGATCCGGTCGATCACCGCGGTCCTGGAGAGCTCGCTGGTGTCGACGACGACGGCGTCCTCGGCCGGCCGCAGCGGGCTGTCGGCCCGGCTGCTGTCGTACTCGTCGCGGCGGCGCAGGTCCGCGGCGAGGGCGTCGATCTCGGCGGCGTCGGTGAGCCCGAGCTGGCGGGCGCGCCGCTGCGCCCGGATCTCCGGGGCGGCGGTCAGGTAGATCTTGAGCGTCGCGTCCGGCAGGACGACGGTGCCGATGTCCCGCCCCTCGACGACGACGGCGTCCCTGCCGGCGACCAGCGCGCGCTGCTGCTCCACGAGCTGCCGGCGGACGGCGGGGACGGCGGACACCGCGGACACCCACCGGGTCGCGTCGGCGCCGCGGATGCGGACGGCGACGTCGGTGCCGTCGACCTCCACCCGCTCGGTGCCGGGCTCGGTGCCGATCTCGATGCGGGCCGCCGCGACCACCCGGGCGACCGCCGCGGCGTCCTCGGGGTCGACCCCGGCGTCGAGCACGGCGATCGTCGCCGCCCGGTACATCGCGCCGGTGTCGAGGTAGGCGGCCCCCAGCCGGGCGGCCACGCCGCGGGCGACGCTGGACTTGCCGGTGCCTGACGGGCCGTCGACGGTGACCGCGCCCCGGAAGCCGCTCACTGGGCGATGTCCCGGCGCAGGGCCACGGCGCCCCGGAGGTACACGTGCTGGATCTCCGCGCGCGGCTTCGGCGTCTCGACGTGCGCCATGAGGCGCAGCACCCGCGGCAGGGCGTGCGGCACGGAGATCTCGGTGGCGCACATCAGCGGCACGTCGCCCATGCCGAGCTCGCGGGCGGCCAGCGCCGGGAACTCGGAGACGAGGTCGGGGGTGGCGGTGAACAGGATGCTGATGACGTCGTCGTGCCCCAGCGCGTTGCGCTCCAGCACGGCGCTCACCAGCTCGCGGGTCGCCTCGAGCACCTGCTCCCGGTCGTCGGCGTCGACCTGGGTCGCTCCCCGGATGGCTCGGACGGCCATGCACTCTCCTCGTTCGTGTGCGGCGTCCGGATCACGGAGCCTGCTGCAGTCTAGTTTCGGCCCCCGGAGGGGCTCCTCTCACAGCCCGACGAGCTCCTCGAGGGCGCCGACCTCCTGGCGGCTGAGCTTGCGGATGGTGCCCGACCGCATGGCCCGCAGCTCGACGGGGCCGACGGCGGTGCGGGTGAGCCGCGAGACGGGGAGCTTCACCTCGGCGAGCAGCCGGCGGACGATGTGCTTGCGGCCCTCGTGCAGCACGACCTCGACCACCGACTGCCCCGCGTGGGTGTCGACGACCCGGAACGAGTCCACCGTGACCGGACCGTCGTCCAGCTCGATGCCGCTGCGCAACCGCTTGGCCAGGTCGCGCGGCACCGACCCCGACACCTGGGCCAGGTAGGTCTTGCGCACCCCGTAGGACGGGTGGGCCAGCCGGTGGGCCAGCTCGCCGTCGGTGGTGAGCAGCAGCAGCCCCTCGGTGTCCTGGTCCAGCCGGCCGACGTGCACCAGCCCCGGAGCGAGATCGCCGACCATGTCGCCGACGGTCGGCCGGTTGCGGTCGTCGGTCATGGCGGTGATGACGCCCGAGGGCTTGTTCAACGCGTAGGTCACCCGGTCGTCCCGGATCTCGAGCCGGACGCCGTCGACGGCGATCTTGTCCGTCTGCGGGTCGACCCGCATGCCCTGCACCCGCACCTGCGAGCCGTTCACGCTGATCCGCCCGGCGTCGATCATCTCCTCGACGACCCGCCGGGAGGCGACGCCGGCGCGGGCCAGCACCTTCTGCAGCCGCTCCCCCTGGCGGTCGGTGCGGTCGGTCGCGGGGGCGCGGTCGCCGGGGTGGGCGGGCGCGAGCTCCATGTCGTCGGACCAGCCCTCGCCGGCCGCGGTGGTGCTCTCGTCGTTCGGCGTCGCGTTCATCGCCTGCCAGTCTCCCACCCGCCGGTTCCCGGGCCGCCGCACCTCAGCTGTCGGGGTGCTCGTCCAGGACGGCGGCGGTCTCCGGCAGCAGGGGCGCGAGCTCGGGCAGGTCGTCGAGGCTGGTGAGCCCGAGCCGCTCCAGGAAGAGCGGCGTCGTCCCGTACAGCCCACCGCCGCTGTCGGGGTCGGTGCCCACCTCGTGCACCAGCCCCCGGCTGAGCAGCGTGCGCATGACGCCGTCGACGCCCACCCCGCGGATGGCGGACACCCGCGCGCGGGTGACCGGCTGGCGGTAGGCGATGACGGCGAGGGTCTCCAGCGCGGCCTGGGTGAGCCGGCTGCGCTGCCCGTCGACCAGGAAGCGCTCGACGACGTCGGCGTGCTCCTCGCGGGTGTAGAGCCGCCACCCCTCCCCCACCCGGCGCAGCGTGATCCCCGCCGAGCGGGCGTCGTAGCTCTCGGCCAGCTCAGCCAGCCCGGTGCGGACCTGGTCCACCGGGCAGCGCAGCGCGCCCGCGAGGGTCTCCTCGTCCACCGGGTCGTCCATGACGAACAGCAGGGCCTCCAGCCCGCCGCGGAGCTCGTCCGGGTCGAGGAGCTCCAGCGGCTCGTCCACGGGCGCGGGCTCGGATTCGGGTTCGGGCAGCGGCTCCACTTGCGGTGCGGGTGCGACGTCGTCCTCCACCGGCACCGGCGGGACGGCGACCTCCTCCGCGGGGCGCTCCGAGACCCGTGCGGCCAACTCCGCGGCGACGGCGTCCCATGCGGCCGGGTCGGCGTCCCCACGCGCCTCGGCCTCCTGCCGCGTGGCCTCGAGCTCGGCAGCGAGGGCATCCCACGAGATGGGCGCTCGCTCGTCGGCCGGCCGGTCCGGTTCGCTGCTCACGAGTACTCCTCGTCGATGTCAGCGCCGTCGATGTCGGCACCGTCCCCGTCGTCCCCGTCGTCGCCACTGGACCCCGCCTGCGGATCCGCCGGGGCACCGTCCACGTCGACCGGCTCGTCCGGCAACGTCCGCCCGGTCCAGCGCACGTGCAGCTCCCCGAGCGGCGTCAGCTGCTCGAAGGTGACCCGCTGCTGGCGGTACAGCTCCAGCAGCGCCAGGAAGCGGGCGACGACCTCGAGGGTGTGCCCGCAGTCGGCGGTGAGCGACCTGAACGACGCCGTGCCGGCCCGGACGAGGTGGTTGCGCACGACCAGAAGCTGCTCGCTGACGCTGACCGGTGGCGCGTGCAGGTGGGAGACGCTGACCACCTCGGGCGCCTTCGGGGCGAGCACCCGGGCGGCGAGCAGCGCGAACCGCTCCGGGGTGATGTCGAGGGTCACCTCGGGCACCAGGTCGGCGAACCGCGGTTCGGGCCCGGCGACGCGCGGGAACCGCCGGGCCGCCTCGCGCTCCCGCTCGCGCAGGAACGCGGCGGCCTGCTTGTAGGCCTGGTACTGGAGCAGCCGGGCGAACAGCAGGTCGCGGGCCTCGAGCAGCTCGAGGTCATCCTCGTCGTCGACGTCGGCCGCCGGCAGCAGGCGGGCGGCCTTGAGGTCGAGCAGCGTGGCGGCGACCACGAGGAACTCGCTGGCCTGGTCGAGGTCGAGCTCGTCGCCGAGCGCGCGCAGGTGGGCGATGAACTCGTCGGTGACCTTCGCCAGCGCGATCTCGGTGACGTCGAGCTTGTGCTTGCCGATCAGCTGCAGCAGCAGGTCGAACGGACCCTCGAAGTTGGTCAGCTTGACCGTGAAGCGTGCGCTGGGCTGCACCTCGGTCACGGATGCACCCTAAGTGCGCTCAGCTCGAGAGCCGCCGCACCAGCACGGAGTCCTCACCGCGCTCGGCGAGGTCGGCCAGGATCACGCCGATCGCCTCCCGGACGATCCGGCCGCGGTCGGCCGCGATGCCGTGGGTCCCGCGCAGGGTGAGCCGGGCGGTCTCCAGCGCCAGCAACTCGTCGGCCGAGATGTAGACGGTGATCTTCTCGTCGTGCTTGGTCCGCTCGCGCCCGCGGGCGGGACGGCCGCGCGTCGGGACGTGCGGCCGCAGCACGGGCGCCGGCGCCGGCGCGGGCGC
>NZ_LWUA01000023.1:1038-33818 GCF_005222955.1 Blastococcus sp. CCUG 61487 | reverse complement strand
CCACTCAGCGGGACGTCACCAGCACGGCGACATCGCGGCCGTTGCGCGCAGCCTGCCGCTAAGTGACGGCAGGTGCCGACATTCCACCCGAGGCTGAGGAGACGGAGACCCGCTTCTGGCCGTCAGTCGACCTCCCGCTTCGACGGCTCGGCAGCCTGTGCTCGGCGCTCTCGCTCGGATACGTGCCGGTGGCTGGAGGCGGGTCGGAGCCCGTAGTCGACGGCGAGGCTGAGGTCCTTGGCTACCAGCATGAGGTCGTCGATCCAACTGCCGACCAGTGGCTGGGACGTGCGGTTGAACTCGGCGGTGGCTCGGCCGATCACCTGATGGAGCCGGTCGGTTTTGCTCACGATTGTGTCCACGATTTCGGTGCGGACGGCTACGACCGGCGGGCGTTCCTGGCCGCGTCCGGCTCGCTGTGCGGCGGTGTTGCGTTCGCGGCGATGGTCGGCGCAAAACGCCGCTCGGGGACCGGGCGAGATGGTCAGGTCGCAGCACAGGCACCAGTTGGTGTTGTCGGGGGCGCGGCGGCCGAGCGGATTGCCGTTGGGGAACCGGAGGGGGACGTCCTCCATGGGCACGATCGGCTCTTGGGGCCGCGATTCCGCGGGAGTGATCTTGGTGAGCCGGATGCCCTCGGGCAGTGGCACGGACGGTCCTTCCTGTCATTCGTGACAGTCACGCGTGTCATTCGTGACGTCACGAGTACCCGGCACAGATGGGACCGGACGGTTCGGCAATCCGGCCGCTGACCTGCGCTTTCCTGGCCCGACCGCACCTGCTGGCTTGACGCAGCGTATGCGACAGCGGGCGTCATTCGTGACAACGACACATCACGGACGGTCCATGTCCTGTGACTCTCGGATACGTCGGGCCGACCAGCGGCTCACCGATCCAGGAGATCCGTCAGCCAGCCATCCATCGCCAACCGCTCGGGTGAACCCCTGCTTGGCGCCCTGACCTGCCCGTTCCTGTCATCCCCACCGCCTACGTTATTGGCGTACTCGAACACATGTTCGAAAGGAGAGTTCGATCATGACCACGGCCCTGACCGCCAACTACCGGCTTCCGACGGCCGCACCGTCGCTGCGCACCCTCCAGCGCGCCACCCCGGCCGACCTCGAAGCCCTGCTCGGCGTGCGGCTGCTGCCGCCGGTTCTGCGGTACGACCCCACCGGCGACCGCGACCCGTTGCTGTCGGACGAGGCGTCCTGGCTGGACGTCTGCGAGACGACGACGGCACACCACGGCCAGGAGCCGGTGCTCACGACCGGCTGGCCGGACCGGTGGTCGGTGACTTACCGGCACGGTAGGGACGAGCAGACGGTGAGCGTGCGGGAGGTCGAGCCGACGGACCTGCTGGACGCCGATCCGATCCGCAACTCGACCTGGCACGCCCGCAGCACGGCCCGCGCGGGGCTGCACTACATGGCCTCGACGGACCGGCTGCACTGGCACGAGTCGCTGTTCGAGCGGGACCTGCTGATCACTCTCGACTTCGAGGAAGGGTTCAACGACGTAGCGAGCCAGCCGTTCACGCTGACCTGGCATGACGGGGCCGCGTGGAAGAAGCACACGCCGGACTTCGCCGCGGTCATCGACGGCGAAATGTGGATCATCAACGTTCGCCCGGCCGCCCTGGTCAAGCCCCAGTTGCTGGCCAACGCAGCCGCGACCCGTGCCGTGTGCGCGCTGCGCGGCTGGTGCGAAGCCGTGGTCGTCGGCTACACCCAGCCCGCGCTCACCGCGCTCAAGACCCTCAGCGCCACGCGCAGCACGGTCGACGTCCTGGGGCTAGGTGGTCAGATGCTCGACTTCCTCGCCGAGCGGGGGCCGTCCCGGTTCGGCGAGGTCGTCGCCGCCACCGACGTGCCGGTGCTGGCTCGTGCGGTGCTCCAGCGGCTGATCTGGGACCGCGAGATCAGCGTCGACTTGTCGCAGGTGCTCACCGACGAGTCCGTCGTCGCGCTCGTGACGGAGGTGACGGCGTGAGCGTCCGGCTGGCCCGCGGCATCCGCGTGAGCGTCGACAGTCAGGAGTGGCTGATCACGCAGGTGAACCACAACAAGGGCTTCGTGCGTCTGTGCGACGACGAGGGCGAGCAGGCGACCATGAGCCTCGACGAGTTCGTCACCCACCCGCACATCGAAGAGGTCACCGCCAAGCCCAGCCGGATCGTGGATTCCGCGGTAGAGCGGCTCGACGCGCGGGCACGGGAAATCCTCGCCAAGCGGATCGCGCACGTCTACGAAGCCGAGACCGGCTACCGCTCCGGCACCCCGGACGTGGCGTTGCCGCACGAGCCGCGCCCGGAGTACGACCCGGCCACGACCACGCTGATGCAGCGTCGGGAGGCGAAGGCGCGCGAGTTGGACAATGAGCACGCGGCCGACGCTGGAACGAAGATGTCGGTGGCGACGATCCGTCGGATCGCGAAGTCCCTCAATGATGGCTGCGCGCTGTCCGGGACCGTGGACCGGCGGCGTGTCCGCCGGTCACCCGGACGCATCTCCATCAACGAAGAGGTCGCCGCGGCCTGCGAGGAGGTCTTCGAGAAGACCCGGCTGGACTCCAACAAGACGCACGCGGCCCGCTACCTGCTGGTCAAGCAGTACCTGATCGATGTCTTCGAGTACGACGAGAAGGACGAGCGGTTCCCCTGCGAGCGCACCATCCGTCGCTGGTTCCAGGACCGGTTCCTGCCGAGTGAGTTGAACGGCAAGGCCCGCACCCGGCGGAGCGCCACCTCGGCTCCGGACAAGGGTTTCTCGCGGGCGAACCCGACCCGGCCGGGCGAACTCGTCTGCATCGACACGTGCAGCCTCGACGTCCTGCTGGCGGGCACCGAGTTCGAGGGCGTGATCCGCGGCGTCATCGTCATGGCCGTCGACTGGTACTCCCGCTCGATCGTCGCCATCCGCGTCCTGGAGGGCTCCGAGCAAGCGATCGACGTGACCTTCCTGCTGCGCGAGATCGGCAGGCCAAAGCCGATGCTGCCCGGCTGGGGCGACGAACACCGCTGGCCGTTCGTCGGTCTGCCGGAGACGATCCTCACCGACATCTACGGCGACGAGTCCTACTCCGGCATGCCGTTCGTCAACGCCGAGGCCGTGGTCACCGACCACGGCAACACCTACAAGGCCCACATCAACGTCGCCACCGCGACCCAGCAAGGCATCGACATCCTCCCCGCACGGGTTCGCACCGGATCGGACAAGCAGGTCGTCGAACGTGCCTTCGGATCACTCCGCACGATGCTGCTCCAGTACCTGTCCGGCTACCGCGGCTCCGACGCCTCCGAGCGCGGGTCGGACGTCGATGAGCAGGTCAAGTACAGCGTGCAGGACATCGAGGATCTGGTGTCGTGGTGGGCAGTGCGGATTTGGCAGAACCACGAGTTGTCCGACGCCCGCCCCGACTGGTGCCCCGAAGGCTCGTTCAGCCCGAACACGCTCTACGAGTACGGACTGGCCCAAACCGGCGTTCCGCTGCGCGCACTGTCCAGCAATGACTACTACGCGCTGCTGCACGTCGCGCACGTCAAGGTCCACAGCCGGGGCGTGCACATCCGCGGCCTGTACTACGACGGTGAAGCCCTCAACGGCCTACGCAACGAGCCGTCCCCCTACGGCGGGCGCCACAAGGGCAAGTGGACCGTCCGGTACGACCCGCGGGATCTGCGGCGGGTGTTCTTCCTCGACGCGGACGGCGTCTACCACCCACTGACGTGGGTTGGCGCGACCCGGCACACCCCGTGCTTCAACGACCGGCACGCCGCCGCACTCACCTCCCTGCGGCGCAAGCGCGGCATCGCACCGCACGATCAGGACGCGCTCGCCGAGATCCTGCTCTCGGAGATCCTGGCCGTGCATGAGCCGGTAGCCGAGTGGTCAACGCTGTCCCCCAAGGCCCGCAAGATCCTCAAGGAGCGGAGTCGGCTCCAGCGGCAGGAGCAGATGGTCGAGCGCGACCAGGCCGCCTCCGATGTGCCTCGGTTCGCCGACTCGTTCGACGAGACCGACGAGGACCCCCAGGTGCCATCGCAGCCCGTACGGCCGGTCTCACCGGTCACCGCGCTGGACACCGCCCGCGCCCGCAAGAACGCAACACAGATCCCCACCGAGGAGCAAGAGGCCGTGGCCCCCGCTCCACGGCTCGGCAGCGGCAGCAAGTCGATCTTCGGGTTCGACGCCGACGCCTTCCGGGCGGCCCGCGAAGCGGCTCTGACCCCGGCAGCCGGTTCCCCAACCGATGCCCCCTTGCTGATCGATGAAGGAGATGAGGAGGCGTGACCATGACCGTGCCCCCGATGCCCGCAGAATGGCTCGCCGAGCCCCCGCCGGACGAAGAAATCACGACCTTGGATGGCTGGCAGCACTACGTCGAGCACCGCGACGACTATCAGCCACCCGCGCTGCTCACCCGCGCCGAGTACGACCGGCTACCGGATGCGCACCGCAGCCTGTACGACATGGCCCGCGAAACGGCCATCGGCAACCTGCCGTGCCACCAGACCCCCATGGGTCAGGAGGTGATGGAGAAGATCGCACTCACGCTGCGGGCGAACACCGCCAACAAGACGCCTGGCGTGCGGCCCGGAATGTTCGTCTCCGCTGACGGCGGCCTCGGCAAAAGCACGCTGGTCCGCGAGATCGCCGCCCGCTTCGACGACTCGCAACGCGAGAGGGCGCAGTTCTTTCCCGACATCGCCGGAAACCGCGACCGCTGGGTCCCGGTGGCATGGCTGAGCATCGGCTCGGAAGTAACCATCCGGGGCCTATGCCGCGACCTCCTCGGCTTCTACGGCGAGATTCCCCGCAGCCGCGAGTACGCGCCAGAACTCACCGCCAAGGTCCGCAAGATCATGGTCGCCTGCGGCACTCGGCTCCTGGTCCTCGATGACATCACCCGGCTGAAGATGCACCGGGAAGCCGACCAGAACGCCGCTGACTTCATCCGCTCGCTGATGGAGACAGGCGCGACCATCCTCGGCATCGGAGTCAACGTCCGGGGCTCCGGGCTCCTCTACGAAGGGCAGGCCAGCGCGAGGAGCAAGCACATCCTCACCCAGACCCGCGCCCGGTTCACCGTTCACGACCTGCGCGCCTTCAGTGACGAGACCGGCGACGCGTTCGCGGGCTGGCTGGCGCACCTGAAGGCCGTCGAGGAAGACCTGCCGCTGCTGGACAAGACCCCCGGCATGCTCACCGACGGCGACACACCGGCCTACCTGCTCCGCCGCACCCGCGGCTCCGTCGGCACTCTCACCCGGCTCCTGACCGAGGCATCCCTGCTGGTTCTGGGACAGCCGCACACCGGCGTAGGTACGGGCGAGTACCTGTCCCGCGAGGTCCTCAACTACATCACCCTCGACGATGCGGCCGAGAGCCAGCGGGCGGCGGAACCGACCGCCCTGCCCGCTCGCGAGACCGCTCGGCGGACCCGCTCCCGCAGCACCGTGTTCAACGGCGCCCGGCCCCGCAATGGGGCGGCATGACCCTCCATCCCGCGTTGCCCCGTCCGCTGCCGCGCAGTCTCGCTCCGCAGCCCGGCGAGACGCTCAGCGGCTACCTACTCAACCTCGCCCACCGGCTCGACGCCCGACCCATCGACCTTGCGCATCGGACCGGCCTGGAGCACGCCTCGACGGCCGGAAGCATCGACACCCGGTTCGCCGTCGCCCTCCCAGAGGAGATCGCCGCCCGGTTCGCGCACGCCAGCAACCTGACCACCGACGAGGCCACCGGCTTGACGCTGTCCCGCTGGGACGGGCTGCTGTTCGACAGCAGCGCTCCCGGCAAGGCGGCCCGGACAGTGCAGGGCAACGGCTGGTTCGTGCCCACGCTCACCCGCGCCTGCCCGCGATGCCTGGCCGACACCGATGACATCGCTCCCGAGCGGGTGACTTGGCGTGCCGCCTGGAAGACGCCCTGGGCGATCGCCTGCACCCACCACAACGTCCTGCTCGAAGACACCTGCACCCGCTGCACCCAGCAGTTTGGGGCCTCCGGCAACAGGATCCGCAGCCTCATCCCAAACCCGGGGCTCGACCCACTCCACCCCGCCGCCTGTCGCAGCCGCCCCGACCGTGGAGCCGCGCTCTGTGGTCACCGGATCGATCACCAGGCGACCCATCCCTGCCCCAAACCGCTGCTGGCGCTTCAGCGCCACCTGGACGCGATCCTGGACGGCAGCAGCACCGAGACTCACAGCCTCGGCGTACCGGTCACCCCGGCCCAGTACCTCCGCGATCTCCGCGCAGTCGCCGTCCTGCTCCAGTTCGCCGACCACCGGCCCACAGCGGCCCCACTGCCTGTCGAGTTCACTGAGGCGCTGACAGCCCACCTCGACGCGCGCAACGAGCGCCGCGTCAGCCGGGGCGAAAACGACCGCACCGACCGGACCTGGACCGAGGCACCGACCGCTACTCGCGTCCTCGCTGCCCTCCTGCACGAGGCTGCCGCAATCCTCGATCTGCCCGCCCCGGAGGCCGCCCGCGACCTGCTGCCTCCGCTGGTCGCCGCCGCAGACGACCGCGAGAGCCTCGCCTGGGGCCGCGTCCGGTCCGCCGCCCAGCCGTCCGACGGGCTGTTCCGCTACTTCGCCCCCAACCGCGCGGGCGCCTTCAGCGTCCACATGCTCCGCGCCGCCTGCCCGACGCTGACGATCACTAGCGACCACGTCCCCGCCTATCTCGACGAGGCCCACTACGAGCGCTGGTTCGCCACCTTCGACCGGACCGAACAGCGCAACATTCGTCGCGCCGTCCCGATCGCGATCACCCAACTCATCGACGACTGCGACCTGAGCACCGCCGCCGAGCGGCTCGGCATCCCGCGCGTCAGCGCCCAGTCCGCGCTGATTCGCGCGGGGCGGGCCTGCAAGCGCACCGACCGCGCCGATGAGTTCCGCAGGCTCATCGGCTTGGTCGCCGAAGACCTTCAGGCGAACCCGGTCAACTACGGTCACCGCCGCCGCCACCTCAACGCCGCCTGGAACATCCCCGAGGACGATTGGCAGCGTCTGCGCGAAGCAATGCTCGCCGCCCGTGTCGCCCGCAAGGACACGCCCTGGGACGACCGTCGCCGCGACGTGACGATCTGGCTTTGGAGCGAGATCACCAGCGGCGACCCCGCACTTGCTCCGATGATCCAAACGCGGTCAGCGGTGCGCCGTTCCACCGACCTCGCCATCTCCTCGTACACGACACTTCGCCGCCGCGCGGCTCCGTCTCTAGAAGAGATCGTCACTGGCTACGCCGCCGACCTCAAGCAGCGTGTCGACAGGTGTCTGACCGCCTGCAACTGCCCGGGCGGGCTCAGTTCGTAGTCGTAACCGGTGGGAGGTCGTATTCCCGACCATTCAGATGCACCACCGCACGGGCGCGTGGGTTCAGTCCCCGAGGCGTCTCGATGACGGTGACGTTTGCGGCCAGGTCGGCGCTGATCACGCCTCTCCCGGGGTTCCGGGCCGCCAGCGTGAGCCGCTGACCTTCAACCCGAGCAGTCGTACGCACGACGCGAGCGCTACTACTTGCCCACGTCGTGACAGCCAGCAGGCTTCCGCCGTCCAGCCACCTGATGGGCGGCTCCCCCGAAGGTGAAGGCCACGGACAGCCAGGAATCGGGATTCCACCCGACGGCCGTCGGCGGCTTTACGTCTGCCCTGCTCGTCAACCACAACGACGGGGCAGACCGACCCGTCGCCGGGTTGGGCAGCGGCGCCAGAGCCCGGACCAGTAACCATGCCAAGCAGCCTCTGCACGTGGCTCTCCCTGTAGCCGCCGCTGGGGTCGCTCATGGAAGCCGAGGCCGGGGAGCGGTCCTGCTCAACTGTGGTGTCCAGAGAGCAGTCCTGCTCAACTGTGGTGTCCAAGGCGCAGTCCTGCTCAGATGTGGTGTCCAAACAGGCACCGCGAGGCTCTGACCTGCAACAAGACCGCAGGACGTGCTGCTCAACTGTCCTGTCCACCGACGCTTGTGCTCACGTTAGGTGTCCATTGCTCAACTATCGTGTCCGTTCACAGGTCAGACGATGTCGGCGAGCTTGGTCCGAAGGTGGAGGACGGCCTTGGTGTGCAGCTGGCAGATGCGGCTCTCGGTCACGCCGAGCACCCGGCCGATGTCGGCGAGCGTGAGGCCCTCGAAGTAGTAGAGCGAGACGACGACCTTCTCCCGCTCGGGCAGCTGCTCCACGGCCCGGGCCAGGAGCTGGCGTGCCTCGCCGTGCTCGGCCATCGCCTGCGGATCGAGGGCACTGGTGTCCTGGAGGGTGTCGCCGAGCCGCGGGGCCCCGCCGTCGTCGTCGGTGAGCAGCTCGTCCAGGGCGACGACGTTGACCAGCGACAGCTGGCCGAGGAACTTGCGGATGTCCTCGACGTCCATCTCCATGACCTCGGCGACCTCTTCGTCGCTCGGGGTGCGGTGCAGCTTCGCCTCGAGCTCGGCCACGGCGCGCTCGAACTGCCGGGCCTTCATGCGCACCGACCGCGGGATCCAGTCGGTGTTGCGCAGCTCGTCGATGATCGCGCCCCGGATGCGGGCCATGGCGTAGCTCTCGAACTTGACCTCGCGGGTCGGTTCGAAGCGGGTGATGGCGTCGATCAGGCCGAAGGTGCCGTAGGAGATCAGGTCGGCCTGCTCCACGTGGGCCGGCAGACCGCTGCCGACGCGGCCGGCGACGTACTTCACCAGCGGTGCGTAGTGCAGGATCAGCCGGTCGCGCAGCTCCGGCTCCCGCCCGGCCACGTAGTCGGTCCACAGCTCCGCGAGGTAGACCTCGGTGTTCTCACCGGTCTCGTCGATCTCGATCGTGGCCTCTGGCACGGTCGCCCTCCTCGCTCGCGGTCCGGGCTCGCGCCCCGTGGTCCTGCCCGGTCGTGGTCGTGACTCTGCCGTACGCAGGCCTCAGGCTCGGGGATGTGCCTGGGCGTGGACGGCGCGGAGCCGCTCCACCGTGACGTGGGTGTAGATCTGGGTGGTCGCGAGGCTAGCGTGACCGAGCAGTTCTTGAACGGAGCGCAGGTCCGCGCCGCCCTCGAGCACGTGGGTGGCGGCCGAGTGCCGCAACCCGTGCGGGCCGACGTCCGGCGCCCCGGGCGCGGCGGCGGTGGCTGCGTGCACGATGCGGCGGGCCTCGCGAGGGTCCAGACGGCGGCCGCGCACCCCGAGCAGCAGCGCGGGGCCCGAACCGGCGACCGCCAGGGCCGGCCGTCCGCGGCTCAGCCACGCGTCGAGGGCGGCCTCGGCCGGCACGCCGTAGGGGACGGAGCGCTCCTTGCGCCCCTTGCCGAGCACCCGCAGCACGCGGCGCCCGCGGTCGACGTCGTCGACGTCGAGGCCCACCAGTTCGCTGACCCGGATGCCGCTCGCGTACAGGAGCTCGAGGACGACGGCGTCGCGCAGGCCGACCGGCTCCTCGGCACCGGCCGCCGACTCCACGACCGCCCGCGCCTGGTCGGGTGCGAGCACGTCCGGCAGCGTGCGGTGCGCCTTGGGGCTGACCAGGCGGAGACCGACGTCCTCGGCGGTGAGCTGCGACCGGTGCAGCCAGCGGGTGAAGGAACGGGCCGCGGCGGCCCGGCGGGCGGTGGTCGCGCGGCTGTGCCCCCTGGTCCGCCCCTGGGCCAGCCAGCTGCGCAGCGCCGGCAGGTCGAGGTGGTGCGGCTGCTCGCCGCCCCGGCGGGCCAGGTGGTCGAGCAGGCCGACGACGTCTGCGACGTAGCCGCGGACGGTGTGCTCGGAGAGGTCGCGCTGGGCCCGCAGGTGGTCCTCGTAGCCGTCGAGGACCTCGGCCAGGGCGGACGGGAGCGCGGCGCGCGCGTCTGCCGTCCCGGACCCCACGGGGGCACCGTCCGTCGGCGCGTCCGCGGCGTCAAGGTGCCGCGCCGGGTCCGGTCGCAGCTCCGGAGCGGCGTGGAGGTGGCGTCAGGCGCCATCCCGAGCTCGTCCGCTGCACCAGGTCCGCGAGCTCGAGCGCCGGGAGCACCCGCAGCACCTCCAGGACGTCGCACCCCGCGACCGCGGCCAGCCGTTCGGGGCTGACGCCGATCCGCACCGGGCAGGCGTCGAGCACCCGCACCGCGACGTCCGACAACCCGTCCCTCGGGGAGGCCGGACGCGCCTCGGGCTCGGCGAGGTCGTCACCGATCCGGCCGACCGCCTCGATCACGTGCGCCGCCGAGGTGACCAGCCGAGCATCGGCCTGCTCGTTCCGCAGCAGCTCGTGACAGCCCACCGACATGGCCGACGTGATCGGGCCCGGGACGACCAGCACCGCACGGCCCAGCTCGCGCGCCCGGTTCGCCGTCGCCTGGGCACCCGACCGGGCTGCCGCCTCCACGACCACGGTCCCCCGCGTCAGCGCCGCGATGAGCCGGTTGCGGACCAGGAACCGGTGCCGCAGCGGGGCGCAGCCCGGCGGCCACTCGCTGACCAGCAGCCCGGACTCGGCGATGCGGTGGAACAACGCGCCGTGCGCCGCCGGGTAGGGCCGGTCGACCCCGCAGGAGAGCACCGCCACCGTCGGGGCATCAGCCGCGAGGGCGCCGCGGTGAGCCGCGGCGTCGATGCCGTAGGCCCCGCCGGAGACCACCGTCCATCCCCGCTCCCCGAGCTGGTGCCCGAGCTCCGCGGCGACGTGCTCGCCGTAAGCCGTGGACGCCCGCGACCCCACGATGGCGACCGACCGGTCGATCAGCTCGTCCAACCGGCCGGCGCCGCGCACCCAGAGGGCGACCGGTGGCACGAGCGCACGGGTGCGGTCGGACTGGTCCCGCGACTCGAGTGGTTCGCCCGCGACGCCGAGCGTGAGCGCGTGCAGCGACAGCGCCGGCCACTCCTCGTCCTCGGGGATCACCAACCGTGCGGCACACCGCTCGGCACGTCGGAGGTCCGGCAGCGTGGCGTCCTGCTCCGCCCGCGCGCCGACCAGCCCTCGGATGCGGTCGGGCGCGGTACCGGCCCGCAGCCGGCGGACGGCGTCGACCGGGCCGAGGTCGTCGACGTAGCGCCAGAAGTCGACGGTCCCCGGCTCCACGGCGCGGCTCAACCACGCCCGCGCCCGCCGCACCCCCGGGTGCACGACGCCAGGCGCGGGTGCCGCAGCCGCGGCGTCCTCCAGGTCCTCCTCCAGCGAGGTCATGCCGCGACCCGCTGCAGGCGCATGCCGAGGGCCTCGGCCACGTCGTCGGCATCCGGCACGGTGCGCCCGGCCAGGTCGCTCAACGTCCAGGCGACGCGTTGCACCCGGTCGAACCCGCGCACCGAGAGGGCGCCCCGCTCCAGGGCCCGCTCCGCGAGCCCGAGCGCCGACCGGGGCACCGCGAAGCGCCCCCGGAGCAGCCGGCCGGGCACCTGGCTGTTGAGCTCGAAGCCCGTGCCGGCGAGCCGCTCGGAGGCCGCAGCCCGGGCGGCCCGCACGCGGGCCGCGACGACCTCCGTGCACTCGGGTTCGTCCAGCCCGTCGAGCCACGCGGCACGGGTGACCGGAGGCAGCTCGACCCGCAGGTCGATCCGGTCGAGCAGCGGCCCCGACAGGCGCGACTGGTAGCGGCGCCGCTCCAGGGCATTGCACGTGCACGCCGGATCGCCCGCCGCCCCGGCGCACGGACACGGGTTCGCGGCCAGGACCAACTGCGCACGGCACGGGAAGGTCGCCGAGCCCGAGGCGCGGGAGATGGTCACCTCGCCCCGTTCCAGCGGCTGGCGCAGGGTGTCCAGCACCGCTCTCGGGAACTCCGGGCTCTCGTCGAGGAAGAGAACGCCGCGATGGGCCCGGCACAGCGCGCCGGGGCGGATCTGGCCCGACCCGCCACCGACCAGGGCTGCCATGGTCGCCGAGTGGTGCGGCGCCTCGAACGGAGGCCGGGCGAGCAGCGGCGCCTCCGAGGCCAGCGTCCCGGCGATCGAGTGGATCGCCGTGACCTCCAGCGCGGCCTGCTCGTCGAGCGGCGGCAGGATCCCGGGCAGCCGCTCGGCGAGCATCGTCTTGCCCGCCCCCGGTGGCCCGGCCAGGAACAGGTGATGCCCTCCGGCGGCCGCGACCTCCACCGCCCGACGTCCCACCACCTGGCCGACGACGTCGCGCAGATCGGGTGCGGACGGCGGCGCGGGTGCGGGACCGCGCACGTGCGGCGCGAGCCGCGCCCGCCCGGCCAGGTGCTCGACCAGCCGGCCCAGGGAGTCGACCGCCAGGACCTCGATGCCGGCCACCAGCGCGGCCTCGTCGGCGTTGGCCGCCGGCACGATGACCTGCGGATGGCCGGCCCGGACCGCGGCCAGGACCGCCGGCAGCACGCCGCGGATGGGGCGCACCGACCCGTCGAGGCCCAGCTCGCCGAGCAGCACGAGCCGGTCGATCGACTCGCCGGGCACCGTGCCGGCCGCGGCCAGCACCGCCGCCGCGAGCGCCAGGTCGAACCCGCTCCCCTGCTTCGGCATCGACGCCGGGGAGAGCCCGATGGTGATGCGGCGGTTCGGGAACTCCCCGCCCGCGTTCACCACGGCGGCACGCACCCGATCCACCGACTGCCGCACCACGGCGTCGGGCAGGCCCACCAGGGCGACTCCCGGCAGGCCCTGCGCGATGTCCAGCTCCACCTCGACGAGCGCACCGCGCACGCCCACGAGCCCGACCGACCACGTGCGCGCCAGCGTCATCAGAAGGCCGC
Source organism: Blastococcus sp. CCUG 61487 (assembly GCF_005222955.1). Taxonomy (GTDB): domain Bacteria; phylum Actinomycetota; class Actinomycetes; order Mycobacteriales; family Geodermatophilaceae; genus Blastococcus. The sequence continues at coordinate 21,148 of NZ_LWUA01000023.1, read as the reverse complement.
CCGGAGATGCGTCACCTGGGCCGGTCCGTCCCGGCCGACGAGGACGCCGACGACGTCGAAGCGCACCTCGGGCGCGTGCTCGTCGTGGGCGGCCAGCCAGCGCTGGGCCAGCAACCGGATCCGCCGCTGCTTGGCGTGCGTCACGGCCTCGACGGGGACGCCGTAGCCGGTCCCGCGCCGGGTCTTCACCTCGCAGAAGACGAGGGTGTCGCGCTCGCGGGCGACGACGTCCAGCTCCCCCTCGCGGCAGCGCCAGTTGCGGTCGAGGACTGTCAGTCCGGCGTCGGTCAGGTAGGCGACGGCGAGGTCCTCGCCGCGGCCGCCGAGAGTGGGAGCGGGCACCGGCCCAGGTTCGCCCCGCCGCGCCTGCAGCGGGGCTCCGTCGACCGGTCTGTGGACGGCGCGACGGGCTGTGGACGCAGCTCCCGGTGTGCGAGCGCGGTTCGGGTTAGCGTCGCGCGCATGTACGTCGAGACGGTGGTCCAGGTGAACGAGCGGGACACCTACCAGGCGACGGTGCGCACGCGGACCACGACGGCGGCCGGCCGGCCGGGGATCGACGCCCTCGTCCGCTTCTCCCCCACCGGCTGGCTGACCATCAAGCCGTTGGCCGGTGGCCGGGTGAGCGTCATCTCCGCGTCCGAGGTCCTCGACGTGACCGACATCGAGCGGGTCCAGGCCTACGACGAGTAGCGCCGGCTCCCGTCAGGACAGCCGCGGCCCGTCGGGCAGCTCGAGGTCGGGCTTGTCGAGCTCCTCGACGTTGACGTCCTTGAACGTCAGCACCCGCACGTTGCGGACGAAGCGGGCGGGCCGGTACATGTCCCACACCCAGGCGTCGGAGAGCTTGAGCTCGAAGTAGACCTCGCCACCGGCCTCGCGGACCTGGAGGTCGACGGAGTTGGCCAGGTAGAACCGCCGCTCGGTCTCCACCACGTAGGTGAACTGGCGGACGATGTCCCGGTACTCGCGATAGAGCTGCAGCTCCATCTCGGTCTCGTACTTCTCGAGATCCTCGGTGCTCATCGGTCCTCGGTGCTCGTCGCGGGCTCGCAGGACGAAGGGCGCATGGGCCCATCATCGACCATCGTGCCCCCACCGGTCAGCTGGAGGACCCTCCCGGCGTGCAGGTCGCGGGCGCGCGCCACGTTCACGAACCGCCGGCGGTGCGCCGGGCACGGCCCGTGCCGCTCCAGGGCGGCGGTGTGCACGTCGGTGATGTAGCCCTTGTGGCCGGCGAAGTCGTACTCCGGCCACCGCTCGTGCAGCTCGGCCATGATGCGGTCCCGGGTGACCTTCGCGAGCACCGATGCGGCGGCGACGCAGGCGGCCACGCGGTCGCCCTTCCACACCGCCAGCCCCGGCCGGGCGAGCCCCGGCACGGCGAACCCGTCGGTGAGCACGTAGTCCGGCTCCGGGTCGAGCGCGCACACGGCCCGACGCAGGGCCTCGAGGTTGGTCACGTGCATGCCGCGGGCGTCGAGGTCCTCCACCGGGATCTCCACCACCGACCAGGACACGGCCCGGTCGACGATCTCTGCGTACACCCGCTCGCGAGCGGCCGCGGTGAGCAGCTTCGAGTCGGCCAGGCCGGGCACCCGCCCGCGCTTGCCCGCGGGCAGCACGCACGCCGCGGCGACCAGCGGACCGGCGCACGCGCCCCGACCTGCCTCGTCGGCACCGGCCACGGCGACGAATCCCCGCCGGCGCAGGGAGCGCTCCATCACCCACATCGCGTCGGATGCGTCGTCGGCGGGAACCGCCCGGCGCGCCCGCGGCGGCGGGGCGGCGGTGGAGTGAACTGGTCGAGCGGCCATCGGGCACCGACCCTACGACGCCGTCCTGACGATCCGGGTGCGGACAACGCACCTCGGACAGCACCGGCCACGCCAGCACCGCACGACAGCACGCAGGGCCGGCCCCGGAACGGGACCGGCCCTGCGTGCGGAGGAGGACGGGGCAGTCGGCGCCCCCGGGGTCACAGCTCGACGGGCTCCTCGGCGCGCACCGCGCCGTGGGCACCGCAGCTGCACACCGGGTTGCGCGAGGAGAGCACCAGCGAGACGGCGTGCGCCCGGTCGCGGGCACCCAGCTTGCGCAGGATGGCCTTGACGTGGCTCTTGACGGTGTCCTCGCTGATGAACAGGTTGCGGCCGATCTGCCGGTTCGACTGGCCCTGCAGCAGCTCGTCCAGGACGTCCTGCTCGCGCCGGGTCAGGGGCACCTCGGGGGTGAACGGCTTGGCGGCCGGCGTGGCGGAGGGCTCCACCCGACGGATCTGCGGGTCGACGACGGTCCGACCGGCCCGAGCGGCCAGGATCGCCCAGCCGAGCAGCGTCGGCGAGGTGTTGATCATGAGGTAGCCGCGGACGCCGGTGGCCAGCGCCTCGTTGACCACGGCCGGGTCGTCGGAGGTGGCGAGGGCCACGATGGCCACGCGCGGGAAGCGGCGACGGAGGTCGCGGCAGGCGTTGAGGGTCGCGGCGCGGCCCTGGCCCAGCTCGACGACGACGGCGTCCGGACGGGCCGACTCGACCAGCGTGAGAGCACGACGCAGCTCGCCGGGCGTACCGACCGCCTGCATGCCCGCGGTCTCGTTGATCATGCTGACCAGGCCGCGACGCAGGACGGGCGAGTCGGCGAGGAGGAGCACGCGGGTGACCCCGCGGGCATTGCTCGCCATGGGTGCAGACACAACTGACTCCGTTTCGACTCCGAATTGCTTGCACCACCTCCATCGGAAGGGTGAAACGGATACTTGAACACTTTCTTCGCATTTTTTCCGCGCATGCATTCATCGCGGAATGCGCGGGTCGTGATCCCAGCCGTAACAATCGAATTGCGACCTGCCTCACATCCCGGCCCATTCGGGTAATCGGCGCGCAATGGCGTCGGGCCGCTCCGTGCGCACGGAGCGGCCCGAGGGGCGGGATGGCGGGAGGTCAGCGGCGCCGTCGGCGACGTCGTCGCCAGGCCACCACGGGCACGGCACCGAGCAGCCCCACCGCGGAGGACGCGACCAGGTCCGGCCGCACACCGGCCGTTCCTGTCTCGAGCCCGACCGCTGCCGCCTGGGTGCTCTGGATGTCGGGCGAGACGATGAATCCGAATCGGCTCACCGGCCAGACGATGACCGCCGCTTTACCGATCACGTCGTCCACCGCGACCGTGCCGAAGTACTCGTCGCCGATGTGCGCCTTCGAGTCCGACGAGGCGGAGCGGTGGTCGCCCATCACCCACAGCCGCCCCTCGGGCACCCGGACCGGGCCGAACGTGCGGAACTCGATGGGCGTGTTCTCGAAGATGTACGGCTCGTCGAGCGGCTCCCCGTCGACAGTCACCCGGCCCTCGACGTCGCAGCATTCGACGGTCTGGCCGCCGACGGCGATGACCCGCTTGACGAAGTCGTCCTCGCTGGGCGGCGCGACGCCGACGGTGCGACCCAGCCAGAGCATGCCGGCGGTGAACCAGTTGCCGGGCTCCTCGACCGTCACCTCGGCGTTCCACGTGTCGGGGCCCTTGAAGACGACGACGTCGCCGGGCTCCGGCTCGCCGAACCAGTAGGGCACCTTGTTGACCAGCACGCGGTCCCCGGTGCAGCCCGGGCAGCCGTGCAGGGTCTGCTCCATCGACCCGGAGGGGATGAAGAACGCCTGCACGAAGAAGGTCTTGACCACGAGGGCGAGGACGAAGGCCACGACGAGCAGGACCGGCAGCTCACGCAGCAGCGAGCCCTTCTTGGCCGCGCCGCCGCGCCGGCGGCGGGCACGGCCCGACGACGCGTTCTGCTGCTCCGTCGGCGGGCCGGCGTCGGAACCGGACCCCTGCGGGTCGGGTTCGCCGGGAACGACGTCGGCGGGCCCCCCGGGCCGTTCGCTGCTCATCGAGAGCCAGCGTACGGCGCGGGGGGCCCGCCGGAGGTGCAGAGGGGCGTGGGACCGCCCTGTGTCAGCGCAGGTCAGCGCGCGACGGTCTCGCGCTTCTCCTTGATCTTGGCGGCCTTGCCGCGCAGCTCGCGCAGGTAGTAGAGCTTCGCGCGCCGCACGTCACCGCGGGCGAGGACCTCGATCCGCTCCACCACGGGGGTGTGCACCGGGAAGGTGCGCTCGACGCCCACGCCGAAGCTGACCTTGCGGACGGTGAAGGTCTCGCGGATGCCGCCACCCTGACGACGGATGACGACGCCCTGGAAGACCTGGATGCGGGAGCGGTTGCCCTCGACCACGCGGACGTGGACCTTGACGGTGTCACCCGCGCGGAACTCGGGGATGTCGTCGCGCAACGAGTCGGCGTCGAGTGCGTCCAGGGTGTTCATCTCGGCAGTCCTCAGTTCTGGCAGTGGCTCGTCAACGGCGCGGACAGCGGGGCGCCCCGGCTGTCCGTTCCGGGGAGCTGCGGGCTCCTCCTCGGAACTCCCCGTCGACGCGGCCGACGGTGCGCAGCAGTCCTCTACTGTGCCACATCCTCAGACGACGATGCGCGGCGGCCCGGTCCAGGGCCCCTCCAGCAACGGCGGCAGCACGGCGCCCAGCTCTCGAGGCACGAACGTCTCGCCGCTGGCGGCGATCTCCTCGGCTGTCCACCACCGGTACGGCTGGTCCGCGAACGCCTCGAGCTCGGTCTGGCCGCTCACGTCGACCTCGTGGACGACGTCGCGCAGGACGAAGTAGGTCTCCCGGTTGTCGAGGGTGCGCTCGCCCCAGGCCGAGAGGTGCCGGCGCAACCAGACCGGCCCCTCGAGCCGCTGCGCGTCCACGACGAGCCCGATCTCCTCGGCCAGTTCCCGCACCGCGGTCGCCCGCAGCGGCTCGCCGTCCTCCACTCCCCCGCCCGGCGGGTACCAGAACAGCACGGCCCCGGGCGGCCCTCCGGGGCCGGCCAACCGGGCACCGAAGAGCAGCATCCGCCCGTCGGGGTCGAGCACCACCACGCGGGCGGAGGGCCGCACGACCGGACGGCTCACGTCCGGTCCAGCGCCGCCCGATCGGCGTCGCCGAGCTCGTCCGGAGGGAGGGCCGCCAGCAGGTCGGGACGACGCTCGGCGGTGCGCCGCAGCGACTCCGCGCGCCGCCAGCGGGAGATCGCGGCGTGATCCCCCGAGAGCAGGACCGAGGGCACCTCGTGCCCGCGCCAGGAGGCCGGACGGGTGTAGGAGGGGCCCTCGAGCAGCCCGTCGGCGTGCGAGTCGAACTCGACCGACTCCTGGTTGCCGACGACGCCGGGCAGCAGCCGGGTGACCGCCTCGACCATGACAAGCACGGCCGACTCGCCGCCGGCCAGCACGTAGTCGCCGATCGACACCTCCGACACGGGGCCGGCGTCGGCGGCCCACTCGGCCACCCGCTGGTCGATGCCCTCGTAGCGGCCGCAGGCGAAGACCAGCCCGGGCTCGGCGGCCCACTCGGCGGCCATGGCCTGCGTGAACCGCCGACCGGCCGGGGTCGGCACCACGAGCCGGGTGCCGGGCGGGCGGACCGCCTCCAGCGCCCGCGCCCACGGTTCGGGCTTCATGACCATGCCGGGCCCGCCGCCGTACGGCGCGTCGTCGACGGTGCGGTGCACGTCGTCGGTCCACTGCCGCAGGTCGTGCACCCCGATGCTCACCAGGCCGCGTTCGGCGGCCTTGCCCAGCAGCGACTGGCGCAGCGGCGCGAGGTACTCGGGGAAGATCGTGACGACCTGGACGTCGAAGCTCACAGGTCCAGGAGCCCCTCGGGCGGGTCGATCACGACGTGACCGGCGGTGAGGTCGACGGTCGGCACGATCGCCGCCACGAACGGGATCAGCGCCTCCCCACCCTCGGGGCGGCGGAGCACCAGCAGGTCCTGCGCCTCGTGGCGGACCGCGGTGATCTCCCCGAGCGGTGAGCCGTCGGGCAGCCGCGCGGCCAGGCCGACCAACTGGTGGTCGTAGAAGGAATCGGGCTCGTCCAGCTCCGGCAGCTCGGCCACCGGGACGACGAGCAGCGTGTTGCGCAGGGCGTCGACGGTCTCGCGGGCGTCGTACACCTCGCCGGACGGCGCGGCCAGCTGCAGGAGCAGCGTGCCGCTGTGCCAGCGCTTGTCCACGACGGTCAGCGGCCCGCGCCCGGCGGGGTCGGTACGCAGGACCGTGCCGGGCGCGAAGCGGGCGTCGGGATCGTCGGTGCGGACCTCGACGGTGGTCAGACCACGGACACCGTGGGGCCGGCCGATGCGGCCGACCACCACGGTGTCGGTGTCGTGCAGGTCTCCCGGCAAGGGACGGTGCTCAGCGCCCGTCGGTGTCGACGACGTCGACCCGCAGGCCGCGGCCACCGACACCGGTCATCACCTGGCGCAGTGCCTTGGCGGTACGCCCGCCACGGCCGATGACCTTGCCGAGGTCGTCGGGGTGCACCCGGATCTCGAGGGTCTTGCCGCGGCGGTTGGTGAGCAGGTCGACCGCGACGTCCTCGGGGTGGTCGACGATGCCCTTGACCAGGTGCTCGAGCGCGTCTTCGAGCACGTCTTACTCGGCGGGCGTCTCGGCCGGGGCGGCGTCCGCGGCCGGAGCCTCGGGAGCCGCGTCCTCGGCAGCGGGAGCCTCGGCGGCGTCGGCCGGAGCCTCGGCGGCGGCCTTCTTGGCCGGCGCCTTCTTCTTGGCGGTGGTGGCGTCGGTGGTCGGCTCGTCCATGCCGGCCTTGACCGCGGCCTCGTAGAGGGCCTTCTTGTCCGGCTTCGGCTCGGCGACCTTCATGGGCGGCGGCGCGGCCTCGCCCTTGAACTTCTGCCAGTCACCGGTGACCCGGAAGATGGCGGCGACGGCCTCGGTCGGCTGCGCGCCGACGCCGAGCCAGTACTGCGCGCGCTCGCTGTCCACCTCGATGAAGGAGGGCTCCTCCTTCGGGTGGTACTTGCCGATCGTCTCGATCGAGCGGCCGTCCCGCTTGGTGCGGGCGTCGGCGACGACGATGCGGTAGTACGGTGCGCGCATCTTGCCCAGGCGCATGAGCTTGATCTTGGTGGCCACGGTGTGTGGTGTTCTCCTCGAACGCTGTGTGGTTGCTCGCCGGCCGGACGCGTGGGGTTACGCCGGGGCGGAGCGATGGACACGGCCGGACACGGTGAGAGGGCCGTACCGCCATGTTCGACCGACCATGATGCCAGAAGCGCGATCGAGCGCCGTCGTCAGGACCGCCGGCGTCGTCCTCCCTCGCCGCAGCGCGTCCTCCCCCACCGCCCACCGTGAGGGAGGTAGCGCTGGGATCAGGGAACCTGATCCCAGCCCCGGTCAGCCGCGGACGGCGGCCAGCACGCGCTCGGCCGCGCCGTCGACGGGGATGTCCTCGCGCTCGCCGCTCTTCCGGTCGCGCAGCTCCAGCACGCCCTCGGCCAGCCCACGGCCCACGGTGACGATCGTCGGCATGCCGAGCAGCTCGGCGTCCTTGAACTTCACCCCGGGGCTGACCTTCGGGCGATCGTCGTAGAGCACGGTGAGCCCGGCCGCGACCAGCTCGGCGGCGAGCGCCTCGGCGGTCTCGAAGACGGCGGCGTCCTTGCCCGTGGCGACCAGGTGGACGTCGGCGGGCGCCACCTCGCGCGGCCAGACCAGCCCGAGCTCGTCGTGCGTGGACTCCGCGATCGCCGCGACGGCGCGGGAGACGCCGATACCGTAGGAGCCCATGGTCACCGTGACCAGCTTGCCGTTCTCGTCGAGCACCTTGAGGTCGAGCGCCTCGGCGTACTTGCGGCCGAGCTGGAAGATGTGGCCCATCTCGACGCCGCGGGCGAGCTCGAGCGGCCCCGAGCCGTCGGGTGCAGGGTCGCCTGGCAGCACCTCGGCGGCCTCGATGAGGCCGTCCCAGGTGAAGTCCCGGCCGGCCACGAGGTCGAACACGTGCTTGCCGGGCTCGTTGGCCCCGGTGATCCACCGGGTGCCGGGGACCACCCGCGGATCGACCAGGTAGCGGATCGTCGACTCGCTCTCCGTGCCCAGGACCTGCGGCCCGATGTAGCCCTTCACCAGCGCGGGGTGGCCGGCGAAGTCGGTGAACGGCTCGACCTCGGCGGGGGCGACCTGGGCCTCGAGCCGCTTGGCGTCCACCTCGCGGTCCCCCGGCACGCCGATGACCAGGGGCTCGCGGGTGCCGTCGGGGTGCACGAGGCCGACGACGACGTTCTTCAGCGTCGAGGCGGCGGTGTAGCCGGCCTCCGGGAACAGCTGCTGGGCGACCGCCACCAGCGTCTCGATCGTGGGGGTGTCGGGGGTGTCCTCGACGTGCGCCTCGGGCAGCCCGTCGAACGGAACCGCCTCGGGGACGACGGTGGTGACCGCCTCGACGTTGGCCGCGTAACCGCCGGGCGAGCGGACGAAGGTGTCCTCGCCGATCGCCGTCGGGTGGAGGAACTCCTCGCTCTTGGAGCCGCCCATCGCGCCGGACATCGCCGAGACGATCACGTAGTCCAGGCCGAGCCGGTCGAAGATCCTGACGTAGGCGGCACGGTGCAGGTCGTAGCTGGCGTCCAGCCCGGCGTCGTCGACGTCGAAGGAGTAGCTGTCCTTCATCGTGAACTCGCGGCCGCGGAACAGGCCGGCCCGGGGCCGCGCCTCGTCCCGGTACTTGGTCTGGATCTGGTAGAGCACGACCGGCAGGTCCTTGTACGAGCCGTAGAGGTCCTTCACCAGGAGCGTGAACATCTCCTCGTGGGTGGGGCCGAGCAGGAAGTCGTTGCCGCGGCGGTCCTGCAGACGGAACAGGTTGGGGCCGTACTCGGTCCAGCGGTTGGTCGCCTCGTAGGGCTCGCGGGGCAGCAGCGCCGGGAAGTGCACCTCCTGCGCGCCCATCGCGTCCATCTCCTCGCGGATGACGCGTTCCACGTTGCGGAACACCCGGTAGCCCAGCGGCAACCAGGTGAACCCGCCGGGCGCGGCGCGGCGGATGTACCCGCCACGCGCGAGCAGGCGGTGGCTGGCGACCTCGGCGTCGGCCGGGTCGTCGCGCAGGGTCCGCAGGAACAGGGTCGACATCCGAAGGAGCACGGCAGGAGTCTCCCAGGCCGCGCGACCTGCGCGGCGACGCGCCCCGCGCCCCGTCCTACCTCGCGGTTCCGCGTCCTCCCTCGCGGTCGACCGTGAGGGAGGATGCCGGATGATCAGGGAACCTGATCATCGGCGAGTCAGGCGACGACGCGGCCGCGGAGCAGCGTGCGGCGCGGTGACTGCAGCGTGTCGAGGTCGGCCCGCGGGTCGGCGTCGTAGACCACGACGTCGGCCACCGCGCCCTCCTCGATGCCGCGCAGTCCGAGCCACTCGCGCGCCTTCCACGACCCCGCCGCCAGCGCCGCCTCGGCGGGGATGCCGGCCTGGCAGAGCGCCCGGATCTCGTCGGCGATGACGCCGTGCTCGATGCCGCCGCCGGCGTCCGTGCCCGCGAACACCGGCACGCCCGCCTCGAAGGCGGCCCGGACGACCGCGCCCGAGTTCGCGTACAGCCGCCGCATCGTCGAGGCGTAGGACGGGAACTTCTCCTCGCCCTCCGCGGCGAAGCCGGGGAAGTTCTCCACGTTCACCAGCGTGGGGACGACGGCGGTGCCACGGGCGGCCATCTCGCCGATCAGCTCCTCGGTGAGCCCGGTGCCGTGCTCGATGCAGTCGATGCCGGCCGCGATCAGCGCGGGCAGCGCATCGGTGCCGAAGGTGTGCGCGGTGACCCGCACCCCTTCGGCGTGCGCCGCCGCGATCGCCGCGGTCACGGTCTCGGCGGGCCACTCGGGGGCGAGGTCGCCGACCGACCTGTCGATCCAGTCCCCCACCAGCTTCACCCAGCCGTCACCGCGCCGGGCCTGCACCCGCACCTGCTCGACGAGGTCCTCGGGTTCGATCTCGATGCCCAGGCCGCGGATGTAGCGGCGGGTGCGGGCGATGTGCCGGCCGGCGCGGATGATCGTCGGCAGCTCCGGGTCGTCGTCCAGCGCCCGCGTGTCGACCGGCGACCCGCAGTCGCGCAGCGCCAGCACCCCGGCCTCCCGCTCGACCAGCGCCTGCTCGCGGGCGTGCGCGAGGTCGTCGACGTGGCCGCCGCCGCGGGCGATGCCGACGTGGCAGTGCGCGTCGACCAGGCCGGGGATCAGCCAGCCACCGCGGCTGACCGTCTCCGCGCCCGGCACCGGCTCGAAGGTGAAGCGGCCGTCGCGCACCCAGACGTCGCGGTGCTCGCCCTCGGGCAGCACCACACCGGACAGGTGCAGCGGCGGCAGCGGCCGGCTCACCGGCCGTCGCCGTCCTTGAACTGGTCGAAGTTCAGCTTGGTGAGGTCCGGGAGCCCCTGACCCGGCGGCAGGTTCGGCATGCCACCCGGCAGCCCGCCGAAGGGGTTGCCCGCGCCCGGGGGCAGCCCGGGGGCACCGACGGGACGGCGCGACGGCCCGCCCTTCCCCTTGCCCTTCTTCCCCTTGCCCTTCTTGGACTGGGCCTGCATCTGCCGCCCGCGGGCCTTCTTCGACATCGGCCCCATGCCGGGCAGACCCATGCTGCCGGCCATCTGGCCCATCATCTTCTGGGCCTGGGCGAACCGCTCCAGCAGGTGGTTGACGTCGGTGACGCTGACGCCGGAGCCGTTGGCGATGCGCACCCGCCGCGAGGCGTTGATGATCTTGGAGTTGACCCGCTCCTGCGGGGTCATCGACCTGATGATCGCCGCGGTCCGGTCCAGGTCGCGGTCGTCGATCTGCTTGAGCTGCTCCTTCATCTGGCCGGCGCCGGGGAGCAGGCCGAGAAGGTTGCCGATCGGGCCCATCTTGCGGATCGCCATCATCTGCTCGAGGAAGTCCTCGAGCGTGAAGCCCTCCCGCGACATGAGCTTGCCGGCCATCTTCTCGGCCTGGTCGGCGTCGAAGGTCTTCTCGGCCTGCTCGATGAGGGTGAGCACGTCACCCATGCCGAGGATGCGCGAGGCCATGCGCTCGGGGTGGAAGACGTCGAAGTCGGTGAGCTTCTCGCCGGTCGAGGCGAACATGATCGGCTGACCGGTCACGTGCCGCACCGAGAGCGCGGCACCACCGCGGGCGTCGCCGTCGAGCTTGGTCAGGACGACGCCGGAGAAGCCGACGCCGTCCTGGAAGGCCTGCGCGGTGGTGACGGCGTCCTGACCGATCATCGCGTCGACGACGAACAGCGTCTCGTCCGGCTGGACGGCGTCGCGGATGTCCGCGGCCTGCTGCATCAGCTCGGCGTCGATGCCGAGCCGCCCGGCGGTGTCGACGACGACGACGTCGTGCATGGTGCGCCGGGCGTGGTCGATCGAGTCGCGGGCGACCTGCACCGGGTCGCCGACGCCGTTGCCGGGCTCCGGCGCGAAAACGTCCACCCCGGCCTGGCCGGCGACGACCGACAGCTGGTTGACCGCGTTCGGGCGCTGCAGGTCGGCCGCCACCAGCAGCGGCGTGTGGCCCTGCCCCTTGAGCCAGCGGCCGAGCTTGCCGGCCAGCGTCGTCTTACCGGCACCCTGCAGACCGGCCAGCATGATCACCGTCGGGGACTGCTTGGCCAGCCGGATGCGGCGGGTCTCGCCCCCGAGGATCTCGATGAGCTCCTCGTTGACGATCTTGATGACCTGCTGCGCCGGGTTGAGCGCCTGCGAGACGTCGGCGCCGCGGGCGCGCTCCTTCACGCGGGCGATGAACTCCCGCACCACCGGCAGCGCGACGTCGGCCTCCAGCAGCGCGATCCGGATCTCGCGCGCGGTGGCGTCGATGTCGGCGTCGGTCAGCCGGCCCTTGCCCCGCAGGCCGGTGAAGACCTTGTCCAGGCGGTCGGAGAGGGTCTCGAACACAGCACGTCCTCAGCAGTCACGGGCGCGAGACACGTCGCGCCGTCCGCCCCCGAGGGTATCGGCGGCCTACGCGGCGCGCCGCAGCCCCGATTCCTCGGCGGCGACGACCAGGACGCCGGAGACCAGGGCGGCGCCGCAGTCGACGCAGGCCCACTCCGGGCAGGATCCGCCGTCGCCGGTGTGGTCGTCGCTGCACTCCGGCTGCACGAACGCGCGCTCGTCCCCGCAGTCGGAGCAGTGCCAGAGCTGGCTGTCCACGCCTCGTCCTTCCCCCGGTGGGACCGTTCCGTCCCGCTCGGTCCCGACCGTCGCACGAGGCACCGACAGGTTCACGGATGCGCCGTCGGCGTGTCGGCCGGGTTCCGCATCGCGGCCACGAGAGCCGCGTCCACCCGGTTGCGCTGCTCGGCGCCGACCGGCTCCCCCGAGGGGTTGGCCACGTAGAAGGAGTCCACCGCGTCCCCGCCAAGGGTCTCGATGCGCGCCGAGGTCACGTCGAGCCCCTCGCCGGCGATCGCGGCCGTGAGCCGGTAGAGCAGCCCGGCGCGGTCCGCGGCGCGCACCTCCACGATGCCCGTGGCGGCTCCGCTCACCTCGCTGTTGTGCCAGGAGATCCGCGGCGGCGCCGTGCGCCCGCCGTCCTGGTGGTAGTCGACCTCGCGCTGCCGGAGCCGGTCGGCCAGGGGCAGGGTGCCGTCCAGGGCCGCGCGCACGCCGTCGGCCAGGATCTCCGGCACCGGCGCCCGGCCGAAGCGGGGACGGACGGCGAACACGCTGACCGCGTGGGCGCTCTCGACGGTGATCTTCGCCGCTCGCACGTCGAGCTGGTTGAGCGCGAGGACCCCGGCGCAGGTGCTGAGCAGGCCGGGGCGGTCGGGCGCCCCGATGGTCACCTGCTGCCCGTCGGCCACGTCCTCGATGCCCACGGTGACCAGGCCGGCCGCCCCGGTCCCGCCGGGGACGACGGCGGCGACCTGCGGGGTCACCGGATCCAGGACCGGCGTGGTGTCGACGGCGGGGGGCGCGCCGTCGAGCCTGGCCTGGACGCGGGCGACCAGCGCGGCCACCAGGTGCGCCTTCCACGGCGACCAGGCCGAGGCGCTGGTCGCCGCGCCGTCGGCGCGGGCGAGGGCGTGCAGCAGGTGCAGCACCGCGACGTCGCCGCCGATCGTCTCGGCGACCCGGTCGACCGTCGCGGGATCGTCGATGTCGCGCCGCGTGGCCGTGGCCGGGAGCAGCAGGTGGTGGCGGACGAGCGTGGCGATCACCGCGACGTCGGCCTCGGCGAAGCCCATGCGGGTGGCGATGGCCGCGGCGATCGGCTCCCCCACCTCGCTGTGGTCGCCGGGCCATCCCTTGCCGATGTCGTGCAGCAGCGCGCCCACCAGCAGCAGGTCGGGTCGGTCGACGTCCCGGGTCAGCTCCGCTGCGACCGCCGCCGCCTCCACGAGGTGCCGGTCGACGGTGAAGCGGTGCCACGGGTGCCGCTGCGGCAGGGAGCGGACCCGGTCCCACTCGGGGACGAGCCGGGACAGCAGGCCCTCCTGGTCCAGCTGCTCGAGGACGGGGACCGCGGCGCGCCCTCCGGCCAGCAGCCGCAGGAACGACCAGCGCACCTCCGGCGGCCACGGCTCGGGCACCGGCGGGGTGTGCACGGCCAGGACCTTGAGCGTGTAGGGCGACAGCAGCAGCCCCGCGCGGGCGGCGGCCGCCGCGGCGCGCAGCAGCAGACCGCTGTCGGCGGCCGGACGGGCGTCGCGGGCCAGCACGACGGCGTCGCCCTGCCGGACGACGCCGTCGGCGAGCGGTTCCCGCGGCGTCCGCCGGTAGCGCGTCCGCGGCCGGCGCACCAGCGTGCCCTCCACCCGCCGCCACGTCGCGTCCGCGACGAAGGCAAGCCGGCGGCCGGCGAGGCTGACCTCCCGCAGCAGCGCGTCCTCTCCGGCGAGGCCGAGCGCCTCGGCGACGGGTCCCTGCTCCTGGCGGACCAGCACGTCACCGGCGCGGCCGGTCCGCCGGCGCAGCTCGTCCCGCACGTCCAGCAGCAGCGTGTAGGCGGCCTCCACGTCCGCGGTGGGTTCGTCGGCGAGCTGGGCCGCCGCGAGCGCCCGCAGCACCTGCCCCTCGCGCAGCCCGCCGTAGGCCTCCTTGAGGTCCGGCTCGAGCAGGAACGCCAGCTCCCCGACCTGCCGGGCGCGGTCCCGGCGCAGGTCGCGCAGCTCCGGCAGGAGCCGCCCGGCCGACTGCCGCCAGCTGCTCAGGGTGGCGGCGCGCAGCCGGCCGGCGAGCTCGGCGTCCCCCGCCACGAACCGCGCGTCGAGCAGGCTCAACCCCGCCCGGACGTCCGAGGAGGCGACCCCCGCCGCCTCCTCGACGGTGCGGACGGAGTGGTCCAGACGCAGGCCGGCGTCCCACAGCGGGTACCAGAGCGCATCGGCGACCGCGGCGATCTCGGGGCGCTTCTCGTGCACCAGCACGAGGTCGAGGTCACCGAACGGGGGCAGCTCCCGCCGGCCGAGGCTGCCGACCGCGACCAGCGCCAGCCCCTCGGCGCCGGTCCGCGCCGGCGAGCCCGACCGCCGTGGCCGGGGCGGAGGTGCCCCGGCCACGGCGGTGTCGAACAGGCTGCCCAGCCAGGCGTCCATCGCCCGCACCCGCTCGGCGCGGGTCAGGCCGGGCAGCGAGGTGACGTCGAGCACCTCAGACGGCGTCGTCGCCACGCTCACCGGTGCGGACGCGGACGATCTCGTCGATCGTCGTGACCCAGACCTTGCCGTCGCCGATCTGACCGGTGGAGGCGGCCTCCACGACGGCGTCGACGACCCGGGCGGCGTCGAGCTCGCTGACCACGACCTCGATGCGGACCTTGGGCACGAAGTCCACCTGGTACTCCGCGCCGCGGTAGACCTCGGTGTGCCCGCGCTGCCGGCCGAAGCCCTGCACCTCGCTCACGGTGAGCCCGGCGATGCCGATCAGCTCGAGGGCGTTCTTGACGTCGTCGAGCTTGAACGGCTTGACGATCGCGGTGACGAGCTTCATGCCATGGTCCTCTCGGTGCTGCGGGCCGTGCCCTCGGTGGATGTGGCACGCGCCTGGCCGGTCGATGGGGCGGTGGCGCCGCTGCCGAGCGAGGCGAGGTCGTAGCCGGACTCCGCGTGCACGACGGTGTCGATGCCGGTGATCTCCTCATCTTCGCCGATGCGGAATCCGATGGTCTTCTGGATGACGGTCCCGATGACCCACGTCACAGCGAAGGAGAAGGCCAGCACCGCCGCGGCGCCGACCACCTGGCGCCAGAGCAGGTCGGCGCTGCCGCCGAACACGAGGCTCTCCGCGCCCGCCGGCGCGTCGGGGTCCGCGAGCAGGCCGACGGCGACGGTGCCCCACAGGCCGCCCACGAGGTGGACGCCGACGACGTCGAGGGAGTCGTCGTAGCCGAAGCGGTACTTGAGCCCGACGGCGAGGGCGCACAGGACACCGGCGACGGCGCCCACGACGATCGAGCCGACCGGCGAGAGCGAGGAGCAGGCCGGCGTGATGGCCACCAGGCCGGCGACGACGCCCGAGGCGGCCCCCAGCGAGGTGGAGTGACCGTCGCGGATCCTCTCCACGAGCAGCCAGCCGAGGATCGCCGCGCCGGTGGCGACGAGGGTGTTCACCCAGACCACCGCGGCGGTGTTGTCGGCGGCCAGCGCGGAGCCGGCGTTGAACCCGAACCAGCCGAACCAGAGCAGCCCGGCGCCGATCATGACCAGCGGCAGGTTGTGCGGGCGCATCGCCTCGCGGCCGAAGCCGCGTCGCGTGCCCAGGACCAGCGCGAGAGCCAGGCCCGCCGCACCGGCGTTGATGTGCACCGCGGTGCCGCCGGCGAAGTCGATCGCCTCGAGCTGGTTGGCGATCCAGCCGCCGACGACGTCGTCGCCGTCGAAGGCAAACACCCAGTGCGCCACCGGGAAGTAGACGATCGTCGCCCACACGCCGGCGAAGACCATCCAGGAGCCGAACTTCGCCCGGTCGGCGATCGCACCGGAGATGAGCGCGACGGTGAGGATGGCGAACACCGCCTGGAAGCCGACGAAGGCCATGACCGGCATCCCGCCGGCCTCACCGGTGGTGTCCTCCATCAGGCCGGCGAGCCCGAAGAACTCGAGCGGGTCGCCCAGCAGGCCGCCTCCGACGTCGTCGCCGAACGCCATCGAGTAGCCGTACAGCACCCAGAGCACGCTGATGAGCGCCAGCGCGCCGAAGCTCATCATCATCATGTTGAGCACGCTCTTCGCACGGACCATGCCGCCGTAGAAGAGTGCCAGGCCTGGGGTCATCAGCAGCACGAGAGCGGCGCTGGTGAGGATCCAGGCGGTGTCGCCGGTGTTGACCACGGCAACCTCCCGGGGGGTCGTCGGCACGGGGGCCGGATCGGTGGGCTCCGCCGCGCTCGGGTGAGCTGCGACGTCGCGATCACCGTGTCGGCGCCGTGTTTCCCCAGGTGGCGCGGCGACGTTTCGCGATGGTGAATTCGCGCCGCCCCACCCGCCCCCGTGTTTCCGCCGTGTTGCGGGTCAGGCGTCGCCGACCAGTCCCTCGGCGAAGGCGCGCGGCTCGAACGGGGCGAGGTCGTCGGCCCCCTCGCCGAGCCCGATCAGCTTCACCGGGATGCCGAGCTCCTGCTGCACGCGCACGACGATGCCGCCCTTCGCGGTGCCGTCGAGCTTGGTCAGCACCACCCCGGTGACGGTCACCGCCTCGGTGAACACGCGCGCCTGGACGACACCGTTCTGCCCCGTCGTCGCGTCGAGCACGAGCAGCACCTCGGTGACCGGCGCCTGCTTCTCCACGACCCGCTTGACCTTGCCCAGCTCGTCCATGAGCCCCGCCTTGGTGTGCAGCCGGCCGGCGGTGTCGACGACGACGGTGTCGACCTCGCCCTCCATGCCGGTGCGCACCGCCTCGAAGGCCACCGACGCCGGGTCGCCGCCCTCCTTGCCGCGCACCGTCAGGACGCCGACCCGCTCACCCCACGTCTCCAGCTGGTCGGCGGCGGCGGCGCGGAACGTGTCGGCCGCCCCCAGCACCACGCTCTTGCCGTCGCCCACCAGCACCCGGGCGAGCTTGCCGACGGTCGTCGTCTTGCCCGCGCCGTTGACGCCGACGACGAGCACCACACCGGGTCGGCCCTCGCGCCGGTCGGTGCCCAGGGTGCGGTCCAGGTCCGGCCCCAGGACGGCGGTCAGCTGGTCCACGAGCAGCTCGCGCAGCTCCGTCCCCGAGGCGGTCGCCAGCACCATCGACTGGGTGCGCAGCCGCTCCACGATCTGGGTGGTGGCGGCGATGCCCACGTCGGCGGCCAGCAGGGTCTCCTCGATCTCCTCCCAGTCGTCCTCGGTCAGCTTCTCCCGCGCGAGCACCGTGAGCAGGCCGCGGCCGAGCGAGGACTGCGAGCGCGCCAGCCGGGAGCGCAGCCGCACGAGACGGCCGGCCGACGGGGGCGGCGTCTCGAAGACCAGCCCCGGTTCCGGCTCGGCCGGCGGCAGCTCCACCGAGGGCGGCGCATCGGCCACCACCGCGTCGGGCTGGTCGGCCGGCGGTGCGGTCGGCGCCGGCGGGGCCTGCGGCGGCCGGGGCCGGGTGAGCGTCGTGCCGGTGGCGGCGTCGTCGTCGAGGCGGGTGGTCCGTCGTCCCCGGCCGACGAGCAGGCCGACCCCGGCGACGAGCGCGACGACGAGGATCGCGATCGCGATCAGCACGAATTCCATGCCCGCGAGTCTCCCAGGGACCGCGCTCACAGGTGGGTAGGCCAGGCTGCACCCATGGACCCCGCCGAGACGACCGCACCGGCACTCCTGGTCGGCCCGCTGCTGCGACACGTGGACCCCGTCTCGGCGACGATCTGGGTCGAGACCGACCGGCCGTGCGAGGTGACGGTCCTGGGCCGGCGGGCGCGGACGTTCTCCGTGGCCGGCCACCACTACGCCCTGGTCGTCGTCGAGGGCCTGGAGCCCGGCAGCACGACGCCCTACGAGGTCCACCTGGACGGCGGCCGGGTGTGGCCGCCGGAGAACTCCGGCTTCCCGCCCAGCCGCATCCGGACGCCGGGCCGCCCCGGCCCGTTCCGGCTCGCCTTCGGCTCCTGCCGCTACGCCAGCCCGCGCACAGTCGAGGAAGACGAGGGCATCCCGCCCGACGCCCTGGACCTCTACGCCCAGCAGCTCGCCGCGCTGCCCGAGGACCGCTGGCCCGATGCGCTGGTGCTGCTGGGCGACCAGGTCTACGCCGACGAGCTGTCGGAGCACACGAAGTCGCGGCTGCACCGCCGCGCGGGGCACCGGCCGGACGACCAGGTCGTGGACTTCGAGGAGTACACCCGGCTGTACCACGAGTCCTGGCGCGACCCGCAGGTCCGCTGGCTGCTCTCGACGATCCCGTCGTCGATGATCTTCGACGACCACGAGATGATCGACGACTGGAACACCTCGGCCGCCTGGCGGGCCACCATGGCGCGGGAGCCCTGGTGGCAGGGGCGGATCATCGGCGGGCTGGTCAGCTACTGGGTCTACCAGCACCTGGGCAACCTCAGCCCCCAGGAGCTGGCGGAGAACGAGCCGTGGCGAGCCATCCAGCGCATGAGCGCGGCGGACCCCGCGGCGGATGCCGGGCCGATGCTGCGCGAGATGGCCGAGCTCGCCGACGCCGAGCCGGCGACGTTCAGGTGGAGCTTCGTCCGCCACTGGGGCGAGGCGCGGCTGATCATGGTCGACAGCCGGGCCGGCCGCGTCCTCGAGGAGCAGCACCGCCGGATGCTCGACGAGGAGGAGTTCGACTGGGTCGAGGCCGCGATGCGGCGCGCGGTGGACGAGGGCGTGGAGCACCTGATCGTCGGCACGTCGCTGCCCTGGCTGCTACCGCACGCCATCCACGAGCTCGAGCGCTGGAACGAGACGCTCAACGTGCGCCACCACGGCCGCTGGCGGGGGCGGCTGGCCGAGCGCATCCGGCAGGCCGTCGACCTCGAGCACTGGGCGGCGTTCGGGCACAGCTTCGAACGGCTGGGCGCGGCGCTCACCGCCGTCGCCCGTGGCGAGCACGGCCGCGCCCCGGCCACCGCGCTGGTCCTGTCCGGCGACGTCCACCACGCCTACGCCGCCGAACTGGTGCGCCCCGGCGGGCTCGAGAGCCGGGTCCACCAGCTCACCGTCTCCCCGCTGCACAACCAGGCGCCGCACCCCATCCGGCTGGGCTTCAAACTCGGCTGGAGCCGGGCGGCCCGCCGGTTCACCGAGCTCCTGGCGCGGCTGGCCAAGGCGGAGCCCACCCGGCTGGAGTGGGAGAAGCAGGCCGGCCCGTTCTTCGGCAACCAGATCGGCGAGCTGGTGCTGGACGGCCGGGGGGCACGCTTCCTGCTGTCGGTGGCCGAGAACGGCGACGACACCCTGCGGCAGGTGCTCGACAGCCCCCTGTCCCAGCGGTGACAGGCTGGACGCCATGACCGGTGCGCACGGAGCACGGCCCGCCCCGGGCCCCGACCAGCCGCCGATCCCGGTCCGGCTGGCCAGCCTCAACACCCACCACGGGGTCGGCGAGGACAGCCGGCACGACCTGCCGCGGCTGGCGAAGGTGCTGGCCGCGGCGGACGCCGACGTCATCTGCCTGCAGGAGGTGGACAGGTACTTCGGCGAGCGCAGCGAGGACGTCGACCAGGCGCTGCTGCTGTCGCGGGCACTGGACATGCAGCTGGCCTGGGGTCCGGCGATCGACCAGCCGCATCCGGGCGACCGCGACCGGCGGCAGTACGGCAACGCGCTGCTCTCCCGGCTGCCGATCCTGGTCAGCGACGTCCACCGGCTGCCCGGCACCGGCGAGCCGCGCAGCGCACTGCGGACCATGCTCGAGCTCGACGGCGGCACGCTGTGGGTCACCGCCACGCACCTCACCACCCGGTCGGCCGACGAGCGGCGGGCCCAGGTGGCGGCGCTGACCGCCCTGCACACCGAGGGCATGGCGGCCGGCGTCCTGGTGGGTGACTTAAACGCCCGGCCGGACGCGCCGGAGCTCGACCCCCTGCGCGCGCGGTTCACCGACGCGTGGGAGCTCGCCGAGGACCGCGGGGACCAGGCGGGCTGGCGCTTCTGGCAGCGCAACGAGGGGCACACCCACCCGGCGCGCGGGCCGCACCGCCGCATCGACCAGGCGTGGGTCTCGGCCGGGGTGACCGTGGCGAGCGCGCGGGTGCTCGACGCGGCCGGCGCGTCGGACCACCTCCCCCTGGTGGTCGACCTGCGGGTGCCCTCCGGCGTCTAGGGGCCGAAAGCGTGCTTGTGGCCC
>NZ_LWUA01000023.1:288-881 GCF_005222955.1 Blastococcus sp. CCUG 61487 | reverse complement strand
CGAGCACGTAGAACGGCGACGGCCGCGCGCGGAAGATCGCCACGAGCAGCGCGACGGCGGTGAGCGACCGCTCGCCACCGGAGAGCAGCGACAACCGCTTCACCTTCTTGCCCGGCGGCCGCGCCTCCACCTCGATGCCGGTGGTGAGCATGCTGTCGGGCTCGGTGAGCACCAGCCGGCCCTGGCCGCCCGGGAAGAGGGTGGCGAAGACCTGCTCGAACTCGCGGGCGACGTCCTCGTAGGCCGAGGCGAACACGTCGTGGATCCGCTCGTCGACCTCGCGGACGACGGTCAGCAGGTCACGGCGGGTGGCCTTCAGGTCCTCGAGCTGCGTGGCGAGGAACGTGTGCCGTTCCTCCAGCGCCGCGAACTCCTCCAGGGCCAGCGGGTTGACCTTGCCCAGCGTGGCGAGGTCGCGCTCCGCGCGGGCGGCCCGTCGCTCCTGGACAGCGCGGTCGTAGGCGGTGGGCTCGGGTGCGGGCTCCCCCGCGGCTTCGGCCGCCGCCTCCTCGGCCGGCGACGGCGGGACCGGCGCGGCGGGCCCGTACTCGGCGACGAGGGTGGGCAGGTCGACGCCGTACTCCTCGGCGGCC
>NZ_LWUA01000023.1:0-133 GCF_005222955.1 Blastococcus sp. CCUG 61487 | reverse complement strand
CCGGCCCTCGAGCGCCTCGATGCGCAGCCGCTGCTCGGCGCGGGCGACCTCGTCCCGGTGGACCTCGTCGGTGAGCCGGTCGAGCTCCGCAGTGGCCGCACGCACCCGGCCGCGCACCTCCAGCAGCTCGGCC
>NZ_LWUA01000022.1 GCF_005222955.1 Blastococcus sp. CCUG 61487 | reverse complement strand
TCTCTGGGCAGTACAGCTAGCGGAGAAGGACATGGCGAGGGGGACCGGCTCGCGGGGAACGCGCCCGGCACCCCAGTCGCCGTGCGCGGCGGCCAGCTGCGCGCGGTCGGTGCACAGCAGTTGCAGTCCCTGCAACGACTCCTCGGGCGTGGCGCCCGGATAGACCGGCGGCGACGTGGTGAGAGCACGGACGACCAGCCCGAAGCCGTTGCCGATCGGGGGGTCGGCGTCGGCCAGCTCGGGCGGGGCGGCGTCCCCGGCCAGGCGGCGCGTCACGCCGATGTGGCAGGCGGCGACGACGGCCCCGGCGCGCACCCGGCGTCCGGAGACGGTCTCCACGCCGGTGACCCGCGGCCGGCCTGCGTCGTCCTCCACCAGCAGGCGGGCGGCGCCGTCGCCGAGCACCACCCGGCCGCCGTCGGCCTCCAGCCGGCGGCGCAGCGCGGCGGTCAGCCCTCCGGACCCCCCGACCGGGTGGCCGGGCGGGACCTCGTGGAGGAGCGCCACCCAGCCCACCATCGCCGCCGTCCCCGGCTCGGACATGGGCGGGCCGCTCTGCGCGCCGAACCAGGCCAGGGCTGCCTTGAGCCGCTCGCTGGTGAACCAGCGGTCCAGCAGCGCATCGCCCGACCCGAGGAAGTCCACCGCGAGGTCGCCGCCAGGGGTGCGCGGCCGGCCGTCGCGGGGTGCGCCGAGCGGCCAGAACGAGCGCACGAGGCCACCGGCGCTGGGGCGACGTCCGAAGGAGTCGACCACCGCCCGGCTGCGCGGCCCCCAGACTTCGACGAACCGGCGGTAGGCGGCGGCGTCCTCCGGGCCGCAGGCGGCCTCGATCGAGGCACACGTCGCGTCGAGGTCGACGGAGAAGACCAGGGGCCGCCCAGCCGGGCCCGGGTTCCCCGGCTCCGGCGCGGGTGCGAAGCCCCAGGGGTCGCAGTCGACGTAGCGCAGGCCGTGGGCGGCGAGGTCGAGCTCCTCGACGATGCCGCTGTGCCGGACGATCACGTGCGCGCTGGAGCCGCGGTCGACGCGGACGCCCGGCCAGCGCTCGACCGTCGAGACGGCCCCGCCCAGCACCTCGTCGGACTCGACCACCTCGACCGACAGGCCCTCGTGGGCGAGGTAGCAGGCGGCGACCAGCCCGTTGTGACCCGAGCCGATCACCACCACGTCGACGGAGGAATCGGATGGCTGTGGGTTCACGCCTGGTCGTTCGCCCGTTCCGGGTCGCGCGGATGCAGCGGGAGGCGGGCGCCGAGGATGGCGAAGGGGCGGGGGTCGCCGGGGAAGTGGTAGCCGCGGGCGAGGTCGACGAAGCCGTCGGCGTGGTACAGCCGGAAGGCCTTCGTGTCCGCGTCGGGCGTCGAGAGCAGGGCCGCGGGGTGCGGGAGGTCGGCGACCAGGGCGTGCAGCAGCTGCCGGCCCAGCCCCTGGCTCTGGTGGTCGGGGTGGACGTGCAGTTCGCAGACCTCGAAGGCGCCCGGCAGCCACTGCTTCGCCGTCCGCCGGTCGAGCGCGGCGCGCACCTGGTCGTGCCACCACTGGCCGGGCTCGATCACGTAGCCGTAGCCGAACCCGACCAGCCGTTCTCCCTCCGGCGTCTCGGCGAAGGCGCCGACCGCCCGGAACCCGGGCCGCTCCGTGTGCTGGATCGCGTAGCCGTACCGCCCGGCCACGACACCGGCGTCGTACCCCATGGCAAGGCCGTAGATGGTGAGGGCCTCGTGCATGTTGTCCCGCAGCCAGCGCGAGGGGAGCTCGACGATCCGGGTCCGGGGTCTGGTGCCTGTCACGGGGCGACCGCCTCCGGGACGTCGTGGGCGCGGGGCGCCGGACCGTTCCCGACCTCGGCGGCGGTGCCGTCGGTGAGCCGCAGGAGCTCCTCGTAGGAGGTGGGGAACACCGTGGCGGGGTGCCCGGCCGCCGCCCACACCTGCGGGTGGCGGGCGAGCTCGACGTCGACCAGCGTCCCGATCGGCTCCGGATGACCGACGGGTGCGACCCCGCCGATCGGCTGGCCGGTGACCTGCCGGACCAGCTCGGCCGGCGCGCGGGTGACCGCGTCGACCCCCAGGAGGACGGCGACCTTCGCCTCGTCCACCCGGTGCGCCCCGCTGGTCAGCACGAGCAGGGGCTGGCCGGCGGCCACGAAGACCAGGCTGTTGGCGATCGCGCCCACCGGGACGCCGAGCGCGGCGGCCGCCGCGGCCGCGGTGCGCACCTCGGCCGGCAGCTCGCGCACCTCGCCGAGGGCGCCCGCCTCCCGCAGGAGGCGGCGGACCTCGGCGACCCGGGGGGAGTCGGCGGGCGGCATGCCGGCGATCCTTCCACCCCTCGCCCGAGGGCGGCTGGCCGGGCGACGCCTCCTGCTCGCTCCGCGCCAGGGGAACGGGGTGCCGTCCCGGGCCCGCGCTGCCACGATGACCTGCATGTTCCGTCGCCGCACCCGCGAGCTGTCCGGTGCCAAGGTGTTCGTCACCGGCGCCGCCAGTGGCATCGGGCGGGCGGTCGCCCTCCGCGCGGCCGGCGAGGGGGCATCCCTCTTCCTCACCGACCTCCATGCCGAGCCGCTCGCCGAGACCGCCGAGCTGATCCGCGCCGCAGGAGGGTCGGTGCCGTTCGTCGAGGCCGCCGACATCGCCGACCACGCGGCGGTCAGCTCGCTGGCCGGGCGGCTCACGAGCGCGCACGGCGCGATGGACGTGGTCATGAACGTCGCCGGCATCTCCACCTGGGGCACCGTGCGCTCGCTCGAGCACCGCCAGTGGCGGGCGCTGATCGAGGTCAACCTGATGGGTCCGATCCACGTCATCGAGTCCCTGGTGCCGCCGATGATCGACGCCGGACGCGGTGGGCACCTGGTCAACGTCTCCTCTGCCGCCGGTCTGATCGGCATGCCGTGGCACGCGGCGTACAGCGCCTCGAAATTCGGCCTGCGCGGCGTCTCGGAGGTGCTGCGCTTCGACCTCGCGCGACACCGCATCGGGGTGAGCCTGGTCTGCCCCGGCGGCGTGGACACCGGGCTGACCGAGACGATCGACATCGCCGGCGTCGACAAGGCGACGCCGGCGTTCCGGCGGGCGCAGGCGTTCTTCAGGAGGCGGGCGGTCACGCCGGAGCAGGCCGCCGACGCGATCCTCGACGGCGTCCGGCGCAACAGGTACTGGGTCTACACCTCCTCCGACATCCGGCTGGTGCACCTGCTGCAGCGCGTCTGCCCACCGCTGTACGTCGGGGCGATGCGGCTCCTGAACGCCGGCGCCAACCGCGTCCTGCCCGAGGTGGAGCGGGCCCGCCGCGGGACGGCGGCCGCGTGAGCCCTCGGATCGGGCCGGGCACCCGCCGCGACATCGGCGTGCTCGCCTGGGGCTTGGCCCGGCTCGCCGGCCGGGTGACCGGCACCGGCCCGCCCGCCATCTTCAGCACCCTGGGCCGCACCCGCGGGCTCTTCTGGGGTTGGCTGCACTTCGCCGGGCGGCTGATGCCGGGCGGCACGCTGCCGCGCCGGGAGAGCGAGCTGGTGATCCTGAGGGTCGCGGACCGCACGGGCAGCGACTACGAGTGGCGCCATCACGAGCTGCTCGCCCGGCGTGCCGGGCTCGGGGACGCCGAGATCGCGCGGGTGCGCACCGGCCCGGACGCGCCGGAGTGGTCGGACCGCGACCGGCTGCTGCTCCGGGTCGCCGACGAGCTGATCGCCTCCGACGACCTGTCCGACGGCACCTGGGCCGACGTGCGCCGCGAGTTCGACGAGCGCACCGCCATCGAACTGCTGCTGCTCGTGGGGCACTACCGGATGCTGGCCACGACGCTGCACGTGCTGCGGGTGCCGCCCGACCGCTGAGCACCGTCCGGCACGTGCATGTGGAGCTGCACGGCTCCACCGCTCTGACCGATCCGGACTACGTCGGATTCGTGCCGGTGGAGGACGTCGAAGGCCGGACGTGATCGTGGTGACGCCGTCGTGACCAGCGAAAACTGTCGTACCCGACGCATACCGTGCGGGCATGTGGGGAGCTCGGGTGCCAGGGCCGCCGGAGGATGGCGAGCCGATCCCGTTCGTGCCCGCGGACCTGATGTCGCCCGGGTCGAGTGAGCTCGAGATCGTCGCCGACATCTGGTCTGCCGACGCGCACATGGCCCGCGAACACGCGCGGCAGGCCGCCGCGATCGCCGAATTGGCCCGGCGCCGGTCCGTCGAGCGGGATGCCGACTTCGGTGCGCGTGGGGGTCCCGGCCATGACTCACGGGCGGTGCGCCAGCCCGTGCTCGCCGACGTCTCCGACGACTTCGTCACCGAGCTCGCCGTCATCCGGAACTGCTCCGAGGCCGAGGCGTCCAAGCTCGCGGTCGAGTCGCTGCTGCTCACCACCACGCTGGCGGCGGTCTGGTCCGAGTTGTTCGTGGGACGGCTGACGGTGCGCAAGGCGCGCATCCTCGTCGACCTGCTCGGTGACGCGTCCGACGCCGTGGCCGCCGCGGTCCTGGCCCGCGTGCTGCCCGGCGCCGAGGATTGTGCGCCTGCACGGCTGGGCGATCGCGTCCGCTACCACCTCTACCAAGTGGACTCCGAGGCCAAGGAGCGCCGTCGCCGGGAAGCGGAGCGCAGGGCCGACGTGCACGTCGAGCGCACCGCCGACGGCCTCGGCCGTCTGGTGATCGAGGGGCCGCTACCGATGGTGTACGCCGCCCGTGACGCGATCGGCCGGTACGGCCGCTGGATGCGGGCCGAG
The DNA here is from genome assembly GCF_005222955.1 of Blastococcus sp. CCUG 61487. Lineage (GTDB taxonomy): Bacteria > Actinomycetota > Actinomycetes > Mycobacteriales > Geodermatophilaceae > Blastococcus. The sequence continues at coordinate 13,294 of NZ_LWUA01000022.1, read as the reverse complement.
GGTGACCGGCGGCCGATGGGTCTGCTGCGCTCCACAATGGCGCTCGACCTGATCCTCCGTCCGTGGGACACCAGCCGGCCGCCGGTGACAGCTCACCTGTACATCCATGCGGCGCTGCCCGCCCTGCGCGCGAACGCCCCGTCCGGCGCTGCGCCTGCGGAACTGGATGGGGCCCTCGTCTCCGCTGTCCAGTGTCGGGAACTGCTCGAGTCCCTGGACGAGCTCGCCCTCCCGCCGCTACCGGCCGGCGGATCGGTGTCCGTAGCCGTCGACGATCCGGTCAGCGGCGAGACCGTTGCCGTCGCGACTCGGGCAGAGCTGCGCCGAGCCGCCGGGTGCGGGCCGGGGCTGAGCCCTCCACCAACCACCAGCAGTTATGAACCATCCGCCGCGCAGCGGCGCCTCGTCACCGTCCGGGACCGGCGCTGCCGCGTGCCCGGGTGCGGTCGCCGTGCCGAGCGCTGCGACATCGACCACGGCCACCCCTACGCCGACGGCGGCACGACGGCCTGCGAGAACTTGTGCTGCCTCTGCCGGCGGCACCACCGGATCAAGACCTTCGCCCGGGGTTGGTCGTTCACCCTGCTCGAGGACGGGCGGCTCGTGGTCCGGACGCCGAGCGGGGTCTCGCGGACCACCCGTCCCCCCGGCTGGTTCCACGAGCCCGAGCCCGATCCGCCGTGGCTCGAGGAGCTCGCCCCACCGGATCCGCTGCAGCTCTGAGTCCCATCACGACGTGCCCGCGTCGTCTTGACGGCGCGGGCCGGCTCCTGTCTACTGGAGGTGTTCGAACACGTGTTCGAACGATGGTCGGAACGGTCCCGCCGGTCCACCCGTCCCCGGTCCTTCCCCACCGGGGCGGGTCCGGGCGCGGGGAGCGGTCGAGGGGTGGGGAGTCTGTCATGAGCCGGGTGCTGGGCGAGGCGGTCGACAGGGTCGGCGAAGAGGTGCAGGTCGAGCTGGGCGCGCTGGGGCCGGTGCAGTTCTGGCGCGGGCAGTCCCGGTACGTCGTGGGGGAGTTGCTCGACTCGTGGCGGGAGACCGCTCCCTGGTGGCAACGCGACTCCGCGGGTGGGGGAGCGTCGGCCGACCTGGTCGCCCCCCGCGAGGTGTGGCGGGTCGAGGCGGTGCGGGCGGGGCGCTCGCGGATGGACTTCGCCGGCGTCTACGACCTGTCCTGGGATGCCGTCGCGAACCGTTGGTGGCTCGTCCGGGTGCACGACTGATGGGCGCCGCCCGAGTGCTGACCGACGGTCAGCTGCCGCTGCCCCCGGCGTTGCCCGCCGCTGCCATCACGCTGCTGGACCAATCCCGCCGCGGGCTGACCGAGGCCGCCGGCTGCACCGATCCCCGCCAGCGCTACGCCACCGCTCACCTGTCGGCGCTGCGGGCCGCCGCCGCCGTGCTCGCCGCCCGCACCCGGCCCGAGGCCGGCCGCCGTCGCCCGCGCAGCGCCTGGGTGCTGCTCGGCCAGGTCGCCCCCGAGCTGGGGGAGTGGGCCACCTTCTTCGCCGCCGGCGCGGCCAAGCGCGCCGCCGCCGAGGCGGGGCTGTCCCGCGCGGTCACCGAGCGGGAGGCCGACGACCTCGTCCGCGACGTGGGCTCGTTCCTCGCGGTCGTGGAGACCTGCCTGGGCGTCGGCGCCGAACGGGCCTATCCGCGCCCCCGCGCCGTCGGTGGCACCGCGTCCGAGCCGCACCGGTGAGCGATCCCTTCGTCCACCTGCACGTCGCCTCGGGCTACTCGATGCGCTTCGGCGCCAATCACCCCGCCGACCTCGTCGCGCGGGCCGCCGAGCACGGGATGGGCGCTCTGGCCCTCACCGATCGCGACGGGCTCTACGGTGCCGTCAAGTTCGCCCTGGCCTGCCGGTCGGCGGGGATCCGGCCGATCTTCGGGGTCGACCTCGCCGTCGCGCCCGCGCTGGACACCACCGTGCCCCCCGCCCTCGCGCACGCGCTCGGTGGCGCGGCCTCCGGAGCCCGGCCGCCGCGGCTGCAGCTGCCCGGTACCGGCGGTCGGAAGGGGCCGGTCCGGGGTGGGGCGACGGTGGACCCCCGGCTGCCACGCGTCACCTTCCTGGCCCGGGACGGCGCAGGCTGGGCGTCGCTGTGCCGGCTCACCAGCACCACCCATCTGCGCGGCACCCGCGGCGAGCCGGTCAGCTCGCTGGCCATGGCCGCCGAGCACGCCACCGGGCTGACTCCGCTGCTCGGCCCCGACTCGCCGGTGGGGCGGGCGATCACCGCAGGCCGCAGCGACCTGGCCGCGGCCCAGCTGGACACGTGGCGGGCGGTCTTCGGGTCCGACCTGGTCCTGGAGGTGGTCCACCACCGCGGACGGGGTGACCGCCAGCGGGCCCAGGCGATGCTCCGGTTCGCCGCCGAGCAGGGCGTGCCGGTCGTGCTCAGCAACGCCGTCCGGTACGTCGACGCCCTCGACGCGCCGACCGCCGACGTCCTCGACTCCGCGCGTCGGCTGGTCCCGCTCGACCTCCGGCACGTCGACCGGCGCACCGCCGAGGGCTACCTCAAGTCGGGCAAGGAGATGGCCGAGGTCGCCGAGGACCTCACCGGCCCCGACCGCGATGCCGCGCTGCGGCTGCTCGAGCGCACCGCCCGGCTGGCCGAGCAGTGCGCGGTCGACGTCCGGGACGACCTCGGCATCGGCAGCGTCCGCTATCCCGAGCTCGACGTGGTCACCACCCCCGCCGAGCGGGGGATGGGCCCGTCCCAGGTGCTGCGCGCCCGGTGCGAGGCGGGACTGGGCCGGCGCGGCATGGCGCTGACCGAGCGGGTGCGCAGCCGGCTGGAGGAGGAGCTGGCGGTCATCGACTCGCTCGGCTACCCCTCCTACTTCCTCACCGTCGCCGACGTGGTCGACCTCATCAAGAGCTTGAGGGTTCGGGCGGCGGCGCGCGGCTCGGGCGCGGGCAGCCTGGTCACCTATCTGCTCGGCATCTCCGACGTCGACCCGATCCGCTACGGCCTGCTCATGGAGCGGTTCCTGTCCCCGCTGCGCCACCAGCTGCCCGACATCGACATCGACGTGGAATCCGCCCGGCGGATGGAGGTCTACGACGCAGTCCTGGACCGGTTCGGCGCCGACCGGGTCAGCTGCATCTCGATGATGGACACCTACCGGGTGCGGCACGCCATCCGCGACGTCGGCGCCGCGCTGGGGCTGCCCCCGGCCGAGATCGACGCCGTCGCCAAGGCGTTCCCGCACATCCGCGCCAACCAGGTGCACGCGGCGTTGCGCGACCTGCCCGAGCTGCGGGCCAGCCGGTACGGCTCGAAGCGGGCCGGCGGGTCCGGGGACCTGGACCTGCTGTTCGACCTGGTCGCCCGGCTCGACGGGCTGCCCCGGCACATCGCGCTGCATCCCTGCGGCGTGCTGCTGTCCGACACCACCCTGCTCGACCGCACCCCCGTCGAGAGCAGCTACCTCGGCTACCCGATGAGCCAGTTCGACAAGGACGACGTCGAGGAGATCGGGCTGCTCAAGCTCGACCTGCTCGGCATCCGCATGCAGTCGGCGATCGCGCACGCCCTCGACGAGATCGAGCGGGTCGACGGCAGGTGCGTGGACATCGACGCCGTTCCGCGGGACGACCCGACGACGTTCGAGCTGATCCGCTCGACCCGCACGCTCGGCATGTTCCAGATCGAGTCACCGGGGCAGCGCGAACTGGTCGGCAAGTTCGGGCCGCAGACCTTCGAGGACATCATCATCGACATCTCGCTGTTCCGGCCCGGCCCGGTGAAGAGCGACATGGTGACCCCCTTCCTCCTGGCCCGGAACGGCTGGCGCCCCGCGGAGTACCCGCACCCCGACCTCGAGTTCGCGCTCGCCGAGACCGGTGGGGTGGTGGTGTTCCACGAGCAGGTGCTGCAGGTGGTGTCCCGGATGACCGGGTGCACCCTGGCCGAGGCCGACGAGGTGCGCCGGGCGCTGGGGGAGAAGGACGCCCACCCCGAGGTGCGGGCGTGGTTCATGCCCCGCGTGCTGGACGCCGGCTATCCGGTGGAGGTCGCCGAGCAGGTCTGGCAGGTGCTGGTGGCCTTCGGGTCGTTCGGCTTCTGCAAGGCGCACGCCGCGGCGTTCGCCCTGCCCACGTACCAGTCGGCCTGGCTGAAGACCCACCACCCGGCGGCCTTCCTCGCCGGGGTGCTCACCCACGACCCGGGCATGTACCCGAAGCGGCTGATCCTCGACGACGCCCGCAACTTCGGCATCCGGGTGCTCGGCCTCGACGTCAACGCCTCGGGCGCGACCTACCGGGTCGAGCGGATCGGGACGGCGGACGAGCACGGGACAGCGGGGTGTGACGAAACCCCGGGGGAGGGATGGCAGCGGCCGGAGTGGATGCCGGCGTCGATGGTCGATCCCTCGCGGTACGGCATCCGGCTGGCGCTGGCCGACGTCAAGGGCATCTCCGACGACGAGGTGGCCAGCATCGTCGCCGGGCAGCCCTACCGGTCGTTCACCGACTTCTGGACCCGGGCATCGGTGTCGCGCCCGGTGGTGGAGCGGCTGGTGCTGGCCGGCGGCTTCGACTCGCTCTACGGGTTCGGGGTGCGCGATCGCGAGTCCCGTCGGCCGACGCACCGGCGCCGGCAGCTGACCCGCCGTGACCTGCTGCTGCAGATCGGCGAGCTGGACCGGTGGAGTCGCAGCGGCGCGCGGGCGGGCTCGGCCGGCCAGCTGAGCCTCGACCTGCTGGGGCTGGGGGAGTCCGAGGAGCAGCAGGAGGAGACGCCCGCCTGGGCCGAGGGCAGCGGGCTGCCGGAGTTCACCGACGCCGAACTGGTCCGCGCGGAGCTGGAGGTGCTCGGCCTGGACGCCAGCCGGCACGTCGTCGACTTCTACAAGCCGTTCCTCGCCGCGCTCGGCGCGGTGCCGGCGGGCGAGCTGCTCGGCTGCCGCAGCGGGGCGGAGGTGCTGGTCGCCGGGGTGAAGGTCGCCACCCAGACCCCGCCGATCAGGTCGGGCCGGCGGGTGGTGTTCGTGACCCTGGACGACGGATCGGGCTGCACCGACTCGACCTTCTTCGAAGACGCGCAGGGCCCCTACGCCGCGACGGTCTTCCACTCGTGGCTGCTGGTCATCCGTGGAGTCCTGCGGCGCACCGGTGCGCGCGGGGTCTCCCTGCGGGCCACCGGGGCCTGGGAACTGCCGGCCCTGCACGAAGCGTGGGAGACCGGCGGGCTCGAGGCGGTGCGCGAGCTGATGGCGGCACCGGGGGAGATCACCGAGCAGGCGATCACCGGAGCCGCAGCGTCCCGGAGCAGCCGGCCGGTCATGGCCCGGCCGGTGCTGGTGCACCCCACGGGCTTCCGGATGTCGCCCTACGCCGACATCAAGCCGGCTGGCGACGACGCGGGGACGGCCGCCCGCCGCGCCGCCGCCGGCCCACCCCGCAAGCTCTGGCACTCCAGTCCGGGCAGCTCCGGGCACTGACAGGCGGGCGATCAGCCCTCGCCGTCGCTGTCCTCGCCGTCGGTCGACTCCTCGATCTCCCGCTCGGCGTCGTCCACGCCTTCCTCGATGTTCTGCTCCACGTCGTCGTCGACGACGTCGGAACCGCAGGCGGCGGTCGTGAAGGCGGCGGCGGCGATGGCGAACGCGCTCAGCGCGGCGCGGATCATGCGGGGACGGGCAGACCGGGGCATCGGAACTCCTGGCGTCGGTGGGTCACAACCACCGGGACCTGCCCGCCGATCCGGCACCGGCAAACCGATCGGCCCTCAGGAGAGGGACGGCAGGTGGACCAGGCCGGCCTCGGTCTCCCGGAACCCGCAGGCGTCCAGGTAGAAGGGGCGCAGCTCGGGCCGGAAGTCGACGTGCAGCCACTCGCAACCGGCTGCCCTCGCCTGCTCGGCCGCTGCCGCGACGACCAGGGTCCCGATGCCCTCGCGCTGGTGGTCGGTCCGCGTCTTGGTGTCCAGGAGGAAGGCGTGGTCGCCGCCGTCCCAGGCGACGTTGACGAAGCCGACCAGGGTCCCGGCCACCCGCGCCGTCACCCAGCCGAGGCTGTGCGGGCGGATGCGGTCCCACCACCCCGGTACCGGAGAACCCCCGTGGGCCCGGACGAGCTCGACCATCTCGGCATCGCTCAGCGGGCCGCGCCACGCGAGATCGACGTCGGAGGCAGCAGGCACGCCGGCACGCTAGGTGACGAGACCGGCCGCCGGCACCTGCGTTTCTCCGGCGGTCGATGAGATGCGGCGCCCGGCACCGTCCTACTCCTCGACAGCGATCAGCACCGCGAGAGGACCAGCCATGCCCCAGCAGATCACGTGCCTGTGGTTCGACGGCCAGGCCGAGGAGGCCGCCCAGCTTTACACCTCGATCTTCCCGAACTCGAGCATCGGCCGGATCACCCGCTTCGGGCCGGGCATGCCGCCACCCATGGCGGAGGGCTCCGTCCAGTCCGTCGACTTCAGCCTCGACGGGCGGCCCTACACGGCCCTCAACGGCGGGCCGATGTTCCAGTTCACCGAGGCCATCTCCATCCAGGTCGTCTGCGCGGACCAGGAGGAGACCGATCGGTACTACGACCGGCTGGTCGACGGCGGCGAGGAGAGCATGTGCGGCTGGCTCAAGGACAGGTTCGGCGTCTCCTGGCAGGTCTTCCCCGAGGAGCTGGACCGGCTGCTCACCGACCCCGACCCGGGCCGGGCGCTGCGGGCCACCCAGGCGATGCTGCAGATGCGCCGCATCGACATCGAGGAGATGCGGCGCGCCGCCGACGCCGTCCCTGCCTGACACCCACACGGCCGCCGCGCGCTCGGGACGGAGCCCGGACCAGCACCCGCCACTAGGCTCGGCTCGTGCCGACCGCTCCCGCGACCTCCTCCGCCGAGCAGCTCCCACCCCGGGGCGCGGCCGTCTGGGCAGCGCTCGACCCGGTGATCGGCGCCGGCACGCCGCTGCGCGTTCTCGACGTCGGCGGGGGCAGCGGCATGTTCGCCGTCCCGCTCGCCCGGCTCGGTCACGCCGTCACCGTCGTCGACCCCAGCGCCGACGCGCTCGCGACGCTCGCCCGCCGGGCCGCCACGGCCGGGGTGGGGGACCGGGTGCACGGCGTGCAGGGCGACGGCGACCTGTTGCACGAGGTGCTCCCCGCCCTCGCCCCCGGCGACGGCTACGACCTGGCCCTGTGCCACTCGGTGCTCGAGGTCGTCGACGACCCCGCGGCCACCCTGCGGGAGATCGCCGGCACCCTGCGCCCGGGCGGGCAGGTCAGCGTGGCGGCGGCGAACCGGGCCGGCGCCGTCCTCGCCCGCGCGCTGGCCGGCCACCCCGTCGAGGCGCTGGCGCTGCACCGGGAGCACGAGCCCGCCGACACCCGCACCCGCCTGGCCGTGCGCCGCCGGTTCACCCCCGACGACCTCCTCGCGCTGGTCGAGGGCGCCGGGCTGCGACCGGGGCCGTGGCGCGGCGTCGCCGTCGTCGCCGACCTCCTCGACGCGGCCTCCGGTGCCGACCAGGGCGCCGTCGGCGCCCTCGAGCTCGCGCTCGCCGAGGCCTCGCCGTACCGCGAGGTGGCCACCGGCCTGCACGTCCTCGCGGTCCGTCCGTGACCACACTGCCGCCGGACCTGCACCGCCCCGCCTACGGCACCGCCTCGCTCGCCGACGTGCTCCCCGGCGTGGCCGCCGCCCTGGGCGTCCCGCTCGAGCGGGACGAGTTCCCGGCGGACCCGCTGGGGTTGCACACGGTGCTGGCCGGGGCCCGGCGCGTGGCCGTCCTGCTCGTCGACGGCCTGGGCGCGGACCTCGTCCGGCAGCACGCCCACCTCGCACCCACCCTCGCCTCGCTGGCCGCCCCCGTCGGTGACCTCTCCGCGCCGTGCCCGAGCACCACGCCGGTCAGCCTCGCCAGCCTGGCCACCGGCATGCCGCCGGGCAGCCACGGCGTGCTCGGCTTCGTCACCGCCGTCCCCGGGCAGGAGGGCCGCACGCTCACCCACACCCAGTGGACCGACGACCCCGATCCCGACCTGTGGCAGCCGCGCCCGACGGTGTTCGCGCGGGCCGAGGCCGCCGGGGTGCCCGCGACGGTCGTCGCCCCCTACGCGTTCGCCCGCAGCGGCCTCACCCGCGCGGTGTACCGCGGCGCCACGTACGCCGGAACCGTCGGGGCCGGTGACCTCTCCGCGGCAGTCCTGCACGCGCTGTCCGCGTCGCCGCGCGCTCTCGTCTACGCCTACATCGCCGATCTCGACCTGACCGGCCACGTCCGCGGGGTGGACTCCGACGGCTGGCGCGCCCAGCTGCAGCTGATCGACCGCCAGGTGGAGCAGCTCGTCGCCGGGCTGCCCGCCGACGCTGCACTCCTGATCACCGCCGACCACGGGATGCTCGACGTCCCGGCGGCGACCAGGCTGGACATCGACGCGGTGCCCGAGCTCGGCGACGGCGTCGCCCTGCTGGCCGGTGAACCGCGCGCCCGGTACGTGCACACCGTCCCCGGCGCCGCCGCCGACGTCCTGGACCGGTGGCGGGAGGTGCTCGGCGAGCGCGCCTGGGTCGTGGGCCGCGACGACGCCGTGGCCGGCGGGATGTTCGGTCCCGTCGACGACGGCATGGCCGACCGGATCGGCGACGTCGTCGCACTTGCGCGGGGCACCTGGGCGCTGACCGCCACCGAGCGCGAGCCCGGGCCCAGTCGGCTGGCCGCCTACCACGGCTCGCTCACGGCGACCGAGCTCGCCATCCCCCTGCTGTGCGCCACGGGGTCCGGGCTCAGCTGACGGTCAGCCGGTCGGGCGGCGGGTCACCGAGAGCCAGTGCCAGGTCCGCACCCGGCCCGGGCGTTCGGCCTGGCAGGTGAGCCGAACCGGCTCGGGGGACGGCCGGCTCTCCACGACGACCTCCACGGTGTGGTCGCCGTCGGCGAGCGAGACCGCCCAGCGCTCGACGTCCGGAGCCGGCTCCGGCACCCGGCTCGCGCTCACCGGGTGCAGGTCGTCGATCCCCAGCCGGCCGAGCTCCTCGCGGGCGCCGTGCTGGGCAGCCTGCACGTGCGCCGGGAGCCCGGCCCGGCCGCGCAGCCAGGCCAGGGCCACCTGGCCGCGCTCGTGCGCGGCGACCATCAGCCCGCCGTCCCCGGGCACCTGCCCGTAGTAGAAGCCGTGCGGCAGGACGACGACGTTCGCCGCGAACCGGTCACCGCCGAGGTGGCTGCACTCCCACACGTCGGTCGCGGGCATAGCGCGGGCGAGCGGCCGCCCGCGCAGGGCGCAGCAGGCGTCGTGGCCACCGTGCGTGCACACCAGGTAGGTCGGCCGGTCCGACCGCGTCCCCACCGAGCCGTCCCAGGGGACGTCGAGCAGATCGGCGTCGGACGCCCGCGCCGACCACCAGAGCCCCTCGCGGCCGGGTCGGCCGTCGGCGTAGCCCCAGCGCTGCCCCGAGTCGGCCAGCCGGGCCCCCGGCCGGCGCACCAGGAGCACCCGGACACCCTCCCGCCGGGCCCGCTCGGCCAGCAGCGGCGCGATCCGGGCGTCGAACCGGGACTGCAGGAGCGCGTCCCGGCCCCACGGACCGGGCTGCTCGACCAGCAGCCAGCGCTGCACGGGAGAGGCGGTGGCCATCCCCGAGTCGCCGCGCTCCAGCGCCTGCACCGAGCAGCGCGCCGGGTCCAGGCGCCCGGTCGGCAGCGCCGGCAGGTCCGTGCGACAGAAGTCGTCCGGCTCGCCGACGGTCACGGGTGGGGCACTGCGACGTCCGGCACTGCGACGTCCGGCACTGCGGCGTCCGGCACTGCGGCATCCGGTACTTCGGCGTCCGGCACCACGGCGACCGACTCGAACACCAGCCGCCGGGCGAGATCGAGCTGCTCGTCGGCCGCCAGCCCCGGCAGGTCGCCCACCTTGAGCTCCCCGACCGCCAGCAGTTCGGCCAGGGCCGGGCGGACCGCGGCGGGGAAGGAGTGTGACCGGCGCCCGCCCAGCAGGGTCACCCGGCCGTCGTCCCCGTCCCGCAACGCGCAGCGCAGCCGCCGGCGCAGCCGCAGGACCGAGTCGGCGGTGAGCGCGGCCGCGGCACCGGACTGCGCCAGCGGAGCGACCGGCTCGGGCCGCACCTGCGCCCACGTGCGGGCGCGCAGCCGGTCGGCGACCTCGTCCGGGTCGACCCGGTCGAGCCACTCGCGGAGGCCGGCGATCACGGCGACGACGTCGTCGCGCACGACGGCCGGGTCGGCGAGGTCGACGCCGAGGGGTAGCGAGCCGCGCAGGCCGGGGTCCTCGGCGGCCAGGGTGCGCACCAGGTCCAGCGCCGACTCGGCGGCCGCCCAGCGGGTCACGGAGTGGATGCCGACGGTGAGGTGCGCGCTGATCTCGCCCAGCGCCCGTGCCGAGTGCAGGTAGCCGCGGGGCAGGTAGAGCGCGTCACCGGGACGCAGCACCGCGTCGATCACCGGCTCGCGCTCGGCTGCCGCGGCCACCTCGCCGGCCCGGTCGGCCCACGGCTGGGTGCGCAGCGGGTCGCGCAGCACGGGTTCGTGGATGGTCCAGTGCTTCTCGCCGGCGACCTGCAGGACGAAGACGTCGTGCACGTCGTAGTGCGGGCTGAAGCCGCGCGAGGACGGCGGGGTGACGTAGGCGTTCACCTGCGTCGGGTGGCCCAGCTCGGCGGCCAGCTGGTCGGCGAACTCGATCAGCGGCGGCCAGAGCCGGTGCAGGCCCTGGAGCACGACGGTGCTGCCGTCGGCGAACAGCCGCAGCACGGCGTCGGAGGAGACCTGGTCACCGATCTCGGCGCCGGCGCCACCCGAGGTCGTGAAGCGGGAGGGGTCGACGACCGAGCCGTCCTTGGCGATCCTCAGGAACGGCGTCCGCAGGCCCCGGCGGGAGAGCAGCTCGTCGACGGCGGCCAGGTCGAGCAGGTCGGTGAAGGAGCTCCCGAGGTCCTCGGCGCGGGTGAGCAGGGGCCGGCGGGCCCAGTACTCCTCGGCGAAGACGTCCGGGTCGAGGTTCGTGCACCGCCGCAGGGCCGGGCGCAGCTGCTGCGCCCGGCCCCGGGTGGTCGGGTTCTCGGTCAGGCCGAACCGTCCGCGCCACCGTCGGCACCGCCGTCGGCACCGCCGTCGGCGCCGCCGTCGGCGCCGCCGTCAGCACCGCCGTCCGCGCCACCGTCGGCGCCGCCGTCAGCACCGCCGTCAGCACCGCCGTCGGCGCCACCGTCGCGGCCCGCCTCCGTGCCTGCCGCGCCGTGGTCGGCGCCGCCCGCGCCGCTGTCGGCCGGACCGTGCGCGCCGCTGTCGGCTCCGCCGTCGGCTCCGCCGTCGCCGCTGGTCATGTCGTCGAGCGCCATGGTGCCTCCGCCTTCTGTGGGTCTCGGGCCGCCGGGCGGCGGCTCTCGCCTCGCTGCTTACCTCGCCCATCCTGGCCCGACACATGCCGCCCGACCAGGGGAGCGGCCGGGCCGGATCACGACTGCGACACGACCCGTCGATCGGCGCGCCCACGCGCCTGGAGGAGAGCTACTCTCGGACTCGTCATGCGAACAGGTGTTCGAACGAGGAGGTGTCGATGACAGGTCGGGCGCAGGGGTGCACCGTGCTGCACGTCGACATGGACGCGTTCTTCGCCAGCGTCGAGGTGCGCCGCCGGCCGGAGCTCGCCGGCACGCCGGTGATCGTGGGCGGCGCGGGCAACCGGGGCGTGGTCACCTCCGCCACCTACGAGGCGCGGCGGTACGGGGTGCACGCGGCCATGCCCACCGCCCGCGCGCTGCGGTTGTGCCCGACGGCGACGGTGCTCCCCGGCGATCTGGCGCTCTACGCGGAGGTCTCCCGGTCGGTGATGGCCCTCTTCCGCTCGATCACCCCGCTGGTGGAGCCGCTGAGCCTGGACGAGGCCTTCCTCGACGTCGCGGGCGCCGGCCGCCGGCTCGGCGACGCGGCGGAGATCGGCGAGTACATCCGCGCCCGGGTCTTCGACGAGCAGGGCATCACCTGCTCGGTCGGCGTCGCCGGCAGCAAGTTCGTCGCCAAGCTCGCCTCCACCCGCGCCAAGCCCGACGGGATGCTCGTCGTCCGGCCGCAGGAGGTCCTGGACTTCCTGCACCCGTTGCCGGTCGGTGCGCTGTGGGGCGTGGGCCCCAAGACCGAGGAGCAGCTCCTGCGGCTGGGGTTGCGCACCGTGGGCGACCTGGCCCACGTACCGGCGAAGACGCTCCAGCGAGCGGTGGGGACGGCGAGCGGCGCGCACCTGCACGAGCTGGCGTGGGGCCGCGACCCGCGCCGGGTGGTGCCGGACGAACCGGAGAAGTCCACCGGCCACGAGGAGACGTTCGGCACCGACGTCGACGATCCGGAGGTCATCCACCGCGAGCTGCTGCTGCTCGCGGAGCGGACCGCCGGCCGGTTGCGCTCGGGTGGCTGGCTGGCCCGCACGGTGAGCATCAAGGTCCGGTTCGCCGACTTCGCCACGATCACCCGCAGCCGCACCCTCGACGTCCCGACCGACGTCGGCCAGGAGCTCTACGACACCGCCCGGTCGCTCTTCGACGCGCTGGGCCTGGACCGGGCGCGCATCCGGCTGGTGGGGGTGCGGGCCGAGCGGCTGGTGGAGGCGGGCTCGGCGCCGCAGCAGCTGGAGCTCGGGGCTCGCGAGCACGGCCGCCGCGACGCCGAGCTGGCCGCCGACCGCGCCGCCCGGCGATTCGGCGCCGGAGCCGTCCGACCGGCGAGCCTGCTGCGCCGCGACGGGCGCCCGGGGCGCGGTGTCCGTGCAGGTCCCGGCCCTGCCGACAGGCAGTCCGGAGCTGCCCGGAACCTTCGGGGGCGCTCGGTCGTCGACCACTCGGAGGAGTGACATCGGCGGGTCGCCCGCGGCTCGCCGTACCGTCGCCTTTCGCCGCCCGCTCAGGGCTCGTATCCTCGATAGCACCGTCGGCGCGAGCCTCCGACGGTCCTGGCTCCGCCCACCTGGAGGTCGACGTGCCGCTCTCCGAGCACGAGCAGCGTCTGCTGGAGCAGATCGAGCGCGCCCTCGTCGATGACGATCCCAAGTTCGCCTCCTCGGTCCGCACCGGTGACCGCCGGCTGAAGGCCCGGCGCCGGCTGCAGATCGGCGCCGGCCTCGTCCTCGTGGGCTTCGCGATCCTCGTCGGCGGCGCGGTGGCCCAGCAGTGGCTCATCGGCGCGCTCGGCTTCCTCGTCGCCTTCGGCGGCGCGGCCCTCGCCGTCCTCCACTACAAGGTCGCCACCGGCGCGGTCGAGGCCGGCCCGGCCCCGGCGAGCGGCCGTGGCTCGGGGCCCGGCCGCCCCGCAGGCC
>NZ_LWUA01000021.1 GCF_005222955.1 Blastococcus sp. CCUG 61487 | reverse complement strand
GCCGCCCGGCCGGCCTCGACGTCGCCGGCGTCCAGGGCCGCGTGCATCCGCTCCGCAGCCCGGCCCAGGGAGGTGCCGCCGAGCACGGCCCAGGTGACCGCGGCGGTGACCGCGGTCCGGGCCACGGGCCGCCGGCGGGTGCCGCGGTCGAGCACCGCGCCGAGCCCCGCGGCCGCGGCCACCAGCCCGGCCGCGTAGGCGGCACCGACCGCCCGGGAGTCCCGCCAGACCCGGCGCTCGAGGGCCGCGGCGACCGTGCCGAACCCGGCCACCGGGTGGGCGCGCCGGGGGTCGGCGAGCAGCAGGTCGGCGGCGGCGCCCAGGGCCAGGCCGGTGGCGATCGGGGTGTCCATCGCCGCCCATCGTGTCAACCGGCCGCGGCGGACCGGCGCCTAGGATCGCCCGTCGTGCGTGCTGAGCAGCAGGACGGGGCCGCGGCGGTGACCGTGGTGGGCATCGGCGCCGACGGCTGGGACGGGCTGTCGCCGGCCGCGCGGCGGGTCGTCGAGGCGGCCGAGGTGCTCCGCGGCAGCGCCCGGCAGCTGGGCCTCGTTCCCGGTCACGTCGCCGCCGAGCGGGTGCCCTGGCCCTCGCCGATGGCGCCGGCCCTCCCGGGCCTGCTCGCGGCGCACCCCGGCCGCCGGGTCGTGGTCCTGGCCAGCGGCGATCCGATGCTCTCCGGGATCGGGAGCTCCCTGGTCCGGCTGCACGGACCGGACGCCGTGCGGGTCGTCCTGCACCCGTCGTCGGTGAGCCTGGCCTGCGCGCGGCTGGGGTGGGCGGTCGAGGAGACCGCCGTCGTCACCGTCGTCGGCCGCGCGCTGGAGCTGGTCACGCCGCACGTGACCCCAGGCCGCCGGCTGCTCGTGCTGGGCTCCGACGGCGGCACGCCCGCCGAGGTCGCCGCGCTCTGCGCGCGGCTGGGCTACGGCGGCAGCCGGATCACCGCGCTCGCCCAGCTCGGCGGGCCCGGCGAGCACCGGCTGGCCGGCGCGGCGGCGGACTGGCCGCACGGCGTCGTCGACCCCCTGGTGGTCACCGCGGTCGAGGCCGTCGCCGACGAGGGCACGGTGCCGCTGCCGACGGTGCCGGGGCTGCCCGACGAGGCGTTCGAGGACGACGGCCAGCTCACCAAGCGGGACGTGCGGGCGGTCACGCTGGCGCGGCTCGCGCCGCTGCCGGGCCGGCTGTTGTGGGACGTCGGCGCCGGCGCGGGGTCGATCGGCATCGAGTGGATGCGCACCCACCCGTCCTGCCGGGCCGTGGCGGTCGAGAGCCGGCCGGACCGCGTGGCGCGGATCCGCGGCAACGCCGCCCGGCTGGGTGTCCCCGGCCTGCAGGTCGTGGAGGGGCGGGCCCCCGAGGCGCTCGCCGGGCTGCCCGCCCCTGACGCCGTCTTCGTCGGGGGCGGGGCGACGACCCCGGACCTGCTCGACACCTGCTGGGCGGCCCTCCGGCCGGGCGGGCGGCTCGTGGTCACCGCGGTCACGCTGGAGAGCGAGGCCGTGCTGGCCGGCTGGTTCGCCCGCGTCGGTGGCGACCTCGTGCGGCTGTCGGTCGCGCACGGCTCGCCGGTCGGCTCGTTCACGGGGTGGCGGCCGGCCATGCCGGTGACCCTCCTCACCGTGGTTCGGTAGCGACATGACCGTGCACTTCATCGGCGCCGGCCCGGGCGCTGCCGACCTCGTCACCGTCCGCGCCGCCCGGCTCATCGCGAGCGCGCCGGTCTGCCTCTACGCGGGCGCGCTGGTCCCGCGCGAGCTGCTCGACACCGCGCCCGAGGGCGCCCGTCTCGTCGACACCGCGGACCTGGACCTGGACCAGATCACCGCGGAGCTGCTGGCCGCCCACGAGGCCGGGCTCGACGTCGCGCGGCTGCACTCCGGGGACCCGTCTGTCTACAGCGCCATGGCCGAGCAGATGCGCCGGCTGGACGCCCACGGCGTGCCCTACGACGTGGTGCCCGGGGTGCCGGCGTTCGCCGCGGCCGCCGCCGCGCTCAAGCGGGAGCTCACCGTGCCCGGCGTCGGGCAGACCGTCGTCCTCACCCGAACCTCGGCCCGGTCCACGCCGATGCCGGCCGGGGAGGAGCTCGCCGCCTACGCCGCGACCGGCGCCACGCTCGTGCTGCACCTGGCGGTGCAGCGGCTCGGCGAGCTCGCCCCGCAGCTGGCCGAGCACTACGGGACTGATGGGCCGGTCGCCGTGGTGGCCCGCGCCAGCCGGGACGACGAGCTGGTGCTCCGCGGCACGCTCGCCGACATCGCCGCCCAGGTCGAGGCGGCCGGGGTGCGGCGGACGGCGGTCGTCGTCGTCGGCCCCGTCCTGACCGCGGGGCAGTTCCCGGACAGCCACCTGTACTCGACGACGCGCCCGCGGTGAGCGGGGCGCCACCGGGGCGGGTGCTCGTCCTCGGCGGCACCGGGGAGGCGCGCCGGCTGGCCACGGCCCTGGTGGACGAGGGCGTCCCGGTGCTCAGCTCGCTGGCCGGGCGGGTCGCCGATCCGGTGCTGCCGCCCGGCGAGGTGCGCATCGGCGGCTTCGGGGGGAGCGATGGGCTGGCCTCCTGGCTGGAAGCGCACCCCGTGCGCGCGGTCGTGGACGCGACCCACCCGTTCGCCGCCACGATGACCACCTCGGCCGCGTCCGCCGCCGCGGCCACCGGCACTTCGTTGCTGCGCCTCCAGCGCCCGGGCTGGACGGCGCAACCCGGCGACGACTGGCGCTGGGTCGACTCGCTGCCCGGGGCGGCGGAGGCCGTGCACGGGTTCGGGTGCGTCTTCCTCACCACCGGACGCCAGGGGCTGGCCGCCTTCGCGCAGCTGACGGCGCACTGCGTCGTCCGTTCCGTCGACCCGCCACACCCGCCGCTGCCGGCGCGGACGACCGTCGTCCTCGAGCGCGGCCCGTTCGACCTCGCCGACGAGCTCGCCCTGCTGCGCGAGCACCGGGTCGACGTCCTGGTCACCAAGGACAGCGGCGGCGCCATGACCTCCGCCAAGCTGACCGCCGCCCGCGAGCTCGGGCTGCCCGTGGTCATCGTCCGCCGGCCGCCCCCGCCCCCGGGGGTGCCGGTGGTGGGGACGGTCGACGAGGCGCTGACATGGTTGCGGGGTCAGCCGGGGTAGGTCCGCGACGTCCAGACCAGGCCGGAGGGCCCGACTCGGGTTTGCGACGAGCCGACGATCAGCAGGCAGCGCATGTCGACCGTCTCCGGGTCCAGCTCGCCCAGCGTGGTGACGGTCAGCTGCTCCTCGGGCCCGCCGACGTCGCGGCCGACGACGACCACGGTGTCCGGCGCGCGGACCTCCAGCAGCGCCTGCTGGGCCTCGCCGAGCTGGTGCGGGCGGTGCCGCGACCGGGGGTTGTACAGGGCGATGACCAGGTCGGCCGCGGCCGCGTGCCGCAGCCGGTCGACGACGACCTCCCACGGCTTCAGGACGTCGGACAGCGACAGCACGCAGAAGTCGTGCCCGAGCGGGGCACCCACCTTCGAGGCGACCGCCTGAGCCGCGGTGAGGCCGGGCACCACGCGCACCGGCACCCCCGCGAACTCCGGCCGCTCGGCCACCTCCAGCACGGCGGCCGCCATCGCGAAGACCCCCGGGTCCCCGCTGGAGACCACGGCCACCCGCCGGCCGGAGCGGGCCAGCTCGAGGGCGTGGGCGGCGCGCTCGGCTTCCACCCGGTTGTCGGTCGGGAACCGCTCCTGGCGGGGGTTGGCCGGTACCCGGTCCAGATAGGGCCCGTAGCCGATCAGCACCTCGGCACCGGCCAGCGCGTCGGCGGCCTCGGGTGTGGTCCAGTACCGGGCCCCCGGCCCCAGGCCGACGACGGCGACCTCACCGCTCGCGGCGTCGCCGACCGGGGCAGGCTCGGCCACGGGCAGCTCACGGGTCAGCGGGCTGGGCAGCAGCGCGAGGGAGAAGTACGGCACGTCCGCCGGGTCGACGTCGGCCAGGGGCGCCGTGCGCTGCCGGCCGGTGGTGGCCCGCTCGACGTACAGCGCCCGGTCGAGGACGCCGGCGCGGTCGAACGCCTCGCGGACCGCCGGGAAGGTCCGGCCGAGCTTCATCACCGCGGCGGAGTCGGTGGTGGACAGCCACTCGGTCAGCTCGTCGGCGGGGAGCGTGCCGGGGAGCACGGTCAGCACCTCGTCCCGCTCCACCAGCGGCCGGCCGACGGCCGCGGTGGCGCCGCTCACGCTGGTGACGCCCGGGACGACCTCGGTCGGGTAGCGGTGCGCCAGCCGCTTGTGCATGTGCATGTAGGAGCCGTAGAAGAACGGGTCGCCCTCGGCCAGGACGACGACGTCGCGGCCGGCGTCCAGGTGCGCGGCCAGCCGGGCGGCCGCGGCCTCGTAGAACTCGTCGATGGCGCCCTGGTAGCCGCCCGGGTGGTCAGTGGTCTCGGTGGTGACCGGGTAGACCAGGAGCTCCTCGATCTGGCCCTCGCGCAGGTAGGACTCGGCGATGCTGCGGGCCACCGATCGGCCGTGGCGGGCGGCGTGGAATGCCACGACGTCGGCCGCGCCGATGAGCCGGGCGGCCTTGACGCTGACCAGCTCCGGGTCGCCGGGGCCGAGACCGACGCCGTACAGCCGCCCGCTCGTCCCGTCCTGCCTGCTCATTCGACGTCGCTCGCGATGGCGTTGACGGCGGCCGCGGTGATCGCGCTGCCGCCGCGCCGCCCGCGGACCACCAGGAAGTCGAGGTCGGAGGCGGCGAGGGCCTCCTTCGACTCGGCCGCACCGATGAAGCCGACCGGGATGCCGAGGACGGCGGCCGGGCGCGGTCCTCCCGCAGCGACCATCTCCAGCAGGTGGAACAGCGCGGTCGGAGCGTTGCCGATCGCGACGACAGCGCCGTCCAGGCGGTCGCGCCACAGCTCCAGCGCGGCGGCCGTACGGGTGGTGCCCAGGTCGGCGGCGAGCCCGGGGGTCCGGGGGTCGTCCAGAGTGCAGACGACGTCGTTGCCGGCTGGTAGCCGCCTCCGAGTCACGCCGGACGCAACCATCTGCACGTCGCAGAGCACCGGCGCGCCTCCCTCGAGGGCGGCCCGGGCGCGGCCCACTACGCCCTCCGACCAGGCCACGTCGGCGACCAGGTCCACCTGCCCGCAGGCGTGGATCATCCGCACGGCGACGCGGCCGACGTCGTCGGGAAGTCCGGCGAGGTCGGCCTCGGAGCGGATGGTGGCGAACGACTGCCGGTAGATCTCGGCGCCGTCCTTCTCGTACTCGTACACGTGCTCGGGCATGGGCGGCGCTACGTTCCGTTCGTGATCAGGTAGCCGTCGCCGGTGGCGACGACATCGACGACAGGACCGGCGGGCCGGCCGCAGCGGCGGGCGCAGCCCGCCCAGTGCTGGCGGGTGCCGTTCGCCGGGAGGGCGGCGGTCGTCACGGCCCGGCCGACGTCCGCACGGACGTCCGTCAGCGACTTCGCGCACCCCGGGCGCCCGGCGCAGGCGGAGACCCGAAGCCAGGCGCTGCCCGGGTCCAGGACCAGGCCGGCAGCCGTGAGGGCCGGCGCGGCCGCCGCGTCCGGCAGGTCGGGGACGACGACGCTCCGCCAGGGGGTGAGCTGGAGACCGCCCGAGGGCAAGCCGGCCAGCAGCCGCGCCTGGTCGGCGGTGAGACGGCCCAGCGGGACGACCGCCACCAGCGCCGTGCGTCCGTCGTCCTGGCGGAGGGCCCCGGCCGGGCCGGCCGGTGGGGGAGG
>NZ_LWUA01000020.1 GCF_005222955.1 Blastococcus sp. CCUG 61487 | reverse complement strand
ATCAGACCCGGGGCGGGACAGTCTTTGACGTCTACCAGATCAAGAAGTTCGCAACGAACCTGACGGCGAGTCAGAAGTCGCAGATCGAAGAGTCGTTCCGTCGTCTGATGCTCGGCTTGGTCCGCCGCGGCGTCGCCGCGGGGGACTGGTACCTCGTCATGCCGCTCGATCCGACGCTGGACAACCGCGACTGGTTCGACGCCATGCCGGACGCCGTCATCGCCGCCATGGTCGCCGACCAGCAGCTCCTGCTGACGGACGACGAGCAGCGTCGGATCAGGGAGTGGCGCAAGGCGCCCGGCCGGATCATCGACTGGAAGGGCCTCGTCTTCTGCGAGGCGCTGAACAGCGCCTACTGGTTCGTGACGGACTACTACCTGCACGGCGGCCAGGAGCGGCTCCGCAGTGCGGTTACGGACGTTGCCCAACTGCTGCGGCGCGACCTGACGCTGCCCGCCGCAGACGACGTCGACACGACCGCCGTCCTGGCGCCGGCCGACATCCGTGAGCATCTGGGCCGCCTGCAGCGGGCCTTGGACGGCGACCCGCACTTTCGCTATGGCCTCAGCCTCGACCCCACGCCGCCGCAGCTGCTCAACGAACCCGACCTGCTGGCCGCCACGCAGGACATCCAGGCCGACGGCTCATGCATCACCTTCCGCATCTACGAGCGCTTTGCCGAGGCGGTCAACCTGCGACCGATCCCCATCAAGGTGGACTTCGAGTTCTCCGAGGGGACGCCGGAGCACGAGGCCTTCGAAGCCTGGCGCAAGTACGGCAAGCCGGTGACCGTGCCTGCTTCGATCAGCGCGGACTTGCCCGGTGGCCTTGGCGGGCCTCTTACGAACGGCACCATCTCCATCCTGCCGCCCGATGATGACAGCCAGTTCATTTTGCGCATGCGGGTGCAGATGCCGGACGGATCGGTCGGGCCGGGGCTGGCCTTCACCATGGTCTCGACGACGGGCGCCGACCGGACCGGGGTCTGGAGCCGCGGCACCGGTGCCGGGGGAGTCGTGACGACCGAAGGACTTCTGGACGTCACCGGAAAGACCAGCACGATCAGCTTCTCGGTGGCACCTCTCAGCGGTCGCAACGCCGCTGAGGTGTTGCCCGCCCTGCGCTTCGTGGCGGCCCTGCGGCACCCGAACATGCTGCAGATGGCGCCCCAGTACGGACCGTACTTCGACTTCGACCGCCTCGGTGCCGAGTGGGATTTGGTGTCGCCGTTCGAGCTGCGACTCGTCGAGGCGCTGGCGCTCCTTCAGGATCGGACGCCGACCCCCATCGCGATTCCGGACCTGGCGACATTGAGCGCCGAAGACTTCCAGGCGATCGAGAGCGCCGCATCGCTGATCGCGGGCCGCACGATTGTCGGCACCTGGTCGGCGCTGAGCCTTCCCTTGAATGCCGACTTCGAGGTCGACCCTGACGCCACCTACGAGTTGGCCGTGACTATGCCGCTGATTCTGACCCTCGGCGGACGACGACTCGAGTTCGGTGCCGTCGAAGACCTGCTCCTGTCGGTGAAGCTCAGCCGCAACGAGGACGCCTCGGTGCTGGCGTCACCCGCTGAGCGGGACACGGCGTACCGCCGGTTCGTGCCTGGCGTCGCCACGCCGACACCCCCCTTCCAAATTGGCGTCCGGCCGGCGCCGGCGCCGGCCGCCTGAGGCTGGTCGCTGCCTGTGCCCTTCGACTCGACGTCGAGCTGAGCTTGGGCGCGGCTCGAACGGGTCTGAACTCAGGCTGCGAGAAGACGCACCAGGGCAGTCTCCATCTCCTTCGACAGCTCAAGGAGTTGCGCGCACGCGACGTAGAAGTCCCGCTCGGACCGCCAGCGTGGTGAGCTGGTCCACACGGCGTGCCCCTCCTGCTCGTTTACTGGGGTCCACGTGTTCCAGACGGCGGTTGAGCCGTAGTGCGTGATCTCCGAGAGTTCGGCATACACGAGGCCAAACTGGCCCGCGTAGTGCTTGTCCATGTGCTGGATAAAGGTCTGGATGCTCCGTCGACGACGCCCTCCGGGCGGCGTGTTCTTGGGATGGTGGACGAGCGCCTCGACGTAATCCGGGTGGTCCGCGACGTAGACAATTACTGCGAGCGTCTCGGCGAAGGCGCGCATGAGGGCGAAAGTCGCTTGCGGGTTTGAGGCCTCGATCTCGCGGACGATCGATTCGTGGAGCGAGCGTGCGCGTGTGATGGCGCTCAGGCTAAACATCCCGAGCAGGGACAGCCCCGTGCCGGCGGTGAGGGCCTCGGTCACCGGTTCCATGACGACGTCGTCGAAACCGTGCCTTCGGCGGATCTTCTGAAGCGCGTCCTCGCGAGATTGAAATCGGCTGAGGTCGAGATGGACCTGGTCACGGTCGGTCACGGTGTGAAAGTAGCCGCCCGTGCTCGTGGCTCCTTAAAATCCGCAGCAAGCTAGGGGCGACGCGTCCGGATCGCTGAGCTTCTTCTTGGTCGGCCGACAGTCAGGCGCCGAGGACGCGGGACGTGACATCCTGACCAACGTGAAGGCGTTGTCCTACCCCGAGTACCTCGAGAAGCTGACCCAGGCCGCCGACGAGCTTGAGGTCGCGGAAGGGGCGCTCTGGGAGGAAGCCCGTCGAGATGGCCAAGCAAACCCCGCCATCCCGCTCATCGTCCGGCCGGGTACGGCCATCGAAGCAGCCGTGGATCGCGTTCTGCTCGCTCGTGCCGCCGTTCAGGACGTGCTTGGTCGAGCGCCGGGTCTGCCGGGCTGAGCGGCCCAACCATGTCTCGCGCCAGCTGGGTCCGGTCGTCCGCAGACTGGCAGCGATGATCGGTCCGCAGAGGTAGGCGCACAGCCTTAAGCTCGCGGCATCGGCGGCAGCCCCTACTGGCCGGGTAGAAAGCTACCGACGTAGGCAGTCATTACGCCCGCGCCGACCTCTCCAACCAAGTCGCCGATTGCGCTGGCGGCCTTACGCAAGCGGCTCTTTTCTTCCGGATCGTCAGTCTGGTTGGCCGCTTGCCGTAGAAGGCTTGCGAGCCGCTCGGTGGCATCGTCAGCGTCAGGGTGGAGGCCGGTGAGGAGATACGCCTCGCCCGCGACATCATCAACGGAGACAGACGTCATGGTGGCTGTCGTCGTGACGAGTCCTCGACGTTCCAACGCGGCGATGCCTCGGCGTACCTCATCGGCGGGCAGGCCGGCGCCCTCAGCGATCTCCGCCTATCCGACCCAGTGCTCCCCGTCGTCGATTCGGCGGGTGACCTCGACCAAGATCGGGAAGTCGCGGCTAGTCCACTTGTCGGGGAGTGGCTTGCTCGTCACCCGCCCAGTTTCCTGACGGACGCACGCGCCCCGCTTAGCGACACGGCAATTTCGCCCTACGCCTTGGCAGTGGCGGGTTCTGCCGCCGGCTAGGTGGCCCTTAGCGGCCTGCTGGGGACACGACACCGACGCTCTACCAACGTCTGGTGCGCTGCGTTGGACTGCCGCAGGAGCGCGCTACTTGCCGAAGCGCTTGAGCGCCTTCTCGAAGTCAGCCATCGCCTTCGAAGCTTTGCCGGCACCGCCGTCCTGGTCCTTCAGCTTCACGCTGTGGCCTCGGGAGCAGCGCACCGTTCGCTGCTTCGCCACGTCGTCCAGACCGAAGCGCAGCTTCGCCCCACACTCCGGGCACTCGGTCTCCAACTTCTCCGTCACGCCTCGTGCCTCCATTGCCACATGACCGCGAGTCGACCCTCTTTGGAGCGATGATGGACGAGACATCCGACAGTTCGAGGGAGACGCCCTGAACAGTCCATTCAGGGACAGGTCACCGCGTGAGTGCTGTCCGGGGCTACAGGCCAAGGCGCTCGGCAGCCCGTCGGTTCACGCTGCGCTCCGCCCCATCACGAAGAAGATCCGCTAGACCTCCGTGGAAACCAGCAGCTTGCGTGTCCGCCGCTTGAACGGAATCGGGCCACCTTCCAAGTGGTGCAATGCCAACCGGTTGAGGTCATGACGCTCCAATGAGCCACAGGCCTCTACTTCACCCTTACCGGCCGTGGCCTTCATGGTCACGATCTGCTCGGCATCTCCACTGACCACGATGCCCGGACTACGGGTTGCGAAGATGTACTGCCGGGAACCACGAAGGGACCGCAACCGGTCCACTAGATACTCCTCGATCCACGGCGCGTGTAGCGCGTCTTCGGGCTGATCCACCAGCACAGGCGTGGTTCCGTCCGCCAGCAAGATGACGAGGATGGCGGTGCACTTCTGCCCATGCGCCAAGCTTTCGATAGGGACGTAGCTGCCGCCGTCGGGCTTCTTGAATTTGACTGTCAGGACGTCAGGGCGGTCGACGAGCTGCAGGTCAAGCAGCTGGACGCGCAGGTCGCGTTCCTCGATGTTGGCATACAGACGCGCCAGACTTGCGGCGTCGATTCCCGCGTCCGTATTGACCAACTCATTGAAGGTGCCGTCAAGCATATGCCGGGCGAAACGGATCGGATGAATTGTCCGGGCGATGGAATCTAGGACGTCCTCGCGCACGCGCGATCCCACCTTCAGTATGTTGAGCTCGTCCCTGAAAGCGGCCCAGTCGCCCGAGTTGGGGACGTCCAGCTTGACGAAGCCGGCCGTCTTGTCGTTCAAGGTGAGCACGCGCTGCCGCCGGAGATCCCGGCGCTGGCGGCGCAGATCCTGCAGGCGCGCAATATGCGCTTCCCGCGCACCCGTCACTGCCTCCAGCGCTGGGCGAGCTCCGTTGTTCAACTCATCCTTGGCGGCCCGCGCCTCCACCAGCTTTACCTGCAGTGATTCGAGCCGTCCGCGAAGTGAGATTAGGGACGAGCCTGGGTTGACCGCTTCGAGCTTGGCATCCAGCTGCTGTTTGAACGACTCAAAGCGCGTCGACCACTCACCCTTGATTGCGGCCAGCTCAGCGGTGCCCTTGTCCATGGCTGCCATGAGGTCAGCTGCCGCCTTGTCAGCCGCCTGCTGCAAAGCATTGATTTGCGCTTCAACCTTCAAAAAGAGGTCGTCGTTAGTCTCGACCGGCGTCGGCCGCTTGGCGTTTGGTACAACGATTTCCGGAGTCGCAAGGGCGGCCACCTGTTCCGACAGGTTCCGCAGCGCCGTGCGTTCCGCCTGCCAGGCCTCCTGTTGCCTTACGACGTCGGTGTCGAACAAGGCTGCTAGCTGCCGGACCTGCTCTTCCAGCTCGACCTGCTTGGCTGCGAGCACCTCCAGCTCCTCGACGCGACGACGCCCATCAAGCAGAGACTCGGCGTTTGCCTTCAGTTCGCGCCGCGTGCGTGTCAGGTCGGCTTCAATAGCAGCGAGGTCAATACCGGCGTCAATCAAAGACATCCGGCCAACCGGTTCGCGCGAATACTCCAGGACCTCGCCTTGCGAGAAGGCCGCCAGCGTGACAAGGGCCGCCGGGTCCGCGTCCACGGCCACCCAGTCGTCGGCAGTCTGTTGCAGCACGGTCGGTCCCGCGCTGCCATCAGCTGCGAAGACACGCTCAACGAGATAGCGCTGACCATCTACCGAGAACTGCACCCGCACGATGCCCGTATTTCCGAGGGCTGCCTGTAGGCGGGAGTGTACTTCTTTCCAGATGGCCGGAAAGGCCACCTTGTCGATTTGCTGGTCAAAGGCATACCGGATAGCCTCCAGAACCAGCGATTTACCGGCGCCGGTACCACCCAGCAGACAGTTCAAGTCAGCGCACAGCTCAATGGACTGCCCGCCCAGGAAGCCGCCCGTCAGCTCTACCTTCTCAATGACTGGATAACGGGCCTCTGCGGCAACCGGCTCCAAGGAAATGCGCAAATCCGGATCAGCAAGAGCGTGTCGGATGCCCACCAGGTCCGGACGACTGGCCTTCACCCAAGTGCGTCGCGCCCCAATGCCAGACAGCGCGTGAGTGCTGCCGGCCGCGTCCCAGGTGTCGGAGCCGCGCACGTAGGCCACGGCACGCTCATCCTTCAGCTTGTCGTCAACCGTGGCCCGCGTATCGAGGTGCACGACCTCTAGAGCAGACAGGTCCTCCGCAAGCAGCGTCTTCTTGAGATGAGCACCCACACCCAGCTTGAGTAGCCCCTTAGGCTTCTCAATGTGTGCCGGAATGGCGATGCCGCCAGCGTCCGCTACGTGGCGCGCGGTGTCCATGAGGCCGTAACTGGCCGCTATATCAAGCTTGCCGTGGTCCGCGGATTTGATGCCGAGGACGACCAGCAAATCGTTGATAACGGCACTGCTGGTGCCCTCTTCAAAGATGGCCAGCAGATGCCCTTCGGTGGTGCTAATTTCGACACCGGGCAGGACAATCAGATCAGCGCCGGCTGCAGCGGCGGCCACCTGGTCACACCAGGCAGAGGTGTTGTGATCGGTGATGGCAATAGCGTCGAGACCGGCAGCCAGCGCGGCAGCAACGATGTCAGCCGCCGTGCCGTAGTTTGCCGACTTGGCGTCTGACGATCCCGGCGTATGGACGTGGAAATCGACGGTCCAAAACTTGGCGTGCTGTCCCATAACGTCTAGCGGTCCCGACTCATCGATTCTGCACCGTAATCCTTGAAGTTGTATTCGTCATGGCCGGCGAATACAAGGATGCTGCCGCGGGTTGCCCACCGGCTTGACTGTAGAGTGACCGTCCGACAGGCCGGCGCAGCGGACGTGCAGTGACCGTGTCCGACCATGCGTCCACCGGCTGACATAGAGCGGTGAGCGCCGGGGCTGGCCGCACCCGCGCCGCTAAGCGAAGTCACGCCGCACGGCGATTGTGTGAGCCAGGGTGGGTCTTCGGCCGCACCTTTGGCGCCGCCGAGCCGGGCACTGATTTGAGCTGCCGACGAATCGCCTCCCGTGCCCGCGCCTTGCGCTGGGGGGCCCTCAGGCGACGGTCCAGTATGGGAAGTATCCAGAGGACCGCCCCGAAGGCGCAGGCCCCGAGGACAACAGGCCAGGGAAGATCGTCGTACAGCTTCCCGATAGCGGGGTAGACGCACAACGCGCCAAGCAAACCCCCTGATCTCAGCTGCGGAGACGGACCTCTCGGCACGCCACTAACCGTAGGTCCGGTCACCGACGAACGAACAAGGCGACGCGCCGCGCCAGCGAACGCGCCGCAGCCGGTGCCGCGGCCAGCATGTACGCCGAACCGAAGGCACTGACTCCGGCTGCCGATCGAGCTCTCCACCGGACCAGTCACTCAAATCGTCTTGCCAGTTGTTCACCGCAGTCCAGGCGCCAGGCTCGGCGGAGCAGCAAGCCGACCTCGACCGTCGCGTCGAGGAGTCCTTGCGGACGGGTCACCGTGCAGGCACAGCGGGACGGGACGAACCACTTCCATCGGTAGTCCCGCCACCATATCGCTTCGCGATGCCGTCAGAGGGGCCCAAGTGCTATGAGAAATGGCTCGGGGTGCGGGTTGGGCGGTGAACTAGGCAGGCTTAATCGCGACAAGGTCTGATGCAGAGAGAGGGACATGGGGAGTCTCGTAGTGCTGCAGAAACATGTCGAAGCTCCGCTCAAGAACGGAAGTTACCTCAGGGCTTCCCTCGGACAGCTCAACAGCAGCATGGAGAAACGTAAGTGCCAGCTTCTTCTCCTTCAAGCGTCGCGCTGTCTCGTCTGTCACCTGAAAAATCCGGTAACCTAGGACGGTAACCACAAGAGAGCAGGCGACAGCCAACGCGCTGAAGGGCAATATCGTATCGGCTACGCCCGCGGAAAGGCCGCTAACCAAGGCGAGGACCACGCCGAGTGGCACCGCAAGGGATATGAGGGCGGAACTAATACCCACGCTCAACCATAGTCGCCTTGCCATGCGACCTTCCTTGATCTGCGAGTCAAGATTCTCACCTATCTGCTCCGTGAAATCCCGCAAACCTGCCAGAACAGGTGCTGCACGCTCAGGGCTGCGTGGAATGGAAAGTTGACCTCTGCCTTGCTCTCGTTGGGCAACTTGCGTCGCAAGAAGCATGAGAGACCCTCGCGCATCCTCGCGGTCGCGCTCGGAGGCATGTTCTAGGCGGTCCCTCAGCCTATCCGCGAGGGCATGCTCTGACGGGGTGGCGACAAGGGACATCGTTACCCTGCGGTGGGCTTCGAGCGCGGCCTCCACTAAGTCCATTCCTCGACATCCCGCGGAGTCAGGCGGCCCGCGATGTCGACGATGCGCTTGTGCTCAACTGCGCCTTCCCTGTATACCATCAGCATTTTCCTTCCCTCCTCGTTGAGTGGAAACCCCGCCACCGAGCTCACGTCTTTTGCCTTGATCGTGGGGTGACGTATCCCAACGAGGGGTGTCTCAGCCTTGTCGAGGCGGGACAACCCAGCCAGGACGACAGCCAGGGCGTCGCTGAAATTCTTTACCGGGGTGCGATCGTCGTAGTAGATAGCCGCTGTCGTAATTGGTGCGTCCATTTCGGCCGAGATCTGGCGCTCTACCCAACTGTGAGGAAGCCTTACTCCCATCTCACCCTCGGAAAATAGTGCTCGAGGAAGAGAGTCTCGGACGGTAGGGGCAAGGTCTTGAGATACAGGCGCCACGACGGTTAGAGGCGTCTTATGATCGGCAGCATCGAGCAGTCGGTACTCTTTAGTTCCCAACTCGACATAACGTTCGGCCATGACTTGACTCGCAAAGCTTAGAGCGATCTTTTCGCCACGCCTCGCCAAAATCAAATCGATAAGTTCCGTGACGCCTCGTCGAAGAGGGAAACCGGCTACGGCGTAGCAGGTGTCGGAGGGGAGCACGCAGAGGCCGCCATGGTTCAGTGTTCGACGAACCTGATGAGCCTCTCCGGGAGGCAGCAAGTCGCCTCGATTCCGCAGCGTGAACACCGGGACTCTTCGCTCGCTCATGGGGCCTTCCCAGCGGTGTAGGCATCGAAGCGTTCCAGGAGCATAGGGCGGTGCTGCGTCATTCGCAGTGCACCACATCGAGACGTGCCGGCTCTTCGGCGCACCAATCGCAGGGCGAACCCCGCCGTTCGCAACCGAGATCGCGGCCCGACAGTCACTCACGCAGCTCGTCGTCAGGGGCTTTGTCGAGCGACGGCTCCGAGACGAGACGTGGCCCCGCTCCGGCCCTGCGGGCATCAGGGCCGGGGCGGGGTGGCCGACGCCTTCGTCGCGATGGCTCGGCCAACCTCCAAGGCCGGGCGCTACCTGGCCAGAAGGTCCGTTGTCCCAGGAATCGGAAAGTGTCTGGGACAAGGGCAGAGCCGTCTGTCATCCGGCTCCGTCCGCCAAGCACGCTAAGCCGGACCACCGACACTCCACGTCTGGCGTCGGCGAGACAACCGCTAGTCACGACCGGATCGTCAGTCCGCCCGGGGGCGCTGCTCTTCGCTACGGACACGCGGATAGCCATGTCCCCGCTGCCTGGAGCACGCAGCGTCAATCCTTGGACGGCCGTGGGCCCTTGCTCGTGTGCGCCGGCAGCGCGAACGGGTCAACTGAGTCCTGGTACAACGCGGCGCGCTTGGTGACCGACCGCCTCGTCGGTGCACGCCAGCCCGGGGAGGGTGGGGCGAAGGGGTCCACCCTCGGATCGTTCAGAGTGTTGACGGAACCGTCCGCGCCGGACCGCGCCTGAGCAATCTCGGCCGTGGTGGGGGCAGTGGGTGAGTAGCCGTGCGCCACCATCCCCCTGGCTTCTTCGGCTGGGGGTGCCGAAGGCGTGCCCTCGCGCTGCCGGAGGTTGTTGACGCCACGCGCCGACGACGGCGGCTCGGGGGACGTGGCGCTTTCCGTCCGCCTAGCGCGGTAGGCCTGAAGGTCCACCACCGTTGATCCACGCGGTGGCCTCTTCAAGCCATGTCCGTACCTCTGGTTCATGACTGCGGATCTTGACGAAGGGGTCCGACACTTCGGACACCGCGGGACCGGGAGCAAGTTGGTCGCGTCGGCTGCGCATCCGGTGTCGCCCGCGGACGCCCTGTCAGGTTCCTGCGCCGACTGGGTCTCGGGAGCCGATTGGCTACGTCGCACGCCTTCAGTAGGGCGCCGCGACCTCTGGTGAGTCGTTGTGTCGTTCAATGCGAGGCGTGGCAGTGCCGCCGCCGCGAACGCAATGCGGCGCATGCCGGCACCGATCCATGCGGTCACATACAGGCAGCGTCAGACATTGCCGTTGCGTCCGGTCCGTCCCGCATCCGGCTTGAGCGGATAACTTCGCGCGTTCATCTCGCTCGAGTAACCGATCCCCTGATGGGTCCTGGCCAGCGGCTACCAGGCCAAAAGGAGGCGTGAACCCGACCCTTCTCGCTCGCTGACGCCAGTCCGGCGGTCTACCCGTCCGGTGTCTGGCTGACCTGTCGGAGCAACGCGCGAACCTCTCCTCGCAACGCATTCGGCGCACCTCGCACCGAATGTTCCCAATGCGTCACGTCGCCCGACGTGGGCGATCTGAACCTCAAGGAGAATGGCGTGAGCATCAACCCGAAGCGTGGACCCGTCCTGCGCGCCGAGGCTGCGGCACGGCTGCGCAAGCGCCAGAAGGGCATCTGCGCCGTCCCCGGATGTGGCCGGCCGCTGCCGAGCGTCGACCGCTGGACCACGTCCCCGTCAGGCGACCTGGTCGGCTTGGTGTGTTACGGATGTTCGCTGGTTTCCATGAACCGGCGGATGGACGACGCGAACTGGCGTCTGCTCTGGCGCAACCCGCCCGCGGCGGCGCTGCAGATCCTGCCGCTCCGCGCGCGCTACTGGAAGAGCCCGTGGTCGCAGGGCGCTCCGGACCCGAAGGCCGACCTCGGCGCCGATCCGGCGCTCGACCCTCCACGCGCCTGGTCGTACGCGGGCACTCCCGTGGAGGTCCTGTACGAGTTGCAGGAGCGGCGGTGCGCCATCTGCCTGTTCCCCCTGGTCCTCCGTCCCGCACGCAACGGCTACTTCGCGCAGGTGCACGTCGACCACCACTACGTCTGGACGGATGAGACGTGGGTCCCGGAGATCCGCGGAATTCTCTGCGCCCGCTGCAACACGAACCTGGGCCGTACATCCCTCCACGAGCACTGGTGGGGGTCGGTCCTCCCTCGCCGTCAGGCCTACCTCGAGAGCCCACCGGCGCAGTGCTGGGAGGCCACCCGGAGCCTCGTGTATGGCCGCGGGCGCCCTCCGGCGACGTTCCGCGACTGGTCCGAGGCCGCCAAGGAAGCCGCGATCCAGGCGTTGCTCGAGGTCGCGGGGCAAGACCAAGAGAAGATCGTCGTCGCCGGCGACCGGCGTTGGTTCGACTGGTACTACGCGGGAACCGCAGTTCACGCGCTCCTCGTCGAGCAGGCGGGTCGCTGCGCCGTCAGCGGCGAGGACCTCAACCCGCCGCGCCGCTCAGGTGGCTCGCCGACAGTCAGCGCCGCCACCCTCGACCACGCGGGACCCGACCGTAGGAAGGGTCCGCTCCGGGGGTTGATCACGCCGACGTGGAACGGCCGCCTCCGCGAAGGCGGCAGCAAGTGGACGCTCCACGAGGATGCGCAGCCGTACTTGGCGGCCCCTCCCGGTCAGCGGTCACCACATACGCGCGGGCTCTGCTACTCGGAAGCCAGTTCTGCCTGGCTGTCGCCCGTCGCTCGCCCCCGCGCCGACGGCCTGACGCAGGCACAGGTGGCGGAAGCGGTGAGGGAGGCGCGGGCCCAGGCGGCTCGTTGGCGCCCGGACCTGTGGGGCGGCGCGACCGCCTGACGTCTGCCCCACGTCCTGCATGACAGGAGCGAGCCTCGCCTTCCGCGCCGGCCCACGGCGCGGAAGGAGAGGCCGGGCGAGCGCACTGCGCCGCTCGTCGTGATTACGAATCAATAGGCGCTCAATAGGCCCGAGTAGCGATCCAGCGATTGCCGTCGCGGCCGGGGTGCCACTCAAGCGTCAGGCCTTTTCGGTCGATACTCGACTAGAAAGTATTCACGAGGAAGTGGGGACCATGCCGTTGCGCGCGCTCATCTATGTGGGCTCTTCGCGGTTCCCGGTG
>NZ_LWUA01000019.1 GCF_005222955.1 Blastococcus sp. CCUG 61487 | reverse complement strand
CAAGCTGCAGTTCTGGCTGACGTTCATCGGCTTCCACGGCACGTTCCTCATCCAGCACTGGCTGGGCAACGAGGGCATGCCGCGCCGGTACGTGGACTACCTGCCGACCGACTCGTTCACCACGCTGAACATGATCTCCACGATCTTCAGCTTCGTGCTGGGCGCCTCGATCATCCCGTTCCTGTACAACATCGTGCGCTCCTGGAAGTACGGGCAGCTCGCCCTGCGCGACGACCCGTGGGGCCACGGCAACTCCCTGGAATGGGCCACCTCCTCCCCGCCGCCACGGCACAACTTCGTGGAGATCCCGCGGATCCGCTCCGAGCGGCCGGCGTTCGAGGCGCACTACCCGCACCTGGTGGAGCGGCTCCAGGCCGAAGCCCACTCCGGACGACGCCACGAGCCCTACGCCGGCGTCAGCGAGATCGGGCTCACCGAGGGCAAGCGCCAGGGCCCGCAGGACCCCGATCCGACGTAAGCAGCCGCCAACTGCTGCACCCGAGTGGCCCAGGACCGAGCCGGTTCTGGGCCACTCGCGTTCACCGGTCCGGGTGCGAACCCGCTGCGCACGGTGCGGCACGATGGCGGGGTGCCGCTCGACCCGATGCCCCACGCCCCCGAGCACGACCCTGCCGAGCCCGGCCCCACCACCCCGCGCGCCCTGGTGACGGTGAGCGGTGCCGACCGGCCCGGGGTCACGGCGCGGCTGTTCGCGGCGCTGGCCGACCCGGCCGACGACGCCCCTGCGGTCGAGGTGATCGACGTCGAGCAGGTCGTGGTGCACGGCCAGCTCGTGCTGGGCGTCGTCGTCGCCGTCTCCTGCGACGAGGGCGCCGGGGTCACCGAGGACGACCTGCTCCGGCACCTGCGCCGGCTGGCCGACGACGTCGCCGCCGCCGTCGACGTGCGGGTCGAGGTCGAGCCGGCCGGCGGGCCCGAGCCGGTCGCGGCCGGACGCCCGCACCACGTGATCCTGCTGGGGCGACCCGTGTCGCCGGACGCCGTCGCCGGTGCGGCGCAGGGCATCGCCGCCGTGGGCGGCAACATCGACGCCATCCGCCGGCTGTCGGACTACCCCGTGACCAGCTTCGAGCTCACCGTCTCCGGCGCGGAGGCCACCGCGCTGCGCACCGAGCTCGCGACGGTGGCCGCCCGCACCGGGACCGACATCGCCGTGGAGCAGGTGGGGCTGGCCCGTCGCAGCAAGCGGCTGATCGTGCTCGACGTCGACAGCACGCTGGTGCGCGGCGAGGTGATCGACGAGCTGGCCGCCCGCGCCGGCCGGGCCGCCGAGGTCGCCCGCATCACCGCCGCGGCCATGAACGGCGAGCTGGACTTCGCGGAGTCGCTCAAGGCGCGGGTGGCGGTCCTGGAAGGGCTGCCCGAGGAGGTGCTCGACGAGGTCCGCGAGCACCTGGTCCTCACGCCGGGCGCGCGCACGCTCATCCGGACCCTGCAACGCCTCGGGTTCCGGTGCGGGATCGTCAGCGGTGGCTTCACGCAGATCACCGATCCGCTGGCTGAGTCGCTCGGGTTGGACTTCGCCGCGGCGAACACCCTCGAGGTGGTCGACGGCCGGCTGACCGGTGGGCTGGTCGGCGAGATCGTCGACCGTCCGGGCAAGGCGCGGGCCCTGGCGCGGTTCGCGGAGGAGTACGGCATCCCGCTGGAGCAGACGGTCGCGGTGGGGGACGGGGCGAACGACCTCGACATGCTCAACACCGCGGGCCTGGGCATCGCCTTCAACGCCAAGCCGTTCGTGCGCGAGCAGGCGCACACCGCGCTGAACCAGCCCTACCTGGACGCCGTCCTGCAGGTGCTCGGCTTCACCAGGGACGAAGTCCTCGACGCGGTGCCGTGATGATCAGCTGAGCTGATCATCACGCCGCCTCCCTCGTGGTCCACCGTGAGGGAGGACGGCGAACGGAGAGGGAGGACGTCGCCCCGGCGGTCGCTCAGCCGCGGTGGACGGCGCCCTCGAGCTCGACGCCGGCGGTCCGCAGCTGGTCCAGGGCGGCCTCGACGGTCGCCTCCGACACCCCCGCGGTCAGCGGCAGCAGCACCCGCGTGCGGAACCCGGCGGCGACGGCGTCCAGGGCCGTCGCGCGCACGCAGTGGTCGGTGGCTATGCCGACCACGTCCACGGCGTCCACGCCGCGCTCCCGCAGCCACGTGGCCAGACCCACCCCGTCGGCCACCCCTTCGAAGCCCGAGTAGGCCGCCGCGTACTCGCCCTTGTCGAACACCGCCTCGAGCGGCTCCCGGTCCAGCGCCGGGTGCAGCTCCACGCCGTCGGTGCCGACGACGCAGTGCCGGGGCCACGTCCCGACGAAGTCCGGCGCGTCGGCGAAGTGGTCGCCGGGGTCGATGTGGTGGTCCCGGGTCGCGACGACGTGGTCGTATCCCGCCGACCTGACGTGGGCGCTGATGGCCCCGGCGACGGCGGACCCGCCGGCCACGGCCAGGCTGCCTCCCTCGCAGAAGTCGTTCTGCACGTCGACGACGATCAGTGCGCGGGTCACCTGTTCCTCCTTCACGCGGTCACGGTGTCGAGCACGGGCTCGCCGCGGGAGAGCGCGAACGCCTCCTGGGGCAGGGCGGCGCGGGCCCGTTCGTGGTGCTCCCGCGCCCGGGTCAGTGCCTCCGCCGGACCGAGGGCCTCGCAGAGCTCGCCGCCCCGCACCAGGGGCACGACCAGGTCTCGGTCGCCGGGACGCGCCTGCACCGACGCCGCCGTCACCACCTCGGCCGTCGCGATGCCGTCGGCGTCGTGCCGGCGGACGGCGGACTTCCGCCCGCCCACCGAGAGCTTCCCCTCCGACTTCTTCGCCACCGGCACGCCGTCGCGCTCGACCAGCTTGTAGACCAGCCCGGCCGTGGGCGCCCCCGAGCCGGTGACCAGCGAGGTGCCGACGCCGTAGCCGTCCACGGGCGCGGCCATCAGCCCGGCGATCGCGTACTCGTCGAGGTCGCTGGTCACCGTGATGCGGGTGCGCGTCGCGCCGAGTTCGTCGAGCAGCGTCCGGGCGTGGGTGGCCAGCGTGGGCAGGTCCCCGGAGTCCAGCCGGATCCCGCCGAGCTCCGGGCCGGCGACCTCGACGGCGTTGCGGATGCCCTGATCCACGTCGTAGGTGTCCACCAGCAGGGTCGTGCCGACGCCGAGCGCGGCGACCTGCGCGCGGAACGCCGAGCGCTCGTCGTCGTGCAGGAGGGTGAAGGCGTGCGCGCTGGTGCCCGTCGTCGGCACCCCGTAGCGGCGGCCGGCCTCGAGGTTCGAGCTGGCCGCGAAGCCGACCAGGTGCGCGGCCCGGGCGGCGGCCACCGCCGCCTCCTCGTGCGTGCGCCGCGAGCCCATCTCGATGCACGGGCGCTCGCACGCGGCGGCCACCATGCGGGCCGCGGCCGACGCGATCGCGCTGTCGTGGTTGAGGGCCGACAGCGCCAGGGTCTCCAGCAGCACGCCCTCGGCGAACGGCGCCCGCACCGTGAGCACCGGGGAGCCGGGGAAGAACAGCTCGCCCTCGGCGTAGCCGTCCACGTCCCCGGAGAACCGGAAGTCGGCGAGCCAGTCCAGCAGCCGCCCGTCGGTCAGCCCCTGCTCGCGCAGCGCGGCCAGTTCGTCGTCGCCGAAGCGGAAGTACGGCAGTGCCTCCAGGAGCCGGCCGGTGCCGGCGACCACCCCGAACCGGCGGCCGTGGGGGAGCCGGCGGGCGAAGACCTCGAACACGCAGTCCCGGGACGCGGTGCCGTTCGCCAGCGCCGCGGCGACCATGGTCAGCTCGTACCGGTCGGTGAAGAGAGCGGGAGCCGGCGGGGGAGTCAGCCCGGTGTCCACCATGATCGGGAAGCGTAGGCGGAGCGCGGTCGCCCGGCTCTCCGGCGTCCTAAGGTGGCAGACGTGACCGGACCGCTCGCCCCCGAACGGGCCCCCGACGTCACCGTCGACGAGGACCACGACCTCGACCGCCCGTGGGTCACCATCGTGTGGAACGACCCCGTCAACCTGATGTCGTACGTGACGTTCGTGCTGCAGGAGCTGTTCGGCTACGACGAGCCGACCGCGACCACCCTCATGCTGCAGGTGCACAACGACGGCAAGGCCATCGTCAGCTCCGGCCCGCGCGAGCGCATGGAGCACGACACCAGCCGGTTGCACGCCTACGGACTGTGGGCCAGCTACCAGCGCGACTCGTGAGGCCGTTCCGCGCCGCGCGCAGCGGTGAGCTGGTCGCCCGGTTCGAGCCCGCCGAAGCCGGCATCCTCGGCCTCTTGCTCGACCAGCTCGAGCAGTTGCTCACCGCCGATCCCGACGACGTCGGCGACGACCCGGTGATCGAGCGGCTGTTCCCTGCGGGGCACCGCTCCGACCCGGCGATGGCCGCCGACTACCGCGACCTCACGGAGGCCTCGTTGCGCAGCGGCAAGGCCGACGACCTCGCCACCGTGCGGGCCTCGCTGCCGGCCGACGGCGGCGAGGTCCGGCTGGACGCCGACCAGGCCGGAGCGTGGATGCGGACCAGCAACGACCTGCGCCTGGCCCTCGGCACGCGGCTGGACATCAGCGAGGACACCGAGCCGCCGGAGGACGTCGCCGACGAGGGCGACCAGCAGCTGGCGGTGTACTACTGGCTCACCGCCGTGCAGGGCTCGCTCGTCGACGCGCTGGTCGCTGCTCGGTCCGGCCGAAGGTGAGCAGGACCAGCGCCGCCAGGAGCAGCGCGAGCACGAAGAAGACGTAGACCATGCCGTGCAGCTCGACGTCGGCGAGCAGGGCGCCGACGCACGAGACCAGGGTGATCCCCGACAGCGCGAACAGCAGCAGCAGGGCCAGCGTCCGCATCGTCACCATGACGACGACGGAGAGGCGGTCGTCGGGGTTGCGGGTGACGTAGCCGCGGTGCCGCAGCAGACCGCGGCCGCCGAGCACCAGTGCGGGGAGCGCGACCAGGACGATCCCGGCGATCAGCAGCACGTCATCCCACACGACGCTGGACCGTATCGGCTGCTCCTGGTCCCGCTGCAGGGACCCGGCGGATTCCGAGCGGCCGGGGGCCGGAAAGGGTCGTCGACTAGAGTGGCGGACGTGCTGCGCATCGACCGCGCGACCTACGACGCCATCGTGGCCCACGCCCGGGAGGACCACCCGGACGAGGCCTGTGGCGTCGTCGCCGGCCCCGAGGGCACCGAACGGCCCGAGCGCTTCATCCCGATGCTCAACGCGGCCCGCTCGCCCACGTTCTACGAGTTCGACAGCGCCGACCTGCTGCGGCTGCACCGGGAGATGGACGACCGCGACGAGTGGCCGGTGGTCATCTACCACTCGCACACCGCGACCGAGGCCTACCCGTCGCGCACCGACGTCGGCTACGCCTCCGGGCCGGCCGCCGATCCGCGGATCCACTACGTGCTCGTGTCCACCCGGCACCACGGCAAGCAGACCGGCCTGGTCGACGACGAGGTCGAGTTCCGCAGCTTCCGGATCGTCGACGGCGAGATCACCGAGGAAGAGGTCGAGGTCGTCGAGTCCTACCTCTTCGGGCACTCGCCGACCACCGTCGTCTACGACTGAAAAACACCCTCCTGCCCCCCGCCGCTCGCGAGCTCGCGGCGGGCCCCTGCAGGAGGGCCCCGGAATCCCGCGCGGCGCTGGGGTGTTGGCCCCGTCAGACGCATCACCGCTGCGCCGCCGCAGCCCCCATCCGTCACCGCACTCCGAGGAGAACCGCACGCCATGGCCATCGAGGTCCGGATCCCGACCATCCTGCGCACCCACACGGGCGGCAACAAGACCGTGGAGGGCAACGGCGCGACCCTCGCGGCGCTCATCGACGACCTCGACGCCCAGCACTCCGGCCTGAAGAACCGCCTCGTCACCGAGGAGGGCAAGCTGCACCGCTTCGTGAACGTCTACGTCAACGACGAGGACGTGCGCTTCACCGGCGCCCTGGACACCCAGGTCAAGGACGGCGACTCGGTGACCATCCTCCCGGCGGTCGCCGGCGGCTGCTGAGCGGTCGGCACCGCCAGGTCCACCGCCACCCTCCCGGAAGAGCTCTGATGGCCCGCTTCAACTCCCTCGTCGACTCGCTCGGCGGCACCCCGCTCGTGGGGCTGCCGAACCTGTCGCCGACGTCCGACGTCCGGCTGTGGGCCAAGCTCGAGGACCACAACCCCACCGGCTCCATCAAGGACCGCGCGGCGATCAAGATGATCGAGGCGGCCGAGAAGGAGGGGCTGCTGCAGCCGGGGTGCACCATCCTCGAGCCGACGAGCGGCAACACGGGCATCTCGCTGGCCATGGTCGCCCGGCAGCGCGGCTACAAGCTCATCTGCGTCATGCCGGAGAACACCTCGGTGGAGCGCCGGCAGCTGCTGGAGATGTACGGCGCGCAGATCATCTCCTCGCCGGCCGCCGGCGGGTCCAACCAGGCCGTCGCCATGGCCAAGGAGCTCGCCGAGCAGCACGACGACTGGGTGATGCTGTACCAGTACGGCAACCCGGCCAACGCCCAGGCGCACTACGAGGGCACCGCGCCGGAGATCCTGGCCGATCTGCCGTCGATCACCCACTTCGTCGCCGGACTCGGAACGACGGGCACGCTCATGGGCTGCTCGCGCTATTTCCGCGAGCACAAGCCGGGCGTGCAGGTCATCGCCGCCGAGCCCCGCTACGGGGAGCTGGTCTACGGCCTGCGCAACATCGACGAGGGCTTCATCCCCGAGCTCTACGACGCGACGCTGCTGGACTCGCGGTTCTCCGTCGGCCCGGACGACGCCATCCACCGCACCCGCCAGCTGGTGGAGCGCGAGGGGATCTTCGCCGGCATCTCGACCGGCGCCATCCTGCACGCGGCGCTGGGCGTCGCGGACAAGGAGGTGGCGGCCGGCCGCAAGGCCGACATCGTCTTCATCGTCTGCGACGGCGGCTGGAAGTACCTGTCCACCGGCGCCTACGCGGGCACGCTGGAGGAGGCGGCCGCGGCGCTGGAAGGCCAGCTCTGGGCCTAGCGGTACGACCGGCGCCGTCCCACCCCGTCGGGCGACCGGGCGCGCCGTCACCACACGGACGTCGTACCTGCGGGCTAGCCTGACCGGCGACATGGGGACGCAGCCAGGAGCCGACGCACCGATCGGCATCTTCGACTCGGGGGTCGGCGGGCTCACCGTGGCCCGCGCCGTCCTCGACCAGCTGTCCGGCGAGGCGATCCGCTACATCGGCGACACCGCGAACGGCCCCTACGGCCCGCTGCCGATCGCCGAGGTGCGCCGGCACTCCCTCGCCGTCATGGACGACCTCGTCGCCGACGGCGTGAAGATGCTGGTGGTGGCGTGCAACTCCGCCAGCGCGGCCTCGCTGCGTGACGCCCGGGAGCGCTACGACGTGCCCGTGGTGGAGGTCGTGCTGCCCGCCGTCCGCCGGGCGACCGCCGCCACGCGCAACGGCCGGATCGGGGTCATCGGCACCCAGGCCACGATCACCAGCGGCGCCTACGAGGACGCCTTCGCCGCCGTCCCGGGGCTCAGCGTCACCAGCGCCGCCTGCCCGAGCTTCGTCGACTTCGTCGAGCGCGGCGTGACCAGCGGGCGGCAGCTGCTGGGGCTGGCGCAGTCCTACCTCGATCCGCTGCTGGCCGCGGACGTCGACACCGTCGTCCTGGGGTGCACGCACTACCCGCTGCTCACCGGGGTGATCAGCCTGGTCATGGGCGACGACGTCACGCTGGTGTCCAGCGCCGAGGAGACGGCCAAGGACGTGCACCACGTGCTCACCCGGCTCGACCTGCTCCGCGAGGAAGGGGCGCCGCCGCCCGAGCACGCGTTCCTGGCCACCGGGGACCCCGAGCCGTTCGCCCGGCTCGGCCGCCGGTTCCTCGGCCCGGAGATCGGCTCGGTGCTCCGCGCCGGAGCGGTGGGTGCGGCGTGAAGCTCACCGTCGTCGGCTGCTGCGGGAGCGGTCCCGGGCCCGACTCGCCGGCCTCCTGCTACCTGCTCGAGCACGACGGCTTCCAGCTCGTGGTGGACCTGGGCAACGGCTCCTTCGGGCCGCTGCAGCGCGTGCTCGACCCCGCCGCCGTCGACGCCGTCTTCCTGTCGCACCTGCATGCCGACCACTGCCTCGACGTCGCCCCGTTCGTGGTCTGGCACCGCTACTCGGGCCGGTCGCCGGCCGGGCTGGTCCCGCTGTACGCACCCGTGGACGCCGAGCGGCGGCTGGCGGCGGCCTACGACGTCGACGGTGACGGGCTCACCGACGTCTTCGACTTCGTGCCGGTCGGCCCCGGCTCCTTCGACCTCGGTCCGTTCCAGGTCGAGCTCGCCCGCACCGCGCACCCGATCGAGACCTACGCCGCGCGGTTCACCGCCGGCGGCAGGTCGCTGGTCTACACCGGCGACACCGGGCCCTGCGACCGCGTGGTCGAGCTCGCCCGCGGCGCCGACGTGCTGCTCGCCGAGGCGGCGCACCCCGACGATGACCCCGACCAGCCCCCGGGCCTGCACCTCACCGGCCGGCAGGCCGGAGAGCACGCCGCGGCGGCCGGGGTGGGGCGGCTGCTGCTCACGCACATCCCCGCGTGGGTGGACCGGATCGGGCAGCTGGCCGCGGCCAGCGCGGCGTTCCCGGAGACCGAGCTGGTCGGTCCGGGGCAGGTCTTCCACATCTGAGCCCGCGGCTGGGATCAGGTCACCTGATCCCAGCGCCTCCTCCCGCACGGTGCACGGTGAGGGAGGACGCCGCGCGGTGGGGTAGGACGCTGCGCGGTGCGGTAGGAAGGCGAGCGTGACCGGGGCGGAGGAACGGGACGGCGTCGCGCTCTCCAGCCTGGACTCGCCGCTGGGCGACGGCCTCGGCGTGCGCAAGCGGGACCTCGTCGACTACTTCGACGCCGTCGCCGACCGGCTCGTGCCGCAGGTGGCCGGCCGCCCGCTGTCGGTGCAGCGGGTCCGCCCCGGCCAGCCGCCGTTCATGCAGCGCAACGTCAGCAAGGGCGCGCCGGACTGGGTCCGCACCACACCGACGTGGTCCGAAGGCGCGCACCGCGAGATCCAGCAGGTGCTGTGCGACGACCGCCGGACGCTGCTGTGGCTCGGCAACCAGCGGGCCGTGGAGCTGCACGTCCCCTTCTTCCGCGTGGACCACCCGGAGCCGACCGGGCTGGTCCTCGACCTCGATCCGCCCGAGGGCGCGGACTTCGCGGCGGTCGTGGCCACCGCGCAGCTGGTCCGGCGGGCCCTGGAGGACGCCGGGCTCGAGGGCGCGGTGAAGACCAGCGGGTCCACGGGCCTGCACGTCGTCGTCCCGGTGGACGGGTCGCCGGTCGAGGACGTCGCCGCCGCGACGCGCGCGCTGGCCGCCCGATCCGCGGCCCTGGACCCCGGTCTGGCGACGACCGCGTACCTGCTGGAGGACCGGGGCGACCGGGTGTTCGTCGACTCGACCCGCTCGGGTCAGGCGACGGTGGTCGCCGCGTACAGCCCGCGGATCCGGCCTGGGCTGCCCGTCTCGTTCCCGGTGGCGTGGGCCGACCTCGACGAGGTCCGCCCCGCCGACTTCACCGTGACGACGGCGCCCGGCCTGCTCGGCGACCGCGACCCGTGGACCGAGGCGCTGCCCGCACCCCAGCGGTTGCCCGACGAGCTGGTGGCCGAGGGACACACCATCCCGGTCGCCCGGGTGGCGGCGATGCACGAGGGCAAGCGGCGCAAGAAGGCGGCGCGCGAGGCAGACGGGGGCTGAGGCCGGCGGGGTCCGAGCCTGGATCCACACCTCCGGTGCGGATCCACAGATCTCCGCCGGCACCCGACGGGCGGAGGCCGGCGGCGGAGGGTGGGCGCATGACGCAGGATCCGCAGACCATCGCCTGGCTCGACCAGGAGGACGCCCACCTCGCCCAGGTCATCCGACGCCACCGCTGGGCGGTCCAGTACGTCGCCCGCGGGGCGGGCAGCGACGAGCCGTCCTTCGCCTACACGGTCGGCCTCTACGGGCTCGGTCACCCCGAGCTGGTGGTGGTCTCGGTGGGGTACGAGACCGCCTGCGGGCTCCTCAACGAGATGGGCGCGACGGTGGCCGACGGCCGCGACCTGGTGCCCGGGGAGATCGTGCGGGACGACGACGGCGTGCCGGTGCTCGCGGTCGAGGAGTTGCCCAACCCCGGCGAGGTGCTGTTCGTGGCCAACCGCTTCTACGGGCGGCCCGACGAGTACTCCGTGCCGGCCTACCAGCTCACCTGGGCGATGCCGGGCGGGATCTTCCCGTGGGACGAGGCCTACCCGTGCGAGCCGGACTGCCAGCCGCGTCCCGGCAGGTGGCGGGCGTGAGCGCGGTCAGGCCAGGCCGAGATCGCGGCGGAGCTTGGCGACGTGGCCGGTGGCCTTGACGTTGTAGGCGGCCTTCTCGATGCGGCCCTCGGAGTCGATGACGAAGGTCGACCGGATGACCCCCACGACCTCCTTGCCGTACAGCTTCTTCGGGCCGTAGGCGCCGTAGGCGGTGAGCACCTGCTTGTCCGGGTCGGAGACGAGGGTGATCCGCAGGTCCTCCTTCTCCCGGAACTTCTGCAGCTTCTCGACCGGGTCGGGGGAGATCCCGATGATGTCCAGCCCGGCCTCCGCGAGCTCGCCGGCCGCGGCGGTGAAGTCGACGGCCTGCGTCGTGCAGCCGGGCGTGAGCGCCGCCGGGTAGCAGTAGACGATGACCCGCCGGCCCCGGTGGTCGGAGAGGGACACCGGCTTCCCGTCGGCGTCCGACAGCGTGAATTCCGGTGCCGGGTCGCCGGGGGAGAGCCGAACGGGCGCGGGAACGGTGCTGTCGGTCATGCCCGGCATCCTGCCGTGCCCGTCTGGCAGGGGGGAACCGGGCCCCGTGCTCACCCGCCCAGGAACGAGAACCGGACGTGCCGCTGGTGGTTGTCGGTGTTGGTGTCGACCAGGCAGATCCGCTGCCAGGTGCCCAGTTGCATGCGGCCCTCCAGCACGGGGACCGTCGCGTGCGGCGGCACGAACGCCGGCAGCACGTGGTCGCGGCCGTGCCCCGGGCTGCCGTGCCGGTGCCGCCACCTGTCGTCCCGGGGCAGCAGCTCCTCGAGCTGGGCGAGCAGGTCGTCGTCGCTGCCGGACCCGGTCTCGATGAGCGCGATGCCCGCCGTCGCGTGCGGCACGAACACGTGCAGCAGCCCGTCACCCGCACCGCGCACGAACTGTTCGCAGTCGTCGGTCAGGTCGACGACGACGGGGACGCCGCCGGTCCGGACGGCACGCAGCTCCGACCTCATGAAGGGATTTTCGCCGACCCACGGGCTCCGCGCTGCGTGCCCGTCCGGCGTCAGGCCAGGCACCCGTACAGGGCACGGCCCGCGGGAGGTCAGGGCAGGACCCGTCGAACTCCAGGGAGCACACCTCGGCCCGAGGCGGGGGCGCACTACTGTCGAGTCCCGTGACCCGCCCCGACGGCCGAGCGGCCGACCAGCTCCGACCGGTGACCATCACCCGCAACTGGCTCGACCACGCCGAGGGATCGGTGCTGGTCGAGTTCGGCCGCACCCGCGTGCTGTGCGCGGCCAGCGTGACCGAGGGCGTGCCCCGCTGGCGCAAGGGCTCGGGGCTGGGTTGGGTGACCGCCGAGTACGCGATGCTGCCGCGGGCCACCCACACCCGCAGCGACCGCGAGTCGGTGCGCGGCAAGATCGGCGGCCGCACCCACGAGATCAGCCGGCTCATCGGCCGCTCGCTGCGCGCCTCGATCGACCTCGGCGCGCTCGGGGAGAACAGCATCGCGATCGACTGCGACGTCCTCCAGGCCGACGGCGGGACGCGGACCGCGGCCATCACCGGCGCGTACGTGGCGCTGGCCGACGCCGTCTCCTGGCTCGGGGAACGCGGCAAGCTGGCCAAGACGGAGCCCCTGGTCCAGTCGGTGGCCGCGGTCAGCGTAGGCGTCATCGACGGCGAGCCGCGGCTCGACCTCGCCTACGAGGAGGACGTGCGCGCCGGCACCGACATGAACGTGGTGTGCACCGGCGACGGCGGGTTCGTCGAGGTGCAGGGCACCGCCGAGGGCGCGGTGTTCGACCGGCCCACCCTCGACGCCCTCCTCGACCTCGCCGTCGCCGGCTGCGCCGACCTCACCCGCCTGCAGGCCGACGCGCTCGCCCGATGAGCACCCGGCTGCTGCTGGCCACCCGCAACGCGGGCAAGCTCGCGGAGCTCCGCCGGCTGCTGCAGTCCGCCGTGCCCGGTGTCGAGGTCGTGGGGCTGGGCGACGTCGCCGAGTACCCCGAGGCGCCCGAGACCGGGGCGACGTTCACCGAGAACGCGCTGCTCAAGGCCCGCGAGGCGGTGCGGCACACGGGGCTGCCGGCGGTGGCCGACGACTCGGGGCTGACGGTCGACGCGCTGAACGGGATGCCCGGCATCTTCTCGGCGCGCTGGTCCGGCCGGCACGGGGACGACCCGGCCAACACCGCACTCTTGCTGGGCCAGCTGGCCGACGTGCCCGACGACCGGCGGGGTGCGGCGTTCGTCTGCGCGGCCGCCCTCGTCCTGCCGGACGGGACCGAGCGGGTGCTGGAGCGGGAGTGGCGGGGCCGGGTGATCCGCGAGGAGCGGGGGACCAACGGGTTCGGCTACGACCCGATCTTCGTGCCCGACGGCCTGGAGGTGACCTCCGCGGAGCTCTCGCCGGGGGAGAAGGACGCCCGCAGCCATCGCGGGCAGGCGTTCGCGGCGCTCGTGCCGGTCATCGCCGAGGTGCTCGGCAGCGACTGATCAGCCAGCGACCGATCAGGCAGCGACTGATCAGGCAGCGACGGATCAGTCCAGGCTGAACCAGTCGACGGCGGCGAGCTCGTCGCGCAGCGCGTCG
Source organism: Blastococcus sp. CCUG 61487 (assembly GCF_005222955.1). Classification (GTDB taxonomy): domain Bacteria; phylum Actinomycetota; class Actinomycetes; order Mycobacteriales; family Geodermatophilaceae; genus Blastococcus. The sequence goes on along the minus strand of NZ_LWUA01000019.1, from coordinate 25,610 downwards.
TAGATCGGCTCGTCGCCCTCGGGCGCGGCGTGCCGGCCGGGCCGGTCCAGGTCGGCCAGCGAGGCGATGGTCTCCGGGCCCTCGGGGGCCCGGTGGCGTCCGACGACGGAGGCGGAGGTGCTCATGCTCCTCGGGTCGGCGCCCCCGACGTCGCACCCGAGCGGCCGGGCGGTCGCGCTCACCCCGAAGGGGGAGGCGCCCGTGCGGGAGGCGGGAGTCGAACCCGCACGCCCGAAGGCACCAGATCCTAAGTCTGGCGTGGCTGCCGTTACACCACTCCCGCGTCGTCCCGGAGTCTAGGAGTACCCCGCCCGGGTGCAGGACGGACGCTCGCTGCGCTGACCAGCGCCGCGTCTGGCAGGCTGTCGGCGTGCCTCGCGACCCTCGACAGATCCAGCTGGAGATCGACGCCGCCCGCGAGTCGTTGGCTGCCACGCTCGACCAGCTGGCCTACCGGACGAGTCCCGCACAGGTGAAGGCCAAGAGCCAGGAGGCGCTCACGCGGTTCCTGCAGTCGCCCGCCGGCATGGCCACCATGGGCGCCGTCGGCCTGTTCGTCACCTTCGTCGTGGTGCAGCGGATCCGGCACCGCAAGAAGTGATCCGGTGCCGGTCCGCCGCGACCCCGTAGGCCCCGGCCAGGAATCGGTCTGGGACTACCCGCGGCCGCCCTCGGCCGAGGTGACGCCCCGGCACGTCGTCGTCGAGCTCGCGGGCCGGCGCATCGCCGACACCCGCCGGGCCGTCCGGGTGTGCGAAACCAGCCATCCACCGACCTTCTACGTCCCTCGCGCGGACATCGCCCCCGACGTGCTCGTGCAGGGTGCGGGTAGCTCCTGGTGCGAGTGGAAGGGCGCGGCCACCTACTGGGACGCCGTCGTCGACGGTCGTCGCGTGGCGGCGGTCGGGTGGTCCTACGAGGAGCCGGCCCCTGGGTACGAGCACCTGGCCGGCGCGGTCGCCTTCTACCCGGCCCGGGTGGACGCGGCCACGGTGGACGGCGAGGTGGTCCGCCCGCAGCCGGGCGAGTTCTACGGCGGCTGGGTCACCGACGAGGTCGTCGGTCCGTTCAAGGGGGCGCCGGGCACGCTCGGCTGGTGAGCCGGCCTCAGACGTTCGCGCCGGCCGCCCGGAGCACGGGCAGCGCCACCACGTCGACGACGGCGTCGGCGAAGGCGTCGTCTATCGGCTCGCCGTTGACCAGCCACCGCTGCACGATCGGGGCGCCGATCGCCTCCGACACCAGGCTCTGCGCGAGACCGGCCGCGACCTCGCCGCGGGCCTCGGCGCGCACCCACATGTCGTTGAACGCCGCGGTCCAGATGGCGAGGGGACCGCTCCGGAACGCCTCCGCCAGCGCGGGCTGGTGCTGCATCGAGGAGAGCAGCGCCTGGGTCGCGGCCCCCACGGGGCTGTTGACCATGGCCACGAGGGCACGCAGCATCACGCGCAGGTCCCCCTCGAGGGAGCCGGTGTCGCCCTCCACCACCTCGGCGGCGTTGAGGTCGGAGACGGTGTCGACGACGAGGTCTTCCTTGGTGCGCCAGCGGCGGTAGATCGTCGCCTTGCCCACGCCGGCCTCGGCGGCGACGGCGTCCATGGTGAGCCCGGCGTAGCCGACGTCGGCCAGCAGGCGCAGGATCGCGGCGCGGATCACCTCGTCCCGGCTGGGATCCCTGGGCCGCCCGCCGCGGCTCGGCCGGACGTCGTCCGGGGAGAGAACCGTCATGCCCGCACCTTAGACACTTCACCTGGGAGGAAGATCCACTAGGCGTGCGCGAGCGGCCGACTCGCCGGGGACACGCCGCGCCACCGGTCCGCGGGATCGGCGCCCACGCGGGTCATCCTGCTGGCATGGGAACGCTGTGCGGCAGTGTCTGCGGCTGTCGGCGGCACTGGACGATCCCCGGCCGTTCCTCCCGCGCCCTGCTCGCCACGACGGCCGGCCACGTCCTCCCCACCGTCTCGCGCACCGCCAAGGCGATGGGCCTGCACGTGCAGACCGTCCCCCACCTGGTCGACGTCGAGGACCCGACCGGTGGCCGCGGCCTCGAGCGGCTGTTCCAGAAGCTCGCCCGGGAGCTCACCGACGCCGAGCTCGACGCGGTGCGCGTCGTCACCGACCCGCCCGCGGAGGGCGCGGCGCTCACCGCCCGGCTGCTCACCGCACCCACCCTCGCCGTCGAGTTCGCCCGAAGGGGGGTGACCCTCGAGGTCGGCGTCCTCACCGAGGCCGAGTTCTGGTCGGCCTACCAGCCGATCGTCTCCCTCGCCGACCGCACCGTCGTCGCCCACGAGGCGCTGCTGCGCGGCGTCGTGGACGGCCGGGAGGTGGGCGGCGGCGACCTCTTCTTCGTCGCCGAGTCCGCGGGCTGGCTCACCCGCCTCGACGGCATCGGCCGGGAATCCGCCATCGTCGGTGCGGCGCCGTGGCTGGGTGACCACGACCTGTTCGTGAACATCGATCCGGCCTCCGTCCTGCGTCCCCAGGTCTGCCTGGCCGGCACGGAACAGGTGGCCCACACCGCCGGCCTGGAGCCGCGCCAGCTCGTCTTCGAGGTGGGCGAGTCCCACGCCGTCGCCGACCGCGGCCACCTCGTCTCGCTGCTCGAGCACGTCCGCTCGCTGGGCTGGCGGGTGGCGCTGGACGACGTCGGCGCCGGCTGGTCCGGCCGCTCGCTGCTGGCCGCCGTGCGGCCCGAGGTGGTCAAGCTCGACAAGGGCCTGGTGCACGCGCTGGCCCACGACGACGCCGCACGGACGGTGTTCCGGGCGGTGACCGACCTCGCCCACGAACTCGGCGCCGTCGTCGTCGCCCAGGGGGTCGAGGACGAGGAGCTGGCCGAGCAGGTGACCGCCCTCGGCGCGGACCTCGGCCAGGGCTGGCTGTTCGGCCGACCGGTGCTGCCCGAGCCGCCGGCGCGCGAGGCGGACGCGGGCAGCTGGCAGCCGGTCGGGGTCACCCGCTCCCGCTGATCCGGTGCTGCCGGGAACACGTGGCCGACTCCGCGTGCTGGCCCCGGGCATGACCACCGCAGAGCTCAGCGACACGTTCACCATCGGCGGCGATCTCCCCGTCCACCGCCTCGGCTACGGCGCCATGCAGCTGCCTGGCCCCGGCGTGTGGGGCGAGCCGGCCGACCGGGCCGCCGCCGTCCGCGTGGTGCAGGCCGCCGTCGAGCAGGGCGTCGACTTCATCGACACCGCCGACTCCTACGGCCCGCTGGTCAGCGAGCAGATCATCGCCGAGGCGCTCCACCCGTACCCGGAGAACCTGGTCATCGCGACCAAGGCCGGGCTGACCCGCCAGGGCCCCGACGTGTGGACGCCGGTCGGCCGCCCCGCCTACCTCAAGCAGCAGGTGGAGCTCTCGCTGCGGCTGCTGAAGGTCGACCGCATCGACCTCATCCAGCTGCACCGCATCGACCCCGAGGTCTCCCTGGCCGACCAGCTGGGCGCCTTCGTCGAGCTCCGGGAGCAGGGCAAGGTTCGCCACATCGGCGTCTCGGAGGTGTCGGTCGAGCAACTGGCCGCTGCCCGCGAGATCACCGAGATCGTCAGCGTGCAGAACCTCTACAACCTGGTCCACCGCAAGAGCCAGGACGTCCTCGATTACGCCACGGAGCACGGCATCGCGTTCATCCCGTGGTTCCCCATCGCGACGGGCAACCTGGCCGCACCCGACAGCCCGGTGGCCGACATCGCCCGCGAGCTCGGCGCGACGCCGGCCCAGGTGGCGCTCGCCTGGCTGCTGCGCACGTCGCCGGTCGTGCTGCCCGTCCCCGGCACCAAGTCGGTCGACCACCTCACCGAGAACCTCGGCGCCGCCCGGCTCACGCTGTCCGACGAGGACATGGCCCGCCTCGACGCCCTCGCCTGACAGTCCGGGGGGCCGAAAGCACGCTTTTGGCCCCCCGGCGGGACGGCGTGCCAGCATGTCCCCGTGGACGCCGAGGACTTCCGCCAGATCAAGGACGCCGTTCGCCAGCTCGTGCGCGAGGAGGTCATCCCCCTCGAGGAGCGCATCGAGGAGGAGGACCGCATCCCCGACGAGCTGCGCGCGCAGATCGCCGAGATGGGGCTGTTCGGGTACGCGCTGCCCGAGGAGTACGGCGGGCTCGGCGTCACCATGAGCGAGGACGTCGAGCTCGCCATGGAGTTCGGCTACACGACGCCGGCCTTCCGCTCGCTGTTCGGCACGAACAACGGCATCTCCGGCCAGGTCATCGCCAAGTTCGGCAGCGAGGCCCAGAAGCAGAAGTACCTGCCGGGTCTCTCCGCCGGGAACCTGATCGGCTCCTTCGCCCTCACCGAGGCCGAGGCCGGCTCCGACCCCGCGGGGCTCCGGACCACCGCCCGCCGCGACGGCGACGAGTGGGTGCTCAACGGCAGCAAGCGCTACATCACCAACGCGCCGCTGGCCGACCTGTTCGTGGTGTTCGCCCGGAGCAACCCCGAGGAGAAGGGCGGCCGCGGCATCTCCAGCTTCGTCGTCGAGACCTCGACGCCCGGGGTCACCGTCGGCCCGAAGGACCAGAAGATGGGCCAGTCCGGCGCCTGGACGGCCGAGGTCTTCTTCGACGACGTGCGGGTGCCGGCCGACGCGCTCATCGGCGAAGAGGGCCGCGGGTACGCCAAGGCGCTCACCGTGCTCTCCCGCGGCCGGCTGCACATCGCGGCGCTGTGCGTCGGCATGGCCCAGCGGGTGCTCGACGAGTCCGTGGCCTACGCGGCGACCGCCAAGCAGGGTGGGGCGCCGATCGGCCGCTTCCAGCTGGTGCAGGCGATGATCGCCGACATGCACGCCGAGGTGCTCGCCGGCCGCAGCCTCGTCCGCGACGTCGCCGCCCGCTACGACTCCGGCGAGGACACGTCGGTGGGCCCGTCGTCGGCGAAGCTGTTCTGCACCGAGATGGTGGGCCGGTCGGTCGACAAGGCGGTGCAGGTGCACGGCGGCATGGGGTACCTGCGGACGACGCCGGTCGAGCGCTTCTACCGCGACGCGCGGCTGTTCCGGCTGTACGAGGGGACCAGCGAGGTGCAGCGGGTGATCATCGGCGGCACGCTGCTGCGCGAGGCCGGCATGCCCCGTGGGTGACCGCGAGCTGACGCCGGACGAGCGGGCGGTCCGCCGCGACGCCGTCGGCGAGCTGGGTGCGGCCCTGCGCGACCTGGTCGACGCCGCCGTCCGCACCGAGGTGCCGGTCGACCGGCTGGCCGAGGCCACGCACGCGGCGCGGGAGCTGACCGCGCTGCTGTCCGAGGACCTGCGCGAGCTGCACGAGATCCCCACGGTGGACGACCCGGCGACGGGCGAGCGCTGGTTCAGCCCGGTCTACGGGCCGGGCAGCCCGGTCGCGCCGCCGATGGTCGTGGAGGACTTCCCCGGCGAGGGGCGCTGCGTCGGCCGGGTCACCGTCGGCAAGCAGCACGAGGGGCCGCCGGGGCTGGTGCACGGCGGCGTCGTCGCCACCCTGCTGGACCACGTGCTCGCGCGCGCGGCCCGTGCCTCGGGACACGGTGGGCTGACCGGCAAGCTGACGATCACCTACCGCCGGCCCACCCGGCTCGGCATCCCCCTGGTCGCGACGGGCGAGCTCAGCTCGGTCGACGGCCGCCGGGCCGTCGCGACCGCCCGGCTCGTCGCGGCGGACGACCCGGACACCACGCTCGCCGAGGGCGAGGCGCTGCTGGTCGCGCTGCGGGCCGAGCGGGCGGCCGAGGTCTTCTCGAAGGCCGGTCGCGCCGTCGGCGCCTGGACGCTCCGGAGCTCCGACGGCTGAGACGTCCCTCGCGGACGTCGTCAGTTGGCGCGCGGGCCCGGCGCGTTCGCCGGGTCGCCGGCCGGGTCGAGCTCCGGGCCGTCGGCCGGCCTGAGCAGCGGACCGGGAGCGCCGGTGCCGGCGCCGAGCGCGGCGACGAACTGCGGCAGCACCTCGTCGCTGCGGTGGAACGGCGCCCAGTCCAGCAGCCGCCGGGCCCGCGTGGTGTCCTGTGCCGGCAGCGAGGTGCCCAGGTCCAGCCAGCCCGGTTCGGTCGGCACCAGGTGGGCGACGAACGCGGCCTGGAGCGCAGGGCGCAGCGCGAACGCCGGCACCGGGACGCGGCGCGTGCCCAGCGCCGCGGCGATCCTGTCGGCGTCCAGCACCGGTTCGGCGGCGAGGTTGAACGGCCCGGGCGCCCGCCGGTCGAGGATGCGCTCCAGACCGTCGGCGACGTCGTCGGGGTGCACGAAGGACAGCGCGACCTGCGGCAGCGGCACCGGCAGCACCCGGGCCACCGCGCCGGGCAGGAGGCGGGAGGCACCGAACAGCAGCGGGCCGAGGAAGTAGCGGCCGATCTCGCTGGCCGCCTGCGGCTGGAGCACGAGCGTCGGGCGGGCGATGGAGAGCACGGTCGAGGAGAAGGGCTCGACCAGCGCGCGCACCACCTGCTCGGCTTCGCTCTTGTCGCGGCTGTACTGCGAGCTCGGGATGCCGGTGGTCGGCCAGTCCTCGGTCACCCGCTGGCCCACCGCGCCCGCCGCGTACGCGCCGATCGAGGACATGTGCAGCACCTGCCGCACCCCGGCGGCCAGTGCCGCCCGCACGACCCGGTCGGTGCCGTCGACGTTCACCCGGCGCAGCCGCTCCGGTTCGCGGCCCGGCTGCAGCGCCCAGGCGAGATGGACGACGGCGTCCGCACCGTCGAGGAGCTCCGCCAGCACCGGCTCGCTACCCGGCTCCCCGAGGTCGGCGGCGAACCAGCGGACGCCGTCGTAGGGCGGCACCTGCGGCGGCATCCGGCGGGCCAGCCCCCGCACCTCGGCGACGCCGCTGCCAGGGGCGGTCAACCGCCGCAGCAACGCCGTCCCGACGTTGCCGCTCGCGCCGGTGGCCGCGACGGTGGCGCCCTGCAGGTGGCCGGGGGAGTGGTCGGGCATGCTCCGGCGCTACCCCGACCGCGAGCGAGCAACCCGGAGGATCGGTCCGGTCAGCCGGGAGGCGCGTCCGCCGGAGTGGCGACGAGGTCGTCGAGGGACCGGCCGCGCAGTTCGGGCAGCCGCAGCGAGGTCAGCGCGGCGATCGCGAAGAACGCGGCGAAGGTGCCGAAGACCAGGCCGTTGCCCCCGGCGTCGACCAGCGGGGGCACGCACAGGGGAGCGGCGATCGAGGCGAGCCGGCCGAACCCGGCCGCGGCTCCGGCGCCTGTCGCCCGGAGCACCGTCGGGTACACCTCCGGCGTCACGGCGTAGAGCGCGCCCCACGCCCCGAGGTTGAAGAAGGACAGCACCATGCCGGTGACCAGGATGGTGGCGTCGCTGCCCGCCGCGGCGAACAGCCCCGCGCCCACCGCGGACCCGGCCAGGAACGTCGCCAGCGTGGGCCGCCGACCCCAGCGCTCGATGAGGTAGGCCGCCACGGCGTACCCGGGCAGCTGGGCGAGGGTGATGACCAGGGTGTAGCCGAACGACTTGGTCAGCGTGAAGCCGTTGGCGACCAGCAGGGTGGGCAGCCAGATGAAGGCGCCGTAGTACGCGAAGTTGATGCTGAACCAGACCACCCACAGGGCCGCGGTCCGGGCCCGGATGCCGCCGGCCCAGAGCGCCCGGGGGCCGGGGGACTCGACCGCCGCCGGCAGCGGCGACGGGGCGGCAGCCACGCCGGCCGACTCCTCGAAGCGCCGCACGGCGGCCTCCGCCTCCTCGACCCGGCCGCGGGTCTCCAGGAAGCGCACCGACTCCGGCAGCCCCCACCGCACCACGGCCGCGTACAGCGCCGGGATCGCGCCGATAGCGAGCGCCCATCGCCAGCCGGCGTCGCTCCGCGGGACGACGAAGAAGCCGACCAGCGCGGCCAGCGTCCAGCCCAGCGCCCAGAACGCCTCGAGCCAGACGACCACCCGCCCCCGCACCCGCGCCGGCGCGAACTCGCTGACCAGCGTCGAGGCCACGGGCAGCTCGGCGCCCAGACCCAGGCCGATGACGAACCTGAAGACCAGCAGGGCGCCCACCGACCACGACAGCGCGGCGGCCCCGGTGGCCAGGCCGAACACCAGCAGCGTCAGCGCGAAGACCTGGCGCCGGCCGATCCGGTCGGCGAGCAGCCCGCCCAGCGTGGCGCCGAGGGCCATGCCGACGAACCCGATCGAGGCGACCCACGACAGTTCGGAATCGGTGATGCCCCACTGCTGCTGCGCCGCGAGCGCCGCCAGGACGAAGGAGATCAGCCCGACGTCCATGGCGTCCAGCGCCCAGCCCAGGCCCGACCCGACGACCAGCCGCCCGTGCTCGCGGGTGAACGGCAACCGGTCCAGCCGCTCCGCGCGGGAGAGCTGCGCCTCGGTCGCCGTCATGCCGGGGCGCCCCCTGTCCGCACGTGGGCGGTGACCAGTTCGGCGACCCGGTCGGGAGCCAGTTCGGGGATCCAGTGCGGCACGCCCTCCAGGACCTCCAGCCGGTAGGGCGCGTCGACGAAGCGCTCGGTCGCCTCGGTCGCGGTCCGGCCGAGGAAGGCGTCGCCGGTGCTCCACACGTGCAGCGTGGGCACGCGCACCGTGCCGACCGGGTCGCGCCCGCTCCAGGGCAGCGCCCGGTACCAGCCCAGCGCCGAGGAGAGCGCGCCCGGCTCCTGCATGCGGGTGACGTAGTGGTCGACGAGGTCCTCCTCGAGCCCGCCGCGGCTGAGCAGCCGGCGCAGCACCATGCCGTTGCCGGCCAGCAGCAGCCGCTCGGGGAGGACCGGCAGCTGGAACAGCCCGACGTAGCCCGACCGCAGCCCCTGGTCGCTGGTCAGCACGGCCCGGGACATCGCCGCCGGGTGCGGCACCGACAGCGCGGTGAGGCTGCGGACCCGGTCGGGGTGCCACGCGCCCATGGCCCAGGCGACGATGCCGCCCCAGTCGTGCCCCACGACGTGGGCGCTGTCCAGCTCCGCCGCGTCGAGCAGCGCCAGCACGTCGCCCACGGTCTCGCGGAGCCGGTAGTGCGCCCGGCCCCGGGGACGGGCCATGGCGCAGTACCCGCGCTGGTCGGGTGCCAGGGTCCGCAGGCCCGCTCCGTGCAGGGCGGGGACGACGCGGTCCCACGAGGCGGAGTTCTGCGGGAACCCGTGCAGCAGGACGACGGGCTCGCCGTCCCGAGGTCCGGCGTCGCGGACGTCGAAGGTCAGGCCGTCGCGGCGGAAGCTGTCCACGACGGCCACTGTGCCCCGTCCGACCGGGCGTCCATGCATCGGTGGCGGCGGCGGGCGACAATGGCAGCCATGGAGCTGATCGTGCTGGTGGATGACGAGGGGCGGTCCATCGGCACCATGCCCAAGCCGCTGGTGCACCACGGGGAGACCCCGCTGCACCGGGCCTTCTCCGTCTACCTCTTCGACGACGCCGGCCGGCTGCTGGTCACCCGCCGGGCCGCGGACAAGCAGACCTTCCCGGGCATGTGGACCAACAGCGTCTGCGGTCACCCGGGGCCGGGTGAGGACGACGCCGCCGCGATCGCCCGGCGCGCCGAGTTCGAGCTCGGGCTGCAGGTGAGCGACCTGCGTCCGGCGCTGCCGAGCTACCGGTACCGGGCGGAGTTCCGGGGGATCGTGGAGAACGAGATCTGCCCCGTGTACCTCGGCCGCTTCACCGGCTCGCCCGATCCCGACCCCACCGAGGTGGGCGAGTGGGAGGTCCTGGACTGGGCCGCGTTCCGTCGTCGGCAGGAGGCCGAGGGCGACGCGTGGTCGCCCTGGTGCCGGGAGCAGACCCGGCTGATCGAGGAGGCCGGGCTGGTGCCCGCCGCCTGACCCGTCGCCGGCGGCGGGTCAGCCGCGGAGCCGCTGGAGCCCGGCCGTCGTGCCGCCCAGTTCCGGCTCGTAGACCAGGAACTCGGTGTGCACGGCCCGTTTGGCGGCGTACATCGCGATGTCTGCCTGCCGGATGAGGGTGTCGGCGTCCCCGATCTCGGCCCCGCCCAGGGCGACGCCGATGCTCGCGCCGATCGAGGTGACGGCCTCGGCGCCGAGGACGACGGGGGCGGCGAGCTGGGCGCGGATCCGGTCGACGACCCGGGTGACGTCGGCCCGGTCGACGGGCCCCTCCAGCAGGACGACGAACTCGTCGCCGCCCATCCGGGCGGCCGTGTCGGCGGGGCGCAGGCAGCCGCGGAGCCGGTCGGCGACGGCGCGCAGCAGGACGTCACCGCCCTCGTGGCCGAACGTGTCGTTGACCGGCTTGAAGCCGTCCAGGTCGAGGTAGAGGACGGCCGGCCAGGTCCCCGTGCGCGCGGCGGTCTCGACCGACTGCCGCACCCGGTCCAGCAGGAGCGTGCGGTTGGGCAGGCCGGTCAGCGGGTCGTGCAGCGCCTGGTGCCGCAGCTGCTCCTTGAGGTGGGTGACCTGGCGGAGGTCCTGCTCCAGGCGACCGCGTTCCAGCGTGGTCGCGACGTGCCGGGCGAAGGTGTCCAGCAGGGCCAGGTCGCCGGCGCTGAAGGTGGTGACGTCGCCGAGTCGGCCGCCCACCAGCAGCAGGCCGTGCACCCTGTCGTCGGTGCGCAGCGCGGCGACCATGGCGTCCTTCAGCCCGCGAGACGCGGCGTAGGCGTCCAGGTGCTGCGCCGCACGCGCGCCGGTGCGGCTGGTCAGCGTCCCGGAGGCGGTGGCCCGGTCCAGGAGACGGCGGTGCCCCTCGGGGTCGGCGAGCGGCGCCATCACCACGGGCTCGGCGCCCTCGCGGCTCAGGCTCACGGTGGCGTCGTCGCGGTCGGCCGGGTCGAGGAGGACCAGTTCGACCAGCTGGGCGCGGAAGGCTGTGCGCACCGAGTCCAGGAACTGGCCGAGCGCCTCCTGGCTGTCGCCGGCCGTGTGCAGGAGGGAGGTCACCTCGTGCAGGACCTGGAGGTTCTCCCGCTGCTCGCGGGCGTGGGTGTAGGCCCGGTACGAGGCGACGATGAGCACCGAGGGCAGCGCGAGGAGGGCCAGGGCCGCCGGATCGTCGATGGCCGACCGGGCCACCACCACGCCCAGGGCCGCCGAGCCCAGGCTGAACGGGACCGAGCTGGTGAACATCACGAGCAGCCGGCCGACGTCGACGCGGCCCTCGGTGATCGCGATCGCGGAGAAGATGCAGAGGTCGCCCAGCGCCGTGCAGAGGGGGACGGCGACGAGAGCGGCCAACCAGTCCCACGTTCCCACCGTCTCCGTGAGGACGGCGAAGACCGTCGCGGCCAGGGATCCGTTGAGCGCGCAGACGGCCAGGTTGAAGACCAGTTTCACGCCGCGCTGACGACGCTGGACGGCGAGGATGACCGCGCAGGCGACGACCTGGGCGGCGACCATCTCGCTCGGCACCGCCAGCAGCAGGCCGGTGCCGAGCGCCAGGTCCCCCAGGGAGAACATGTGCGACTCGCGCTGCCACTGGACGTTGACCACCAGCGCTTCGGCCACCAGGAAGACGGCGACCCAGAGCACCCACGGCAGCTCCGGTGCCGTCGGCGCCCCGGACAGCGGGCGGACGGCGAGGACGAACAGCGCGGCCGCCGCGGCGACGACGCAGGCGGTGAGCACGAGGACCGGCCGGGGGAGGGCCGGCTGGGCGGTGCGACGTCCCGGCACGCTGGTCCTCCCGTCGTCGTCCCGAGCCGCCCGCCACCGGTCGTGGCGGGTCTCCGGGTTCCTCGGCGGAACAGCGGGCGTGCTGAAGAGGCACCGGCGTCCGGGTGGTGCCAGTCCACCCGGCCGGGTGACGCGGCGGTGTCTGCGGCCGCTTTCCAGTCACGTCCCGCATCCGGCCGGCGACGCGGCGAGGTGGTCCGGCGCGTCGCCCGGGTCGTTGCCGGGCGTGCCGCGACGGGCTGCCTACCGTCCGGCGGATGGACCGCCGACGGTTCCTGCTCACGCTCGCCGCAGGCCTCGCCGTGGCCGCGACAGGTCGCGGTGCGGTGACGGGGACGCGTGCCGGTGAGAGCCCACCCGTCGCCGCGCCCGCAGCGCCGTCGCCGGCGGCCGCCGTCGAACCCGCCCCCGGGCTCGTCCCGGTGCCGCCACCGACCGGAGTGGTCACCGCCCTGCCCGGCGAGGGCAACGGCCTGGCGCTGACCATCGACGACGGCACGAACTCCGAGGTCGTGGCCGCCTTCGCGCAGCTGGCCGTCGACGCCGACGTCCGCCTCACCTTCTTCCCGAACGGCCGGTACCGCTCGTGGGAGGAGAACGCCGCCGTCCTGCGGCCCCTGGCCGAGTCCGGGCAGATCGCGTTCGGCAACCACACCTGGTCCCATCCGGACCTGACCACGCTCGGCGACGCGGAGGTCGCCGAGGAGATCGGGCGCAACAAGGAGTTCCTGCGCACCACCCTGGGCGTCGAGACGCCGTTCTTCCGGCCACCGTTCGGCGCCCGGGACGAGCGCACCGACCGGATCGCCGCCGACCTCGGGCACCCGACCATCGCGATGTGGAACGGCACGCTCGGCGACTCGCGGGTGCTCACCGCCGCCGAGCTGATGGGGTACGCCCGCGAGTGGTTCGCCCCGCAGACCATCGTCGTCGGCCACGCCAACCACCGGACCGTCACCACCGTCTACGGCGAGCTGCTCGACCTCATCCGCGAACGCGGCCTGCGCACGGTGACCCTCGCCGACGCCTGGGCCGCGCCGGCCGCACGGTTCCGGGGAGCTGTCGCCACCGCCCGCGTCCCGCGCTGACCTGCGCCTGAGGGCCTTTCGGCACCGGAAGGCCCGTGCGGAGGTGGACTGTCGGTACCGAAAGTCCGTGCGGCCCGACCTGCGGGCGGTCGGGTTGTCGGTGAGGCTGTCGGCAGCCGATCGGGTGCGGATGGAGGAAGCCGGATGCAGGAGTCGCTGAAGGGTCGCGTCGCGCTCGTGACGGGCGCCGCGAGCGGCCTGGGGCGGGCCACCGCGGTCGCCCTGGCCGAGGCCGGGGCGCACGTGGCGATCGCGGACATCGACGGCGCAGGCAGCGAGCGGACCAGGGAGCTGGTCGCCGACGCCGGCGGGTCGGCGGAGGTCGTGGCGCTGGACGTCGCCGACGACGAGAGCAGGCGGGCGGCCGTCGCCGCGCTGTTCGACCGGCACGGCGACAGCTTCGACATCCTGGTCAACGTCGCCGGCATCGACCGGCCCGGCTACATCACCGACATCGACCTCGCCGACTACCGGCGCGTGCAGGCGGTGAACTTCGAGGGGCCGGTCTTCCTCACCAGCGAGTTCACCAAGCGCGTGCAGCACCTGCCCGAGGGGCGCACGGCCGACGTCGTGCACATCGTCTCGCTCTCGGCGATCACCTCCGGCAGCGGCGCGATCGCCTACAACGGCTCGAAGGCAGGCTTCCTCAACGCGACCCGCTGCATCCAGCGCGAGCTCCGCGAGAAGGCGGTGCGGCAGGAGGACGGCACCGAACGCCCCTTCCCGTGCCGCGTCCAGTCTGTCGTCCCGGCGGCCATGGACACCCCGATGATGGAGCAGTGGGGGATCCCGTCCCACCTGATGATGCCGCCGTCGGCAGTCGCCGAGATGGTGCGCACCCTGGTCCTGCTGCACCCCTCGGCGTACGTGCCGGAGATGCAGATCGTGCCGCGGCTCGAGCCGAACTTCCCGCGATGAGGAGGCAACGCATGACCGTGCCCGGTCCGGACGACCCCACGCCCGACAGCGCCATGGCCTCCGGCACGGACCCGGGGACAGCGGGGGGCCACCTGGGCCCCGGCGACCTCACCCCCAGCGAGGAGCGGCTGCTCGCCGCCCTGGAACGGGACGTCGACAGGTGGGAGCCCGACGTCGCCGAGGTGCGCGCCGCGGAGGACGAGGCCCCGCTGCCCGCCCGCGGTGGCCTCCCCACCGCCGGTCTCGTCCCGCGCTTCGAGGCCCCAGGCGAGGCCTGACCCAGCGCGTTCAGTCGGCGCGGAGGCGGGCGGCGACCAGCGCGACGTCGTCCTCGGCGCCGGTGGGCAGCAGCCTGGTCAGCAAGGCGTCGCACAGGTCCTGGACCGGGCGCCGCCGCAGGTCGGCGAGCGCCCCGGCGAGCAGTGCGATGCCGTCGTCGAAGACCTGGTCGCGCCGCTCGACGAGGCCGTCGGTGTAGAGCAGCAGCGTGCTGCCCGGGTCGACGACGAGGTCGTGCTCCGCGCGCGGCCGGGTGTGGTCGACCCCGAGGAGCAGCCCCGGCCGGGGGGTGTCCAGGACCCGCACCGCGCCGTCGGCACCCAGCACCAGCGGCGGCAGGTGCCCGGCGCTGGCCCACCGCAGCCGGGTGGCGCCGGTGTCGGGGGAGCGTTCCAGCCGGCCCACGAGCACGGTCGCCAGCGCGCCCAGGCCGAGCCCGTCGACGGCGGCGTCCAGCCGGCTCAGCAGGGTGGCCGGACCGGGGCTGCCGGCGTAGGCGATGCCGCGCAGCAGGCCCCGCAGCTGGCCCATGGTGGCCGCCGCCCGGCTGTCGTGCCCCGCGACGTCACCGATGACCAGCAGCGTCGCGCCGTCGGCCTGGTCGAACACGTCGTACCAGTCGCCGCCGACCTGGGCCTCCCGGGTGGCGGGCACGTAGCGGACGGCGAGGTCGAAGCCGGTGGGCTGCACCGGCTCGGTCAGCAGGCTGCGCTGGAGCGTCTCCGCGGCGCGCACCAGGCTGCGGGAACGGGCGTAGAGCGCCTCGAGCAGATGGGTGCGCAGTTCGGCGGCGGCGGCCTGCTGGCCCGCCGTCCACGGCTCGGACCTGTCGCGCACGGTCTGCCGCCAGCGCTCGAAGGACTTGCGCGGGCTCAGCCGCACCTCGTCGCCCTCGCGCTCGGCGATCGCCTTGTTCTGCGGGTCACCGCCCCAGTCGATGTGCCGCACGGCCTCGGCGCGGAACCACAGCACGTACTGGTTGCCGGGCAGCGGCAGCACCAGCGCGCCGCACGCGTCCTCCACCGGGATGCCCAGGTGCGGTGCGTCGCGCCGGAACGAGTCGGTGGCGACCACGTCGTCGGCATCGCGGGCGGCCCACGCGGCCACCGCCTCGGCGACGTTGGGGGGCAGCGCCGCGCCGGCGCTGCGGGTCCGGCCCTGCAGGCGGACGACGACCCCGTCGGCGGGCACGAGGTCGAGCAGGCCGGGGGAGCCCAGCAGCGCGTCGCCGAGCGCGCGGTCCTCGTCCAGCGCGGCGGCGGTCAGCCGGGTGAGCGTCGAGCGCACCTCGAGCGTCCGCTGGACCTCGTCCTCCTGGGCGCGGTCCACCAGGCGCAGGGAGAGCGTCGAACCGAGGAACTCGGCGGCCGCGCGGGTCGCGTACGGCGGGGCGTGGGGGCCGCTGTAGTGGTGGCAGGCGATGAGCCCCCACAGCTTGTCGCCGCGCAGCAGCGAGATGGACATCGACGCTTGCACGCCCATGTTGCCCAGGTACTCGACGTGGATCGGCGAGACGCTGCGCAGGGTCGAGTAGGTCAGGTCCATCGGCTGACCGCTCACCGGGTGCGCCTCGGGACGCAGCGCAGCGGGCCGGTAGGCGACGTCGGAGATCAGCCGGATCCAGTTCTTCTCGTACAGGGCCCGCGCCTGCGCCGGGATGTCGGAGGCCGGGTAGTGCAGCCCGAGGAAGGAGTTGAGCTCGTCGCGCTTGGCCTCGGCGACGACCTCGCCGTTGTAGTCGGCGTCGTAGCGGTAGACCATCACCCGGTCGAAGCCGGTGAGGGTGCGCACGGCCTCGGCGGTGATGTCGTACAGCTCCTGCAGCGACGAGGCCCGGTTGAGCTCGCCGACGGTCCCGCGCACGGTCTGGTAGGTGTTCGGGAAGGAGAACGGTCGCGGCCCGCGCGCCGGCTCCAGCTCGACCACCAGGCTGGAGGCGGGCGGATCGCCGGGCAGCGAGGTCCGGTGCAGGATCGCGTCGACCGGCACGGGGTCGCCGTCCACGTCGAGGACGAGCTCGACCGGATTGCGCTCGCGCAGGTCGCCGAACGCGCTGGCCGAGCGGATGACCGCGGCGGCCGGGCCGGCGCCCAGGACCTCCGCCAGCGTGCGGCCCAGCGCCTGCGCCCACCCGACGCCGGTCAGGTCGGCCAGGTTCTCCGACACCTGCTGGACGACGTGGTCGGGATCGCTCACCGCGATCAGGACGCCGCGCGGCTGGATGCTCCCGGGGACGTGGATCGGCTCCCGCTCGCAGTTGGTCAGGTCGACCGGGGTGCCCGGGGCGAGGAAGTCGATGTCCGCGGTGGCGCCGGTCATGCCGGGACGTCCTGCACCGCGGCCGGCCGGCACCAGTCGGCGAGGGCGGTGAAGGTGCTCCGGGCCGAGGCCAGCATCGCGGTGGGCTCCCCGCCTGCCGCGACCCGCGCCCGGGTGGCTCGCCGGAAGGCGGCCCACATCGCGCCGGTCTCGCTGCCGTACGGGGAGAACGCCCGGACCCGGACGCCGGACAGCTCGGGCAGCCCCGCCAGGTGCCGGTCGATGAAGACCCCGCCGAGGGTGGAGCCCTCCAGCACGTACATGCGGCCGAGCGCCTCGTCGGTGCCGGCCACCGGGGACAGCTCCGGCGCCCGGGCGGATGCCGGGGTGGACAGGGCGCGCAGGTCGTCGGCGAACAGACCCGCTCGCCGGCGGCGGGGCCAGTCCACGCCCTCGGCGTCGTCGGCGCAGTCGGCTGCCCAGCGGTCGAGGCCGGCCTCGGCGCTGCGCCAGAAGCCGTGCATCAGGTCCAGCGTGCGGGCCAGCCGCTCCCTGGTCAGGGCCGGGTCGAGCAGGTCGAGGGTGCGTTCGACGTCGTCGTGCTCGGCAGCGGTGCCGGTACGGAGCAGCCGCAGTACGTCGCCGTCCGCGACCGCTCTCTCACCCGAAGCCATCCCGGCCAGAGTAGTGGGCTCCCGCCGCCGTCCCGCTCCCCGGGGAGTGCGCGCGTCTCACGCCGGCCAGGAGAGCGCGCCGTCGTCCCCGAGGACGGCGCCGTCCGACGGGCGGTGCGGGGACAGCCGACCGTCGGGCATCAGGTGGTTCACGGGGACGTCGTGGACGAGGACGGCGACGTCGGCGATCAGCCGCCGGTGGCAGCGCCACCAGACGCTCTCGCTGCACATCACCGCGACGGTGGCCGACGCCGCCTCGGCCAGCACCTCGTCGAGCGCGGCGGTGAACTCCGGCGTCCGGGTGTGCGCGGCGTAGGCGGCGAACTGGGTCACCGTCCACCAGCCGTCCTCGACCGGCGTCCCCTTCGGGAGGCTGCGTCGGCCGCCGAGCCGGGCCTCCCAGCGGTAGCCGATGCCGAGTCCGGGCACCCACTCCTCGAGCGCCTCGCGGCGGACGTCGGGGTTGTTCCGGCTGCCGGGGAACCGGCGGACGTCGACCAGTCGGTCGATGCCGGCGTCGGTCAGGGTCGTCCCCAGGGCGGCCCGGTCCTTCGGCCCGTGGCCCACGGTCAGCAGTGGCACGGCTCCCTGCCTACCCGGTCGCCGCCGGGGCGGCACGCCCGTCCATGCTGCGGGGGTGAGCGAGGTGGGGGAGGCACGGACGTCGCTGTGGCGGCTGCCCGGCATGCAGGCGCTGGTCGGGGTGACCCTCCTCGGGTTCGCCAGCTACTCGCTGACGCTGGCCTCCCTGCCTGTGTACGCGGTGTCCGGTGGGGCCGCGGCGAGCACGGCCGGCCTGGTCACCGCGGTCTTCCTCGTGGTCACCATCGCCGTGCAGTCGCTGATCCCGGGCCTGACCGCGCGGTTCGGCGTCGGACCGGTGTTCGTCGTCGGCCTGGTCGCGATGGGGCTGCCCGCGCCGCTCTACGTGCTGGACGACGGCGTCCTGTGGATCAGCATCCTGTCGGCCGTCCGCGGCGCCGGGTTCGCCATCCTCACCGTGCTCGGCGCCACGCTGTCGGCGCAGGTCGCGCCGCCGGGCCGGCGGGGCGAGTCGATCGGCCTCTACGGGCTGGCCATCGCGATCCCCAACCTGGTGGCGGTGCCGGCCGGCGTCGCCCTGGTGCTGGACGACTCGATCGGCTGGGTGGCGTGGCTGAGCGCGCTGCCGCTGCTCGGCCTCCCGCTGGTCCCGCGGCTGGTGCGCTCGGTCGGGCCGCAGGCGGCTCCTGGTCACGCGGGGGCGAGCAGGGCGGCGGTGCTGGCCGCCCTCGCCCCGTCCGCCGTGCTGTTCGCGGTCACCCTGGCCGGGGGCGGGGTGGTGACGTTCCTGCCCATCGAGCGGCCCGACGGGGTGCTCGCGACGGCCGCGCTGCTGGTGTTCGGCGCGACGGGTGCGGTGACCCGCTGGGGCGCGGGCCGGCTCGCCGACGGGGTGGGCACGCGGGTGCTGCTGCCGCTGGCCCTGCTGGTGTCGTCGGCCGGCCTGCTCGTCACCGGCATCGGGCTCGCGGTGGGCGACTGGTGGGTGCTGGCCGGCGCCGCCGTCTTCGGGGCGGGGTTCGGCGCGGTGCAGAACCTGTCGCTGCTGTGCGCGTTCACCCGCGCCGGCGAGAGCGGGACGACGGCCGCCAGCGCGATGTGGAACGCCTCGTTCGACGCCGGGACCGCGACCGGTGCCCTGGCGCTCGGGGTCGTGGCGGCCGGCATCGGGCTGGACTGGACCTACGTCGTGGTGGCCGCGGGCCTCGCCGCGATGCTGCCCGTGGCGGTCGCCGGGAGCCGGCCCGTGCGGGGGCGCGTCAGCCCGGAAGGCGCGCGGCCGCCGCGTGCAGGGACCTGATGAACAAGATCTCCTCGCCGGACCGGCGCAGCCAGGTGCGCAGGCCCGCGGGCTCGCGCCGCTGCGCGTCGCGGAGCTGACCCAGCAGCACCTGGCGGGTGCTGGCCTGCGCGCGCTGGGCGGTGGGCAGTGCCCGGCCCTCGGCGCGGGCGATCGCGGTCAGGGCGGCGCCGAGGAAGACCAGGTCCCGCACCTCGGTCACCTGCTCGAGGAAGGCGTCGGCGGCGGGGTCGTCCGCGGTGAGCAGCGCGAGGAACTCGTCGGCGCGGCGGGCGCCCTCGGCCTGGAGGTCGGGAGAGGTCACGCCCACCACTGTCCCCGATGGTCGACCGCCGCGGTGCACCGC
Organism: Blastococcus sp. CCUG 61487; assembly: GCF_005222955.1. Classification (GTDB taxonomy): domain Bacteria; phylum Actinomycetota; class Actinomycetes; order Mycobacteriales; family Geodermatophilaceae; genus Blastococcus. Next base: position 6,628 of record NZ_LWUA01000019.1, on the reverse strand, counting down.
GGCGGTCGTGACCACGAGGCGGCGGTCAGGCGTCCCGGCGACGGAACACCAGGGTCGCGACGGCGAGCAGCACCAGCACCTCCCCGGTGAAGGCGGCGAACCCGGTCCACGGCGCCATCAGCTCCGGGTTGAAGGAGACCGGCGTGGCGATCGCCGACCCCGCGTTGCCCGGCATCAGCTTCGCCGTCCACTCGCCCCACGTCCCGGGCAGCAGGAACGCCATGTTGCCGGCGACGAACACCAGCGCCAGCACGATCGACAGCGCCGCCGCGGTGTGCCGGACCAGGATGCCGACGGCGGCGGCGAACAGGCCCAGCCCCGCCATGTACAGCCCGCTGCCGAGCATCGAGCGCAGCACGCCGTCGTCGCCCAGCGCGATGCCGATGCCCTCGCGATCGAGGAAGAAGTTGCCGCCGAGGTAGCCGGCGAACGCGGTCACCGTGCCGGCGAGGAACAGCGTCGCGGACAGGACGACGGCCTTCGCGGCGAGCACCGCACCACGACGGGGGGTGGCGGCCAGCGTCGCCCGGATCATCCCGGTGCCGTACTCGCTGGTCACCGCGAGCGTGCCGAGCACGACCGCGGCGATCTGGGCCAGCATGAGCCCCCAGGTGATGAAGGAGCCGGGGGCCTCGTCGGCGTCGGCGCTGGCCAGCCACTCCGCGCTGGTGGCGCAGACCAGCGTGGTCAGCCCGGCACCGATCACGAAGAGCGCCACCACCGACCAGGTCGTCGACCGCACCGACCAGAACTTGATCCACTCGGCGCGCAGCGTGGCGGGAAAGCCGGGGCGCGGGGCCGGCACGCGGCGCGGATCCAGCGCGACGGTGGTGCTCGTGGCGGTGACGGTCATCGGGAGGCTCCTGCGAGTGCGGCCGTACGCGCCGAGTACTCGACGCTCGAGGCGGTGAGGGTCATGAAGGCGTCCTCCAGCGAGGAGCGCACGAGGGTGAGCTCGTGGAGGTAGAGGCCCTTGTCGCCGACGAGCTCGCCCACGGCGGCGGCGTCCAGGCCCTGGACGCGCAGCTCGTCGTCGACGGGGGAGACCTCCGCGCCGGCGCCGCGCAGCAGGTCGGCCACCTGGCCGTGCTGCGGGGTGCGGACCCGGACGTAGGAGGCGGCGTGCTCGGCGATGAAGTCGGGCATCGAGCAGTCGGCGAGGATCCGGCCGCGGCCGATGACCAGCAGGTGGTCGGCGGTGAGCGCCATCTCCGACATCAGGTGGCTGGAGACGAACACGGTGCGCCCCTCGCCGGCGAGCTGCCTCGCCAGGGTGCGCACCCAGCGGATGCCCTCGGGGTCCAGGCCGTTGACCGGCTCGTCGAGGACGACGACGGGTGGGTCGCCGAGCAGCGCGACGGCGATGCCCAGCCGCTGGCCCATGCCGAGGGAGAACTTCCCGACCCGGGTGTCCGCGACGTTCTCCAGACCGACCAGGTCGAGGACCTCGTCGACGCGGGTGCGCGCGATCCCGTTGCTGGCGGCCAGCCAGCGCAGGTGGTCGCGTGCGGAGCGGCCCGGGTGGAGGGCGCGCGCCTCGAGCAGGGCGCCCACCTCCCGCAGCGGGGCGGGGGAGTCCTGGTAGCGGCGGCCGTTGACCGTCACGCTGCCGGCGGTCGGCCGGTCGAGGCCGAGCGCCATCCGCATCGTCGTCGACTTGCCGGCGCCGTTGGGACCGAGGAAGCCGGTGACCCGGCCGGGGGCGACGGTGAACGAGACGCCGTCGACGGCGGTCTTCCCGCCGTAGGTCTTGGTGAGTCCGGAGGCGGTGATCATGCCCGCGCTCCGGGGTGCGAGGTCGGTGGAGTCATGGCGGGAAGCCTCGCGGCGGGCGGGGGCCGGGCACATCGGGGAGCGCCCTGAACCGACCCTGAACGGTCCCCCACGTGCGGGTGGGGGGACATCCCCGACCGGGCCGCTCAGGCGGTGCGCGGAAGGTCCGGGCGGAGCAGCCGGCGCAGCTGACGGGCGGCGGACTGTCCCGCGCGGTTGGCTCCGATCGTGCTGGCCGACGGGCCGTAGCCGACCAGGTGGACGCGAGGTTCGCCGGCCACGTGGGTGCCGTCCATGCGGATGCCCCCGCCCGGCCCGCGCAGACCCAGCGGGGCGAAATGGGTCACCGCGGCGCGGAAGCCGGTCGCCCAGAGGATCACGTCGGCGCGGACGAACCGGCTCGGCTGTCCGTCCGCGGGGTCCCAGGCGACCCCGTCGGGGGTGATCCGGTCGAACATCGGGTGCCGTTCCAGGACGCCGCGGTCGAGCGCGTCGCGGATGTAGGGCGCGCGCGTGGACAGCCCGGTGACGCCCACGACGCTGCCCGGCCGGCGGCCCTCGCGGACCGCCTCCTCGACCAGCGCCACGGCCGCGCGGCCGGCGTCCTCGTCGAACTCGTCGTCGCGCCAGACCGGCTCGCGGCGGGTGACCCACGTGGTGGACGTGACCCGGCTGATCTCCCCGAGCAGCTGGGTCGCCGACGAGCCGCCGCCCACCACGACGACGTGCTGCCCGCGGAACTCCTCCGGCGAGCGGTAGTCCACGGTGTGCAGCTGCCGGCCGCGGAAGGTCTCCTGACCGGGGTAGCGGGGGACGAAGGGGCGCGTCCAGGTGCCGGTCGCGTTCACCAGGGCGCGGGCTGTCCAGTCGCCGGCGTCGGTCTCGACCCGGAAGCGGTCGTCGGTGCGGCGCACGGCGGCGACGCGCACGGGCCGCACCACCGGCAGGTCGGAGTGCCGCTCGTACTCGGCGTAGTAGGCGGGCACCGCCTCGACGGCCGGTGCCTGCGGGTGATCGGGCGTGAAGGGCAGGCCGGGCAGGTCGTGCACCCGGTGGGTGCTGCCGAGGGTGAGGGAGTCCCAGCGGTGCTGCCAGGCGCCGCCCGGGCCGGTCTCGGCGTCGAGCACGACGAACCCGGTGTGCCGCGCGAACCCCTGGCGGAGCAGGCCGTACGCGGTGGAGAGGCCCGCCTGCCCGGCGCCGATCACGACGACGTCGACGTCGCGGGTGGCCGGATCGGTGCGCATGGAGAGATCAACCGGAGCGCGCGCCAGGGGCTTCCCGAGGTGTAAGGCTCCGGGACGACGGAGCGGCTCCCTCCCGGAGGAGGAAGCCGCTCGGTCGATCCTGGTGCGCCATCAGGGACTCGAACCCCGAACCCGCTGATTTGGGGTCTGGCGCCCGGATCTACGAGTTCGACGGCAACGGAGTGCACGACCCGCGAGCTCAACGACGCCTCGCGGCGGTGGCCCGCGAGGCGTCCCCCCTGGCTGAGCGCACGCCCCGGCCGCGTCCGGCGCTCGACGACCTCGCGGCGGTGGCGTGATGGCCCGGCCGGAGATGGTGCTGCCGCCGGTCGGCCCGGACGGCGTCGACCGCGAGCACGCCGACCTCGGCGACGTGCGGGTGCCAGCGCTCCTCGGCCGCTACAGCGACGACGAGCGGCACGCCCGGCCCGTGGGCTACTACCACGGCCGGCGCCCCGCCGACGGACGGTTCGGCGACCAGCCCGGACCGTGCAACCCGACCGGACAGTGGGGCCACAACCGCCACCTGTTCGACGCGCTCGAGGTCAGCGAAGGCGACCGCTACGACGCCGACGACCAGCTCCTCGGCAAGCGCTTCCACCTGGTGCTCACCTGCGTGCGCTGCGGCCTGGTCGAGGCGATGCGCGGCCAGCTCGACCCCGACGACGCGCCCGTCCCCGGAGCCCGGGAGGTCACCCACCTCGACCCGACGCCGCTGCAAGCAGGCGAGCTCCTCGCGCAGGAAATCGACCGCCGCCACTTCTGGGGAGACCAGTGGGATGTCACCTGGACGATCTACCGCGACGGCCTGCCCGTCGGCTGGCTCGCGACCCAGCGCGGCCCCCGCGGCAAGCGCTACGTCGCCGGCGCCTTCGGACGGCGATACGACAACTCTTCGCAGGTCGAGAAGGGCGCCGGCGCGCTCGCCGTGCTCCGGAAGCTGGCCAAGCAGGGGGCGCCGGAGCCGGTCGGAGCAACACCCACGGGCCCATGACGCCGCGTGCGAGCGGCCCCCGGCGGGTCACTCGACCGGAGGTTGAGGCTTCATCCTTAGGACGTCAGACCGGGGTGTCGTGGCTCACAGTCGCCTATGCAAGTCGTATGGGGGATCGAGCGGTTCCGAAACCATGGCAGGGCGCACTGGACGCGTGGGAGGGATGGCTGAAGGCCAGCGGCGCACCCCCGACCACCATCGGGCTCCGGCTCTACCAGCTCCGCCGGCTCGCGCTCGACCACCCCGACATCCGCCCGTGGGACGTGGACCTCGACCACCTGGTGCTCTGGCTCGCCCAGCACGAGCACTGGCGGCCCAACACCCGCCGTTCCTATCGCGGTGCCTTGCGCGCCTTCTATGCGTGGGCGGTCGCCGCCGGCCACCTCGATCGGTCGCCGGCCGCCGCGCTGCCCCGCGTGAAGGCCACGAGAGGCCTGCCCCGGCCAATCGCGGAAGATGTCCTTCGCGCCGCAGTCGGCCGGGCCGACGACCGCGCCCGGCTCATCCTGCTCCTCGCCGCCTACGGAGGCCTCCGCCGGGCCGAGATCGCCCACGTGCGGCGGGAAGACCTCCACCACGACGGCTACGGGTGGCTGCTGCGCGTCCACGGGAAGGGGGACGTCTACCGCGACGTCCCCCTCACCGGGCTCTTGGCGGCCGCTCTGCTCGACCTGCCCGGCGGGTGGCTGTTCCCTAGCGATCGGCGACCAGGCCGCCCTCTCACCCCCGAACGCGTCGGCAGGATCGCCTCCCGGCTCCTCCCCGAGGGGTGGGCACTCCACACCCTCCGACATCGGTTCGCCACCAGGGTGCGCGACGGCGGCGCCGACATCTACGTCATCGCCGAACTCCTCGGACACCGCAACATCGAGACCACCCGCATCTACACCCGCCTCGCCGGCGACGAGCTCCGGAAGGCCGTGACCGCCGCCGCATGACTAGATCCGGTACGGTCCCGGCTCATGCGCCGCGCTGCCCTGGGGCTCGTCTTCGCCACTTCCGTCGCCGTCGTGGCCGCCTGTGGCGGTGGGATCCGCGGCGACCTGTCCTCTCGAGACCAGGAACTGTGCGCAGTCGCCACCGACGACGGCGAGGCCATCGGGTACTTGTCCGGCCAGATTGACGAGCTGATCGAGAACGACGGCAACTTCTCCTCAGAGAGCGATGCCTACGCGTTCGTCGAGGTACCCGTGGGCCGTTCCGAGCAGGAGCTGAGCTCCCGGATCGCGAACTTCGACGAGCCCGACTCGGCCGGCTACGTCGACGACCCCGACCTGCTGGACAGCGCGAAGGCCTTGCGGGAGGTGCTCTTCGACCTGAAGGTGGCCGCCGACGAGGGCGGCACCGTCGACGAAGATGTCCTAGCCGATGCCCGTGACTCCATCGACGACCTGGTCGATGTCTGCACCTGATAGGCGCTAGCCGGCGAACCCGGCGAGGAAGCCCGCCACCTGGTGGGAAGCGTGCCGCTCGAGGCCGTCGCCGCCGAGGTCGTAGGACTGGATCGTCGATCCTGTCGCACCCGTACGTCACACTCGACCTGTGCCACCTCGTGATGATCGCCCCGCCGACGTCCGCTTCTGGGAACTCGTCGAGCAGACCGAGACCTGCTGGCTGTGGTGCGGACCGAAGCAGGTCGCCCGAGGAGTGACCCGACTGCTGTTCAACGAGACGTACCGACCCGAGCGGGTGCGCGTCTCCCCACGACGTCGGTTGTACGAAGGCACGGTCCGCCAGCTCGAGGAGAACGAGGTGCTCTCCGACACCTGCGGCCAGCAGCTCTGCGTCCGCCCCGACCACATGAAGCCCGGCACGACCGCCGACGCGGAGCGGTACAGCAGAGAGGCGCGGACCGCGGCCTTCTGGAGCCGCGTGGACCGAACCGGCGACGGCTGCTGGGAGTGGACCGGCTCCCGTCTCGCTCGCGGCTATGGCCGGTTCCCGCTCGGCGGCACCACTGTCAACGCGCACCGACACGCGTGGGAGCTCACCAACGGGCCGGTGCCCGACGGCATGTTCGTCTGCCACCGGTGCGACAACCCGCCGTGCTGCCGCCCCGATCACCTGTTCCTCGGTACGCCAGCGGAGAACAGCGCCGACATGGTGGCGAAGGGGCGGGTGGCCCGGAACCGCGGGCCTCGACTCCACCTGCGCGGTCCACGGCCGGAACTTCGGAAGCTCTCGCCCGAACAGGAAGAAGAGGTCCGGGCGCGCTGGGTGCCCTACAAGGTGTCGATGCCGCAGCTGGCGAAGGAGTACGGCGTCCACGTCATGACGATCCGTCGGACCATCTTCGGGCCGCCGGCGAAGTAGACTCTCGGACGCCGCGCTCAGTGTTGGCGCACTGCGGCCCGGGCGCCCGCCTCGTCCCACCACCTGGGCGATCAGCGAGGCGGGACCGCCCGGCACAACGCGAGAAGAGCCCCACCCCGCATCAGCGGGGTGGGGCTCTGTCGGTGGCGCTGCGGCCGGCGGCTACCGGACCGGGTGGTGCGGGGTGACGTAGCCGGGCGGCGGGTGACCTCGCCGACGTCGATCAGCGTGCCGTGTCGCGGCGGGGGCTGCAGGAGTCATCCACAGGTAGCCCGGAGCGGCCCCTCTGGGCGAGGTCAGG
>NZ_LWUA01000018.1 GCF_005222955.1 Blastococcus sp. CCUG 61487 | reverse complement strand
CGCCCTCGCCGGCGAGGGCGCCGTCGGCGTCCAGGATCACCGCGCCGACGGCGGGGTTGGGGCTGGTGGTGCCGAGCACCGACTCGCCGAGCTCCCGGGCCCGGCGCATGGCTGACAGTTCGGCGGGGCTCATCCCTGCATCGCCGCGGCCGCCTGCGCGCGCAGGGCGGCGATGGCCTTCGCCGGGTCCTCGGCGCCGTAGACGGCGGAGCCCGCGACGAACATGTCGACGCCGGCCTCCGCGGCCTGCTCGATGGTGTCGGCGTTGATGCCGCCGTCGATCTCCACGATCAGCTGCAGATGCCCGGTGTCCACCAGCTCGCGGGCCGTGCGCACCTTGGGCAGCACGTCGGCGATGAACGCCTGACCGCCGAAGCCGGGCTCGACGCTCATCACCAGCAGGGTGTCGAAGTCGCGCAGCACCTCGAGGTGGTCCTCGAGCGGCGTCCCGGGCTTGATCGCCAGCCCGGCCAGCGCGCCGGCGGCGCGGAGGTCGCGGGCGACGCCGCGGGGATCGGTGCAGGCCTCGGCGTGCACGGTGACGTTGCGGGCGCCCATCTCGGCGTAGCCCGGGGCCCACCGCTCGGGGTTCTCGATCATGAGGTGGCAGTCCAGCGGTACCGGGCTGACCTTCTGGATCGCCTCGGCGACCGGGAGGCCCAACGTCAGGTTCGGCACGAAGTGCGCGTCCATGACGTCGACGTGCAGCCAGTCCGCGTCGGCGACCCTGGCGACCTCGTCGGCGAGGTGGGCGAAGTCGGCGGAGAGGAGGCTGGGCGCGATCAGGGGCTGGCGGGACACGCCCGGAGTCTAGGTGGGGCCCGGATCGGTCAGCGGGTGCGGCGGAGCAGCGCCATGAACATGGCGTCGGTGCCGTGCCGGTGCGGCCACAGCTGTGCGTAGTCGCCGCGCGCGATGTCGGGCACCTCGGGGAACAGCGGGGCCACGGGCAGCACCTCGACGTCGTCCCGGGCGGCCGCGACGTCGACCACGCCGATCGTCTCCTCGGTGTGCGGGGAGCAGGTCACGTAGGCGACCACTCCCCCGGGCCGCACGGACGCCAGCGCGCCGGCCAGCAGCTCCAGCTGCAGCTCCACCAGCGGGGCGACGTCCTCCGGCGTCCGGCGCCAGCGCACCTCCGGACGGCGACGCAGCGCGCCCAGCCCCGTGCACGGCGCGTCGAGCAGCACGCGGTCGAACGAGGCTGCCTGCCACGGCGGCTCCCGCCCGTCGGCGGCCAGCACCTCGACGTCGGCCTCGTCCCGCAGCGCCCGGCGTACCAGGTCGGCCCGGTGCGGTGCCCGGTCCGCGGCGGTGAGCCGCACGCCCGCGGGCCGGACCGCGGCGAGCAGCCCGGCCTTGCCACCGGGGCCGGCGCACATGTCCAGCCACGCGGCGTCCGGTCCCTCCAGCGGCGCGCGGGCCAGGAGCAGGGCGGCGAGCTGGCTGCCCTCGTCCTGCACCGCGGCGCGCCCCGAACGCACCGACGGGAGCCGCCCGGGGTCCCCGCCGGGCAACCGGACGGCGAACGGCGACCAGGGCCCCGGCGACCCACCGGACTCCTCGATCAGCTCCGCGCGCGCGATCCGGCGGGCGACCAGGTGCACCTCCGGGGCGGCGTCGTCGGCCATGAGGGCGGGCTCCAGCTCCTCCTCGCCACCCAGCGCGTCGCGCCAGGCGTCGACGATCCACCGCGGGTGGTCCGAGACCAGGGCCAGCTGCTCGTCCCGATCACCGCCCAGGGTGTCGAGCCACTGCATGCGGTCCCCTCCGGCGGCGACCTTGCGCAGCACCGCGTTGACCAGCCCCGAGGCGCCGGTTCCGACGATCGCCCGGGTGAGGTCGACGGTCGTGTCGACGGCGGCGTGCGAGGGCACCCGCAGGTCGATCAGCTGGTAGGCCCCCAGCCGCAGCAGGTCGAGCACCCGCGGGTCCAGTTCCTCCAGCGGCCGGTCCACCAGCCGGCGGAGCACCGCGTCGAGGGTGCCGGTGGCGCGCAGCGTCCCGTAGGCGAGCTGGGTGGCGAAGGCGGCGTCCCGGGTGTCCAGGTCGCGCTCGCGCAGCAGCTGCGGGAGCAGCAGGTTGGCGTAGGCGTCCCGGGAGGTGACGCCGTCGAGGACGTCGTAGGCGGTGAGCCGGGCGCCGTCCAGCGGCCGTCGCCGGGCCGGTGGGCGGGACCGGTGGCCTCGCCCGGGGCCGCCGGAGGGCCGGCGGGGTGGCCGGGTCACTCCCCCAGCCTCTCGCCGGGAGCCGGCCGTGCGCCGCGGGCCCAGTCGGCGGCCGGGATCATCCGCTTGCCGGCCGGCTGCACCTCGCCCAGGACGACCGGGCCGCTGCCGGTGCCGACGTGGACCTCCCCGGAGTCCGCCAGGAGCTCGCCCTCGTCGAGCGACGGGCCGTCCAGGACCGGCGTGACCGGCCCGAGCCGCAGGCGGTCCCCGCGCCACGTCGTCCACGCGCCCGGGGCCGGGGTGACCCCGCGGATCCGCCGGTCCACCACGTGGGCCGGGAGCGCCCACTCCACCCGCGCGTCGGCGGGCTCGACCTTGGGCGCCAGGCTGACGCCCTCGGCCGGCTGCGGCCGCGGCTCCAGTGCACCCGCCGCGATGCCGTCGAGGGTGGCCGCGAGCAGCTGGGCGCCGCTGCGCGACAGCCGGTCCAGCAGGTCGCCGGCGGTGTCGCGGGGGCCGATCGCCTCGGTGAGCGTGCCGTACACCGGCCCGGTGTCGAGCCCCTCCTCGATGAGGAACGTGCAGGCGCCGGTGATCTCGTCACCGGCCATGATCGCGTGCTGCACCGGCGCGGCGCCCCGCCAGGCGGGCAGCAGCGAGAAGTGCAGGTTCACCCAGCCGTGCCGCGGGATCGCCAGGGCGGCGGGCGGGATGAGCGCCCCGTAGGCGACGACGGGGACGCAGTCGACGGCCAGCTCGGCCAGCTGCTCGAGGAACTCCGGATCGCGCGGCGAGCGCGGCTGGAGCACCGGGATGCCGGCGGCGTCGGCGCGCTCGGCCACCGGCGAGCGGCTGGACCTCCGGCCGCGTCCGGACCGGGCATCGGGCCGGGTGAGGACGGCGACGACCTCGTGGTCGGACGCGAGGAGCGCCTCCAGCGACGGGACGGCGGGCTCGGGCGTACCGGCGAACAGGAGCTTCAGTGGGGGCTCACCTTCACCACGGGCGCGGGCTCGCCGGCCGGGAGGTAGGCCTGCTCCCCCGCCCACTCGGCGTCGCGCAGCACGGCGAGCGCCGCCTCGCGGGCCTCGGCGTCGAGCCGGTCGACGAACAGCACGCCGTCGAGGTGGTCGACCTCGTGCTGCACCGCCCGGGCCAGCATGTGCGAGCCCTCGACGCGGATCGGGTCGCCGTGCATGTTCCAGCCGGTGGCGGCGACGTAGAGGTGCCGCCGGCAGTCGAACCGGAACCCCGGGATCGACAGGCAGCCCTCGGGGTCGATCTGCTCCTCGTCGCCGATCGGCGTCACCTCGGGGTTGACCAGGTGGCCGACCTCGCCGTCGACGTACCAGGTGAACACCCGCAGACCGACGCCGATCTGCGGCGCGGCGATCCCGGCGCCGCCGGCCGCGTGCATGGTGTCGGTCAGGTCGGTGACCAGCTGGCGCAGCTCGGCGTCGAAGTCGACGACCTCCTCGGCCCGGCGGCGCAGGACGGGGTCGCCCATCAGGCGGATCGGGGTGACGCTCACCGTTCGATCGTAGGTGGCCCCGAGTTGATCATCGGCTCCGTGCTCGACATCGAGGGCGACCCGCCGGCCCGGCGAGCACGCAGCCGATGATCAACTCCGGCGGGGCCTACACGAGGTCCAGCGGGTCCAGCTGGACGCGCACGTGCTCGGGCGCCTTCTTCGCGCTGCGCACGCCCTGCACCTCGGTGAGCGCGGCGGCCAACGCCGCCCCGGAGGCGCGCGGCACCCGCACCAGGTACCGCTCCCGCTCCCCCTCCTGCCCGGGCCGCGGTCGCTCGGGCACCGGCCCGAGCAGGTCGGCGTCGTCGGGCAGCCGCAGCGTCTCCAGGAACTCCGCCAGCGCCGCCGGCGAGCCGGTGAGCGAGGCCATGCGGCTGACCGGCGGGAAGCCGAGCTCGCGGCGGTCGGCCAGCTCCCGGGCCGCCAGGCCGGCCGGGTCCCAGCGCACCAGCGCCTGGACCACGGGGTGCCCACCGTCGGCGGTGACGACGACGGTGCCGCCGGCGGAGGCGGGCCGGACCAGCGCGGCGGCGTTCATCCACCGGCGCAGGCTCTCCTCGCCGGCGCGCAGGTCCGCCCGGCCCAGCAGCGCCCACGAGTCGAGCAGCAGCGCCGCGCCGTAACCGCCCTCGGCCACCGGCTCGGCGCCCGGCGTCGCCACCACGACCGCGGCTCCCCCGGGCACGGTGGCCAGCACCCCCGAGGTGCTGCCCGAGGTGCGGACCGGCGCCCCGGGGAACGCGCGGGCGAGCTCCTCGGCCGTCCGCGCCGCCCCGATCACCGCGGCCCGCAGCTTGGTGCCGTGGCAGTGCGGGCAGTCGAAGGTGGCCGCCGGGCGGGCGCACCACCGGCAGGCCGGGATCCGCGCGCCGCCGGGACCCGGCCGCGGCGCGATGCCGAGCGGTCCGGCGCAGTGCGCACAGCGGGCCGGCGCCCGGCAGCGGTCGCAGGCCAGCGACGGCACGTAGCCGCGACGAGGCACCTGCACCAGCACGGGGGCGTCGGCGGCGAGCGCCTTGCGCGCGGCCTCGTGCGCCACCGACGGCAGCCGCGCCGACCGCGCGGCCGGGTCGCGGGCCAGGTCGAAGTCGTCGCCGAGCGCCTGCACGCGCGGCGCGGCAGCACGCAGCACCGCGCGGTCGGCGACCAGTTCGTTCGCCCAGCCCGACTCCACCAGCAGCGCCGCCTCGGCGGTGCGGGCCGTGGCCGCGACGACCGCGGCGCAGTTGTCGAGCCAGGCGCGCTGGATCAGGACGTCCCGGGCGTGCGGATAGGGGGCGCGCTCGTCGGCGTGCAGGTCGTCGCCGTCGTCCCAGACCACGACGAGGCCCAGGTCGCGGACCGGCGCGAACATCGCCGCGCGCGTGCCCAGCACCACCTGGGCGGCGCCCCGCGAGGCGGCCAGGAACGACCGGTAGCGCTTCTCCGGCGAGTCGTCGGCGCGCAGCACGGTGAACGAGTGCGCCGGCAACAGCTCGGCGGCCGCGGCGGCGAGCCGGTCCAGGTCCTTGCCGTCGGGGAGGACGACCAGCGACCCGCGCCGGCCGGAGAGCGTCGCCCGGCACAGCTCGACCAGCCGGGCGGGCCAGTCCTCGCCGGGCAGCGCCGTCCAGACCGCGCGGGCCGGCCGGCCGTCGGCGAGGGCCTCGAGCAGCGCGGGTCCGGCGGTGTAGCGGGCGAACCCGGCCGGATCGGGCGGCTCGGGCAGGGCGTCCGGCGTCGGGCTCTCCCGCTTCTCGGCGTTCGCCCGGCGGGGCGGGATGGCCAGGCGCAGGACGTCGCCGGCCGTCCCGGCGTACCTGTCGGCGACGGTGCGCACGAGCCGGGCCACCTGCGGGGTGAGCACCGGCTCCCCGGACGGGACGTGCGACAGCGGCTGGAGCGAGCCGGCGAAGTCGGTGGACTCGCCGAGCTCCCAGATCACGCCGTCGACGAGCCGCCCGTGGAAGCGCACCCGCACCCGGCAGCCGGCCTGCACGATGTCGGCGAACTTCTCGGGGACGGCGTAGTCGAACGGCCGGTCGAGGTGCGCCAGCGGCACGTCCACCACCACCCGGGCCACGAGGGGGGCGGGCGGGGACGACGGCACGGCGGGGACCCTAATCACGCCCGCCGACACCGCCGGACGATGTGCAGCGGCGGCGCACTCCCACGCGGGGAATGCGCCGCCGGCGCACGGTGCATCGGTCTCGCGGAGACCGCGGGCTCAGGCCCCGACGGCCGAGCGCAGCGCGTCGACGCGGTCCAGCCGCTCCCACGGCAGGTCGACGTCGGTGCGGCCGAAGTGGCCGTAGGCCGCCGTCGGCGCGTAGATCGGGCGGAGCAGGTCGAGGTCCCGCACGATCGCGGCCGGGCGCAGGTCGAAGACCGTCGTGATGGCCTTCTCGAGGACGTCGTCGCCGACCGTGCCGGTGCCGAAGGTCTCGACGAACAGCCCCACCGGGTGCGCGGCGCCGATGGCGTAGGCCACCTGCACCTCGCAGCGCTTGGCCAGCCCCGCGGCCACGACGTTCTTGGCGACCCAGCGCATGGCGTAGGCGGCCGAGCGGTCCACCTTCGACGGGTCCTTGCCGGAGAACGCGCCGCCGCCGTGGCGGGCCATGCCGCCGTAGGTGTCGACGATGATCTTGCGGCCGGTCAGGCCGGCGTCACCCATGGGGCCGCCGATGACGAACTTGCCGGTCGGGTTCACCAGGAGCCGGTAGCCGTCGGTCGGCAGGCCGAGCGCGGCGAGCTCCGGCTCGACGACGAGCTCCTTGATGTCGGGCGCGAGCAGCTGATCGATCGAGATGTCCTCGGCGTGCTGCGAGGAGACGACCACGGTGTCGACGGCGACGGGCTTGTCGTCCTCGTAGACCACGGTGACCTGGGTCTTGCCGTCGGGACGCAGGTAGGGCACCGAGCCGTCCTTGCGCACCGCCGACAGCCGGCGCGACAGGCGGTGCGCCAGCGCGATCGGCAGCGGCATGAGCTCGGGGGTCTCGTCGGTGGCGTAGCCGAACATCAGGCCCTGGTCGCCGGCGCCCTGGCGCTCCAGCTCGTCCTCGGACGAGCCGGTGCGGGCCTCGTAGGCGGTGTCGACGCCCTGGGCGATGTCGGGCGACTGCGCGCCGATCGAGACGCTGACGCCGCAGGACGCGCCGTCGAAGCCCTTGCGGGAGGAGTCGTAGCCGATCCGCAGGATCGTGTCGCGGACGATCTGGGCGATGTCGACGTAACCGGAGGTGGTGACCTCGCCGGCGATGTGCACCTGCCCGGTCATGATCATCGTCTCGACGGCGACGCGGCTCTTGGGGTCCTGCGCGAGCATCGCGTCGAGGATCGAGTCGCTGATCTGGTCGGCGATCTTGTCCGGGTGGCCCTCGGTCACCGACTCGGAGGTGAAGAGACGGCGTGACATGTCGGTACTCCTGGGTCGGAAGACTGGGGCGGCGGGGTCGGGACGTGACCCTGGGAGGACGTTACCTGCCCGAGACCGGCGGTCGGCAGCCCCGGGGGGAAGGGGCCTACGGCTGGGTCGCCCGGTGCAGCTGGGGTGCGATCGCGTCCCAGATGCCGGCGGCGATCGTGTCCTTGGGGCCGAGCGGTATCTCGGTGGCCGCCCCGTCCGCGGCGAGCACCACCACCGCGTTCTCCGCGCGGCCGAACACCTGGCCGCCGGACACGTCGTTGACCACGAGCAGGTCGCAGCCCTTGCGGGCGAGCTTCGCGCGGGCGTGGGTGAGGACGTCGGCCTCGTCGTCGCCGGTCTCGGCGGCGAAGCCGACCACCAGCTGGCCGGGACGTCGCTGCGCCACCAGCTCGACGAGCACGTCGGGGTTCCGCACCAGCGGCACCGAGTCAGGCTCGCCGGCGGAGCCCTTCTTCAGCTTCGCCCCGGCGACGGTGGCGGGCCGGAAGTCGGCGACCGCGGCGCTCATGACGACGGCGTCGGAGCCCGGCGCCTCCGCGAGCATCGCCGTGCGCAGCTCCTCGGCGGTGCCCACCGGCACCACCTGGACGCCGAAGGGCGCCGGAAGCTCGACGTTCGCCGCGACCAGCACGACCTCCGCGCCGCGGGCGGCGGCGACCCGGGCCAGCGCCCAGCCCTGCTTGCCCGACGAGCGGTTGCCGAGGTAGCGGACCGGGTCCAGCGGCTCACGGGTGCCGCCGGCGCTGATCACCACCCGCCGGCCGGACAGGTCGTGCGGCAGCGCGCCGGCGCCCGCGGAGAGCACGACGGCGGCCAGCGCGGCGATGTCGGGGGGCTCGGGGAAGCGGCCGGGACCGGAGTCCGGCCCGGTCAGGCGGCCGATGGCGGGCGGCAGGACCACCGCGCCCCGGCGGCGCAGCGTGGCCACGTTCTCCTGGGTGGCCGGGTGCAGCCACATCTCGGTGTGCATGGCCGGCACGAAGACCACCGGGCAGTGCGCGGTGAGCAGGGTGGCGGTGAGCAGGTCGTCCGCGCGGCCGGCGGCGGCGCGGGCCAGCAGGTCGGCGGTGGCCGGGGCGACGACGACGAGGTCGGCGGTCTGCCCGATGCGCACGTGCGCGACCTCGTCGACGTCGGACCAGACGTCGGTGGTGACGGGGTTGCCGGACAGCGCCTCGAAGGTCGCGGCACCGACGAAGTGGAGGGCGCTCGGCGTGGGGACGACCCGCACGTCGTGCCCGGCCTCGGTGAAGGCGCGCAGCAGCAGGCCCGCCTTGTAGGCGGCCACGCCACCGCTGACCCCCAGCACGATCCGGCTCATGCGCTCATCCTGCCGCAGACACGACGACGCCCCCGGCAGCAGCCGGGGGCGTCGTCATCAGTTCGGGGTGCGGCTCAGTTCTCACCCGCGGTGTGGGTGAGCAGACCCTCGTTGATCTCGCGCAGCGCGATCGACAGCGGCTTCTCCTGGGGAGCGGTGTCGACCAGCGGGCCCACGTACTCGAGCAGGCCCTCGGACAGCTGGCTGTAGTACGCATTGATCTGGCGCGCGCGCTTGGCGGCGAAGATGACCAGGCCGTACTTGCTGCTGGTGCGCTCGAGCAGCTCGTCGATCGGCGGGTTGGTGATGCCCTCGGGGGCGGGTGCGACTCCGGACACGGGCGGACGTGCTCCTCAATCGGTGGTGGGAGGAAACCAGCCTGCAGGCTCGCGTTTCACTCGTGAGCGCCGCTCCCCTGGTGGAGACCGGGTGAGGGCGCAGTCAGCAAGCCTACCAACTCGTCCGCGGCGCGGGCCACGTCGTCATTGACCACCACCACGTCGAACTCGCCGGCGGCGTCGAGTTCGGCCTGCGCGATGGCCAGCCGCGCCTGCTGCACCGCCTCCGGCTCCGACCCCCGCCCGGCCAGCCGGCTGACCAGCTCGGCCCACGACGGCGGCGCCAGGAAGACCAGCTGGGCGTCGGGGGCGCGGTCGCGGACCTGGCGGGCGCCCTGCAGCTCGATCTCCAGCAGCGCGGGGGCCCCGGACTCGAGCCGCGCCTGCAGGGGTGCGACCGGGGTGCCGTACCGGTTGCCGGCGTACTCGGCCCACTCGAGCAGGCCGTCGGTGGCGATCAGCCGGTCGAACTCCTCGTCGGTGACGAAGTGGTAGTGCACACCGGGGACCTCACCGGGGCGGGGCCTGCGGGTGGTGGCCGACACCGACACCCAGACGTCGGGGTGCCGGCGCCGGACCTCGGCGACCACGGTGCCCTTGCCGACCCCGGAGGGTCCGGAGAGCACGGTGAGCCGTGCCGATGTCCCTGTTGCCACTCGTCGTCCCCGTCCGGTCGGGCCTGGCCGCCGGAACGGGTCAGCCGACCTGGTCGCCGCCGAACTCCGCCTCCAGCGCGCGGCGCTGGTTGGCGCCCAGCCCCCGCACGCGGCGCGTCGGGGAGATCTCCAGGCGCTCCATGATCTTCGCAGCACGCGCCTTGCCGACGCCCGGGAGGGACTCCAGGACCGCCGACACCCGCATCTTGCCGATGACCTCGTCGGTCTCCCCCTGCTTGAGGACGTCGCCGACGGTCGCGCCCTTGCTCTTCAGCCGCTCGCGCAGCTCGGCGCGCGCCTTGCGGGCGGCGGCGGCCTTCTCGAGTGCGGCGGCGCGCTGCTCCGGGGACAGTTCGGGAAGGGGCATGGTGCGACCCAATCGTGTCGTCGCCGGCGTCGGTGCCGGCGGTGCTGTTCGCGGAATCCAGGGTGGACGACGTGCACCCCCGAGCCTCGCGACACGCGCAGTATGGGGCAAATCCGCTGGTCACGTCTGCGCCTTCCGGCCCCGTCACGGAGGTCCGCGGCCCCGTTCACACGCAGCTGACGAATCCGCTCACCGTCAGTCATCACTGCAGGTCAGGCTCGGGATCCGGTCGGTTCTGTTCCGTGTCGCCGCGTGGGGCCAGCGAGCCCGCGGAGGTCCGACACGCCCGGGGCCCGACACGCCGGGTCAGCGGGCGAGCTCCTCCGCCCACCGCTCGGCCGCGGCGCGCAGCCCGGCGACGTCGGGCCCGGCCCCGAGCACGTCCCTCGACACCGTGGGCACGACGACGGTGCCGGGACCGAACAGCCGGCGCAGGTCCTCCGGCGAGCCTCCCTGGGCCCCGAGCCCCGGGGCCAGCACCGGGCCGCCCAGGCCGGCCAGGTCGACGTCGAGCTCGCGCAGCGTCGCCCCGATCACGATGCCGAACGAGCCGCCGGGGGTCTCCTCGTTCCAGCCGCGGACGGTGTCGACCACCCGCTGCGCCACCGACGGCTCCCCCACCAGCTGCAGGGTGCCGGCGTCCGGGTTGGAGGTGCGCACCAGCACGAACAGGCCGCCACCGTGCCGGCGCGCGGCGTCCACGGCCGGCTGCAGCGACCCCGGGCCGAGGTAGGGGCTGACGGTCATGGCGTCGACGGCCAGCGGGTGGTCGGGATGCAGGTAGCCGGCGTAGGCGTCCATGGTCGAGCCGATGTCCCCGCGCTTGGCGTCGAGCAGCACGAGCGCGCCGGCGGCGCGGGCTCGTGCGACGCCGTCCTCCAGCACCGCGAGGCCCCGGGAGCCGTGTCGCTCGTAGAAGGCCACCTGGGGCTTGAGGACGGCGACCGAGCCCGCCAGCGCCTCGACGACGGCGTCGGTGAACCGGGCGAGGCCCTCGGGCCCGTCGGGCAGCCCCCACTGCTCGAGCAGGGCGGCGTGCGGGTCGATGCCCACGCACAGCGGCCCGCGGGCGCTGACGGCGGCGGTGAGCCGCTCTCCGAACGACGCGGTCATCGGTGCGCGTACCCCACTGCCTCGCGCAGGCCGGCGAACCCGCGCGCCTCGAGCGCGGCGGCCAGCTCCGCGTGGATGCGGCCGAGCGCGGACGGGTCGTTGAACACCGCGGTGCCGACCGACACCGCCGACGCCCCCGCGAGCACGAACTGCAGGGCGTCGAGCCCGGTGCGGATGCCACCCATGCCCAGGATGGGCACCTCCGGCAGCGCCTGGTGCACCTGCCACACGCACCGCAGCGCCACGGGCCGGATGGCCGGGCCGGACAGCCCGCCGGTGACCCCGCCGAGCAGCGGCTTCATCGTGTCGGGGTCGATGACGAGCCCGAGGAGCGTGTTGATCATCGACAGCCCGTCGGCGCCGGCGTCGGACACCGCGCGGGCCACCGACACGATGTCGGTGACGTCCGGGCTGAGCTTGGCGTAGACCGGCTGGGCCGGGTCGGCGGCGGCGCGCACGGCGGCGACGACGTCGGAGGCGGCGACCGGGTCGCAGGCGAACACCTCGCCGCGGCTCTCGACGTTCGGGCAGCTGATGTTCACCTCGAGCCCGGCCACCCCGGGAACACCGCGCAGCCTGCTGGCGAGCTCCGCGAAGTCCTCGACCCGAGTGCCGGCGATCGAGACCAGGGCGCGCACGCCCCGCTCGGCCAGCCAGGGCAGCTCACCGGACAGCAGGCCGTCGATGCCGGGCCCTTGCAGGCCGATCGAGTTGAGCATCCCACTGGGGGTCTCGGCCATGCGCGGGGTCGGCCGCCCCGACCGGGGTCGCAGCTGCACCGACTTGGTGACCACCGCCCCGATGGCGGTGAGGTCGGTGAACGGCTCGAGCTCGCGGCCGAACGCCGAACAGCCCGATGCTGTCAGCACCGGGCTGGGCAGCTCGACGGCACCGAGCGAGGTCGACATGTCGACGGCGGTTCCCCGAGGGCCAGAAGCGTGCTTTTGGCCCTTCTCGACGATGGTCACGGGCGGGTCACTCCCATCGCATCGGCGCCGACGACGTCCCAGGGCAGGGTGCCGACGTCGTCGAACCGCACCCGGTCACCGCCGAAGACGGGGCCCTCGGTGCAGGAGCGCGACAACCGGCTGAGCCCGTCCTCCCCGATCACCGGCAGGACACACGTCATGCACACGCCGATCCCGCAGGCCATCGCCTCCTCGACCGCGACGTAGGAGGGGATGCCCTGCGCCGACGCGGCATCGGCGACGGCCTGCAGCATCCGCATCGGGCCGCAGGCGTAGACCATCCCCGACCCGGCCAGCAGCTCGTCGACGGCGAGCGTGACCAGCCCGCGGCGGCCGGCGCTGCCGTCGTCGGTGGTGACCGCCAGGGTGTCGACCAGACCGGTGAGCTCCTGCACGGAGCAGAGCCGGTCGGCGGCCGCGGCGCCGGCGACGGCGACGACCTCGTGCCCGGCGGCCTTGAGCTGCGCAGCCAGCCCGACCAGCGCCGCCGCGCCGTACCCCCCGCCCACGAGCAGCGCGCGGGTACCGGGCGGCGGCATCGGGAAGGGCCGGCCCAGCGGGCCGACGACGTCCACGGTGTCCCCCGGACGGCGCTCGGTCAGCCAGGTCGACCCGGGCCCGGCCGCGGAGACGACGACTGTCACGACGCCGTCCTCGGCGGTGCTGATCGCGATCGAGCGGCGCAGCAGCAGCCCGGAGGTCTCCCCGCCGACGGCGAAGGCGACGAACTGCCCCGGCTGCGCCCGCTCGGCGATCTCCGGCGCGGCGAGCCGCAGCTCGACGTAGGCGTCCACCGGCCGCGCGCCGACGACCTCGACGGTGCGCTGCACCGGCGGCGCGTCGGCGAGCGGCGCCGGCGCGGTCAGCAGGGCAGAAATGGCCATTTCTGCCCTGTTCGGGTCGGCCGTCACGCGGGCGCCCCGGCGGCGACCTCCGCGGCGAGCGCCGCGTGGACCTCCTGCAGGCTGCGCACCCCGATGCCGCCCTGGCGCAGCGACTCGATGCCCTGCACGGCAGCGCCCAGACCCTGCACGGTGGTGATGCACGGGATGCCTGCCGACACCGCGGCGGTGCGGATCTCGTAGCCGTCCAGCCGGGGGCCGCTGTTGCCGGGTGCGCCGAACGGCGTGTTCACCACCATGTCCACCTGGCCGGCGAGGATCGCCTCGACGACGTTGCCCGGGCCCTCGCTGAACTTGCCGACGACCTCCGCGGTCACCCCGTTGCGGCGCAGCACCTGCGCGGTGCCCGCGGTGGCCAGGATGCGGAAGCCGAGGTCGGCCAGCCGCTTGACCGGGAAGATCGCGCCGCGCTTGTCCCGGTTGGCCAGCGAGACGAACACGGTGCCCTCGGTCGGCAGTGACCCGTAGGCCGCGGCCTGCGACTTGGCGAACGCGGTGCCGAACTCGGTGTCCAGCCCCATGACCTCGCCGGTGGACTTCATCTCCGGGGAGAGCACGGTGTCCACGCCGTGGCCCTCGAGGTCCCGGAACCGGTGGAACGGCAGGACCGCCTCCTTCACCGAGATCGGGGCGCCCTCGGGCAGGTCGGTGCCGTCCCCGGTCGCGGGGAGCACCCCCGCGGCGCGCAGCTCGGCGATGCTCTCGCCGACCGCGATCCGGGCGGCCGCCTTGGCCAGCTGCACCGCCGTCGCCTTGGACACGAACGGCACCGTGCGGCTGGCCCGCGGGTTGGCCTCGATGACGTGCAGGATGTCGTCCTTGATCGCGTACTGGACGTTCATCAGCCCGCGCACGCCGATCCGCTCCGCGAGCTTCTCGGTGGCCGCGCGGATCTTCAGCAGGTCCGCCGTCCCCAGGGTGATCGGGGGCAGCGCGCACGCCGAGTCACCGGAGTGGATGCCGGCCTCCTCGATGTGCTCCATGACCCCGCCCAGGTAGAGGTCGGTGCCGTCGTAGAGGGCGTCGACGTCGATCTCGACGGCGTCCTCGAGGAACCTGTCCACCAGCACCGGGTGGTCGGCGCTGACGTCGGTGGCCTTGGAGATGTAGGCCTCGAGCGTGGCGTCGTCGTAGACGATCTCCATCCCGCGCCCGCCGAGCACGTAGGACGGGCGGACCAGCACCGGGTAGCCGATCTCGCCGGCGATCGCCCGCGCCTCCGGGAACGTGGTGGCGGTGCCGTGCTTGGGGGCGAGCAGGCCGGTGTCGCTGAGCACGCGGCTGAACGCCCCGCGGTGCTCGGCGTCGTCGATCGCCTCCGGCGAGGTCCCCAGCACCGGGACCCCGGCGTCCTTGAGCCGCTGCGCCAGGCCCAGCGGCGTCTGCCCGCCGAGGGTGCAGATGACCCCGGCGACCGGACCGGCCGCGCGCTCGGCCTCGTAGACCTCGAGGACGTCCTCGAAGGTCAGCGGCTCGAAGTAGAGCCGGTCGGCGGTGTCGTAGTCGGTGGAGACGGTCTCGGGGTTGCAGTTGACCATCACCGCCTCGTAGCCGGCGTCCTGCAGGGCCATGACCGCGTGCACGCAGGAGTAGTCGAACTCGATGCCCTGCCCGATCCGGTTCGGCCCGGAGCCCAGGATGAGCACCGCCGGCTTCTCCCGCGGCTCGACCTCGGTCTCCTCGTCGTAGGAGGAGTAGTGGTACGGCGTGCGGGCGGCGAACTCGCCGGCGCAGGTGTCGACGGTCTTGTAGACCGGCCGGATGCCCTGCCGCCAGCGCAGCGAGCGGACGCCGTCCTCCCCGGCCAGCTCGGGCCGCAGCGCGGCGATCTGCCGGTCGGACAGGCCGTACCGCTTGGCCCGGCGCAGGATCTCCGGCGTCAGGGACGGCGCGGTGCGCACCTGCTCGCCGACCTCGCGGACCAGCGCGATCTGGTCGACGAACCACGGATCGAAGCCCGACGCCTCGGCGACCTGCTCGACCGTCGCCCCGGCGGCCAGCGCCGCCTCGGCCAGGTACAGCCGGCCGTCGACCGGCACCCGCAGCGCGTCCAGCAACTCCTCCGCGGACCGCGTGTCGGGAGCGCCGGTCCAGAAGCCGGCCACCTTCGTCTCGGTCGAGCGCATCGCCTTGCCCAGGGCCTCGGCGAAGTTGCGGCCCATGGACATGACCTCGCCGACGCTCTTCATCGTCGTGGTCAGGCGGGGATCGGCGCCGGGGAACTTCTCGAACGCGAACCGCGGGATCTTCACGACGACGTAGTCCAGGGTCGGCTCGAAGGCCGCCGGGGTCACCCCGGTGATGTCGTTGGTGATCTCGTCGAGGGTGTAGCCGATCGCGAGCTTCGCGGCGATCTTGGCGATCGGGAAGCCGGTGGCCTTCGAGGCCAGGGCGCTGGAGCGGGACACCCGCGGGTTCATCTCGATGACGACCAGCCGGCCGTCGGCCGGGTTGACCGCGAACTGGATGTTGCAGCCCCCGGTGTCGACGCCGACCTCGCGCAGCACCGCGATGCCCACGTCGCGCATCCGCTGGTACTCGACGTCGGTGAGGGTCATCGCCGGGGCGACGGTGACCGAGTCGCCGGTGTGCACGCCCATCGCGTCGATGTTCTCGATCGAGCAGATGACGACGACGTTGTCGCTGCGGTCGCGCATCAGCTCGAGCTCGTACTCCTTCCAGCCCAGCACCGACTCCTCGATGAGGACGGTGTGCACCGGGGAGTCGGCCAGCCCGTGGGAGGCCATGCGGCGCAGCATCGCCTCGTCGGTGGCGAAGCCCGAGCCCAGTCCGCCCATGGTGAAGCTGGGCCGGATGACGACCGGGTAGCCGACCTCCTCGGCGGTCTCGATCGCCTCCTCGACGCTGGCGCAGACCCGCGAACGGGGCGCGTCGGCGCCGATCGACCGCACGATGTCCTTGAACTTCTGCCGGTCCTCGCCGCGGTTGATCGCGTCGACGTCGGCGCCGATGAGCTGGACGCCGTACTTCTCCAGCACGCCGTTCTCGTAGAGGCCGATCGCGATGTTCAGCGCGGTCTGCCCGCCGAGGGTGGCCAGCAGCGCGTCGGGGCGCTCCTTGGCGATGACCTTCTCGACGA
The DNA here is from genome assembly GCF_005222955.1 of Blastococcus sp. CCUG 61487. Classification (GTDB taxonomy): domain Bacteria; phylum Actinomycetota; class Actinomycetes; order Mycobacteriales; family Geodermatophilaceae; genus Blastococcus. Next base: position 13,189 of record NZ_LWUA01000018.1, on the reverse strand, counting down.
ACTCCGGCGTCAGCGGCTCGACGTAGGTGGCGTCGGCGATCTCCGGGTCGGTCATGATCGTCGCCGGGTTGCTGTTCACGAGGCTGACCCGCAGGCCCTCCTCGCGCAGCACGCGGCAGGCCTGGGTGCCGGAGTAGTCGAACTCCGCGGCCTGCCCGATGAGGATCGGCCCGGAGCCGATCACCAGGACGTGCTCCAGATCGGTGCGCTTGGGCATCAGGCCTTCTCCCCCGTGCTGTGCTGGACCTGCGTGCCGGGGCCACCGGCGTGGGCGCTCCCCGCGCGGGCCTCGTCCATGAGGTCCACGAAGCGCTGGAACAGCGACCCGGCGTCGTGCGGCCCGGCCGCGGACTCGGGGTGGAACTGGACGCTGAACGCCGGCGTCTCGAGCAGCCGCAGCCCCTCGACGACCTGGTCGTTGAGGCCGACGTGGCTGACCTCCACCGGCCCGTAGGGGGTGTCGGTCGTCCGGTCCAGCGGCGCGTCCACGGCGAAGCCGTGGTTGTGGCTGGTCACCCGGACGGTGCCGCTGACCCGGTCGAGCACCGGCTGGTTGAGCCCGCGGTGGCCGAAGCGCAGCTTGTAGGTGCCCAGGCCCAGCGCGCGGCCGAGGATCTGGTTGCCGAAGCAGATGCCGAACAGCGGTCGGCGGGCGTCGAGCACGCCGCGCACCGCCTCGACGGCGTAGTCGGCCGCGGCCGGGTCACCGGGGCCGTTGGAGAGGAACACCCCGTCCGGCCCGGCGGCCAGCAGCTCCTCGGCGGTGGCCGTGGCGGGCAGCACGTGGGTCTCGACGCCGAGCTCGGCCAGGTGCCGCGGGGTCGCGCTCTTGATGCCGAGGTCCAGCGCGGCGATCTGGTAGCGCTTCTCCCCCACCGGCGGCACCACGTAGGGCCGCTCGGTGCTCACGGTGGGGGCGAGGTCGGCGCCGGTCATGCTCGCGGAGGCGGTGACCCGCGCCAGCAGCTCCTCGGCGTCCAGCTCCGTGCTGATCCCCGCGCGCATGGCCCCGCGGTCGCGCAGGTGGCGGGTCAGCGCGCGGGTGTCGATGCCGCTGATGCCGACGACGCCCTGGGCGACCAGTTCGTCGTCCAGGCTGCCGGTCGCGCGCCAGTTCGCGGGGCGGCGGGCGGGATCGCGGACGACGAACCCGGCGACCCACATCCGGCTGCTCTCGTCGTCCTCGTCGTTGACGCCGGTGTTGCCGATGTGCGGCGCTGTCATCGTGACGATCTGGCCGGCGTAGCTGGGGTCGGTCAGCGTCTCCTGGTAGCCGGTCATGCCGGTGGCGAACACCGCCTCGCCCAGCGTCGTCCCGGTCGCGCCGTAGCTCTCGCCGCGGAACGTGCGCCCGTCCTCGAGGACGAGCAGTGCCTCTGTCACTTCTGTGCCTTTCCGTCGAGCACGGTCGGCACGCCCCGGAGGAACGTGGCGACCACCCGGCCCGGGAGCTCCCGGCCGGCATAGGGGCTGTTGCGGCTGCGGCTGGCCAGCGCGGCCGGGTCCACGACGGACCGGGCAGCGGGGTCGACCAGCACCAGGTTGGCCGGTTCACCGACGGCGAGCGGGCGACCCTGCGACCGGATGCCCAGCCCGTCCAGCCGGCCGATCGCGGCGGGGCGCACCGACATGCGGTCGGCGACGCCGGCCCAGTCGAGCCGGCCCGGCTCGACCATCGTCTCGATGACCACCGAGAGCGCCTGCTCCAGCCCGAGCATCCCGGGCCGGGCCGAGGCCCACTCGCTCTCCTTGTCCTCGACCGCGTGCGGGGCGTGGTCGGTGCCCACGGCGTCGATCGTGCCGTCGGCCAGCCCGGCCCGCAGCGCCTCGACGTCGGCGTCGGTGCGCAGCGGCGGGTTGACCTTGAAGACCGGGTCGTACGACTCGGCGCAGGCGTCGGTGAGCAGCAGGTGGTGCGGGGTGACCTCGGCGGTCACCTGGACGCCGCGGGACTTCGCCCAGCGCAGGATGTCCACCGAGCCGGCGGTGGAGACGTGGCAGACGTGCAGCCGCGCGCCGACGTGCTCGGCCAGCAGCACGTCGCGGGCGATGATCGCCTCCTCGGCGGCGGCGGGCCAGCCGGTCAGACCGAGCTTCGCCGACCTGTCGCCCTCGTGCATCTGCGCGCCCACGGTGAGCCGCGGCTCCTCGGCGTGCTGGGCGACGACGCCGTCGAACGCCTTGACGTACTCCAGCGCGCGGCGCATGAGCGCGGGGTCGGCGACGCAGTGCCCGTCGTCGGAGAACACCCGCACCCGGGCCGCGGAGTCGGCCATCGCGCCGAGTTCGGCGAGCCGCTCCCCCGCGAGCCCCACGGTGACCGCGCCGACCGGGACGACGTCGACCAGCCCCGCCTCCTGACCCAGCCGCCACACCTGCTCGACCACGCCGGCGGTGTCGGCGACCGGGTCGGTGTTGGCCATCGCGTGCACGGCGGTGAAGCCGCCGAGCGCGGCGGCGCGGCTGCCGGTCTCGACGGTCTCGGCGTCCTCGCGGCCCGGCTCGCGCAGGTGGGTGTGCAGGTCGACCAGGCCGGGGAGGGCGACCAGGCCGGCCGCCTCGACCACCACGGCCCCGGCGCCGTCCAGCGAGCCGCCGATCGCGGCGATCCGGCCGTCGCTGAGCAGGAGGTCGACGGGGTCGCCCCCCAGGGGCCTCGCCCCCGTGATCAGGTAGTTCACGCGTTGCCTCCCAGGAGCAGGTAGAGCACGGCCATGCGGGTGGAGACCCCGTTGGCGACCTGCTCGACGATCGTGGAGCGGACGGAGTCGGCCACCTCGGCGGCGATCTCCATGCCGCGGTTCATCGGGCCCGGGTGCATGACGATCGCGTCGTCGGGCAGCGCGGCCATGCGGGCGGCGTCGAGGCCGTAGCGGCGGCTGTACTCGCGGGCGCTGGGGAAGAACGAGGCGTTCATCCGCTCGGCCTGCACGCGGAGCATCATCACGACGTCGCTCTTGGGCAGCACCGCGTCGAGGTCGTAGCTCACCTCGGCCGGCCAGCTGCCCACCCCCACCGGCAGCAGCGTGGGGGGCGCGACCAGGGTGACCTCGGCGCCCAGCGTGTGCAGCAGCCCGACGTTGGAGCGGGCCACCCGGCTGTGCAGCACGTCGCCGACGACGGCGACCCGCACCCCGTCGAGCCGGCCCAGCCGCTGCCGGATCGTGTACGCGTCCAGCAGCGCCTGCGTGGGGTGCTCGTGGGTGCCGTCACCGGCGTTCACGACGCTGCCGCGCACCCAGTGGGCCAGCCGGTGCGGCGCCCCGGAGGCCGAGTGGCGGACGACGACGGCGTCGGCGCCCATCGCCTCCAAGGTCAGCGCGGTGTCCTTGAGGCTCTCGCCCTTGGAGACGCTGCTGCCCTTCGCCGAGAAGTTGATGACGTCGGCGGAGAGCCGCTTGGCGGCCAGCTCGAAGGAGATCCGGGTGCGGGTCGAGTCCTCGTAGAAGAGGTTCACGACGGTGCGCCCGCGCAGCGTCGGCAGTTTCTTGACCTCGCGGCCGGCCAGCGCCTGGTCGATCTGCGCGGCGGTGTCGAGGACCAGCGTCGCGTCGTCCCGGTCCAGGTCGGCGGCCTCCAGCAGGTGACGCCTCACTGCTCGTCCACCCGGCCCGCCGTCCCTTCCGTCACGGCGACCTCGTCGACGCCGTCGATCTCGGCCAGCCGGACCAGCACCTTCTGGCTCCGCGACGTGGGCAGGTTCTTGCCCACGAGGTCCGCGCGGATCGGCAGCTCGCGGTGGCCCCGGTCGACCAGGACGGCGAGCTGCACGGCGCGGGGCCGGCCGACGTCGCGCAGCGCGTCGAGCGCGGCGCGGACCGAGCGGCCGGAGTAGAGGACGTCGTCGACGAGCACGACGAGCCGGTCGTCGATGCCGCCGGCGGGCAGCACGGTCGGGTCCAGCGCGCGGACACCGCGCCGCCGGAGGTCGTCCCGGTAGAGGGTGATGTCGACGGTGCCGACGTCGACGGCGGCCCCGGAGAACGCCTCGATCCGCGCCGCGAGGCGGCGGGCGAGCGGGGCTCCGCGGGTCGGGATGCCGACGAGGACGAGCCCCGACAGGCCGCCGTCGGGTGACCCGGGGGCGTCAGCGGCTGCCCGCTCGATGAGCTGGTGGGCCATCCGGTCGACCATGCGGGCGACGTCGGAGGCGGAGAGGACGACTCCTGCCGAGGGATCGCCGCTGGAGGGCGCCGGACTGCGGGCAGGCTCGTGCGAGCTGGCCATCAGGCCTCCTTCCCCGCCTCACGGGACGGGTCGTTAAAGGAGTGGGTGGACCGCGGACGACGGTACTGCATGCTCGGGGCCGCCTCCGTGGCGGTGCGGAACGCCCTGGTGAGAGCCCCGCGGGCGGATCCCGGGGGTTGCCGGTACGTAGCGACGGGCGCACGAGTCACCCTGTCGCACCTACGTCTCGGCCAGTACGCTCCGTGACGACGTGCCCCTTCCCGAGACGACGGACAGTGAGCAGACTGCGATGAGCACCGACTACTCGCGCGCCCTGGGCGCCCGGCTCCGCGCCATCCGCAACCAGCAGGGGCTGTCCCTGCAGGGCGTGGAGGACAAGTCCCACGGCCGCTGGAAGGCCGTCGTCGTCGGCTCCTACGAGCGCGGCGACCGTGCGGTCACCGTCCAGCGGCTCTCCGAGCTGGCCGTCTTCTACGGCGTGCCCGTCTCCGAGCTGCTGCCCGACCCCCGCCCCAGCTCGGCGGTGACCTCGAGCACCAAGATCGTGCTGAACCTGGAGTCGCTGGGCTCGCTGCCCGCCGACGAGGCCGGCCCGCTGGCGCGCTACGCCTCGACCATCCAGGCCCAGCGGCACGACTACAACGGCAAGGTCCTCTCGATCCGCGCCGAGGACCTCAAGTCGCTGGCGATCATCTACGACATGAGCCCCGACGAGCTGACCACCCGGCTCATCGAGTGGGGGGTCCTCTCCCCCGGCATGGAGAGCGTCATCGGCTTCGGCGGCTCGGAGGACGAGGACGAGGACGCCAACCCCGACTGGGAGCGCCGCCGCTCCCCGAGGTGAAGCGCCGGCGCGGGGATCGACACACCCGCCGGGTGCGTGCCGCGGGCGTAGGGGCTGTGCCAGGGTGCAGCGACCTCGGGCACCCGGTCCGCGGGGCAGGGGGATCGCATGCCGGCCGTGCTGATGACCGCGGTGTCCAAGAGCTACCGCCGGCGGGGCCGCCCGGCGCAGAAGGCGCTCGACGACCTGGACCTGCTCGTCGAGTACGGCGGGGTGCACGGGTTCCTCGGCCCCAACGGCTCGGGCAAGACCACGTCCATCCGCATCCTGCTGGGCCTGGTCGCGGCCGACGCCGGCAGCGGTGAGATCCGGCTGCTGGACCGGCCGGTCCCCGAGGGCCTGCCCGCCGTCATCGGCTCGGTCGGCGCGCTCGTCGAGACCCCGCTGTTCTTCCCCGGTTTCTCGGGACGGCTGAACCTGCAGCTCCTCGCCGAGGCCGCCGGGGTGTCCCGCAACCGGGTCGAGGAGTGCCTGGAGCTGGTCGACCTGAGCGACCGGGCCGCGGACCGGTTCAAGGGCTACTCGCTCGGCATGAAGCAGCGGCTCGGCATCGCCGCCGCGCTGCTCAAGCAGCCTCGGCTGCTCATCCTCGACGAGCCCAGCAACGGGCTGGACCCCGCCGGCATCCGCGACGTCCGCGAGCTGATCCGCCGGCTCGGCCGCGACGGGCGCACCACGGTCCTGCTCTCCTCCCACCTGCTCCCCGAGATCCAGCAGGTGTGCGACTCCGTGTCGATCCTGGTGCGCGGCCGCTGCGTCGCCTCCGGAGCCGTCGCCGACGTCCTCGCCAGCCGAGAGTCGGGCGACGTGGTGGTGCGCATCGCCGACCCGGCGGCCGCGGCGGCCGTGCTGCAGAACGCCGGGTTCGCGGTCTCCCCGGGCGAGGGCGGCCTGACCGTGCACGGCGTGGCCGACCCCAGCGGCATCACCCGGACCCTGGCCGGCGCCGGGCTCTACCTCGAGGAGCTCAGACGGGTGACCCCCGACCTGGAGAGCGCCTTCCTTGCGATCACGTCGGACCCGGCCGCCGGAGGTGCGCACCGATGAGCGCCGTCGCGCAGCGCCCCGACGTCCCGTCCACCGAGCCGGCCACCCGCGGCGCGGGCTTCGGCGCCCTGCTCCGCTCGGAGGCGCACCGCTTCCGCTCCCGCCGGTTCATCCACGTGGTCGTGCTCCTGGCGCTGGTCGGCTGCGTCGTCGGCACCGCGATCTCCCTCACCCAGTTCGGCACCCCGAGCGAGGCCGACCTGGCGGCCGCGGAGCAGCGGATCACCGCCGAGCTGGAGGCGAACCAGCAGTTCTGGGAGGAGTGCCTCGCCGAGGCGGAGATCCCCGCCAGGGTCTCCCCCGACGAGTACTGCGGGCCGGAGCCGACCCGGGAGAACTGGGAACTGTCCTGGTTCCTGGACGAGGCCCCGTTCGACTTCGCGTCCGAGGCCACCAACGGCGCCCTGGGCTTCGCCGCGATCGGCGCGGTCATCGCCGCACTGGTCGGCGCGACGTGGATCGGCGCCGAGTGGTCGACCCGCTCGATCGTCGCGCTGCTGTTCTGGGTCCCCCGGCGGATGCAGGTGATGGCCGCGAAGATCCTCGTCCTGACCGGCGCCGCGGTGGTGCTCGGCGTCGTGGCGCAGGCCGCGTGGCTGGGTGTGTCGGCGCTGCTGAGCGCGCTGGTCGGATCCGGCGCGGCCGTGCCGGACGGCCTGTGGAGCGATCTCCTGCAGACCCAGGCCCGCGGCGTGCTGCTCACCGTGCTCGCCGCGCTGCTCGCCTTCGGGCTGACCAACCTGGTCCGCAACACCGGCGCGGCGCTGGGCATCGCCTTCGTCTACCTGGTCGTCGTGGAGAACTTCGTCCGCGTCCTCCGGCCGACGTGGCAGCCGTGGCTGCTGAGCAACAACGCGGCGGCGCTCGTGCAGGACGGCGGGGCGATGCTCTACATCGAAACGGGTGGACCGGACCGCGACGGCATGTTCGTCCAGACCGAGTACTACCTCGGCCACCTGCAGTCCGGGCTGTTCCTGGGCGCCGTCACGCTGGTCGTCGTGGCCATCGGCGTCGTGCTGTTCGCCCGGCGGGACCTGCACTGAGCACATCGTCGTCCTCCGGACGACACCGCGGCCACGAGCCGTGCCCCGGAGGCGTGGAGCGCGTCCGTCGCGCCTGCGCGGAACCCTCCGGGCCCCACTCGGCGCGACAAGGCGATCGCTACGGGGCCGATCAGGAGGTCGGCACTTCGGCGGCCAGGATCGCGCCGAGGACGCCGTTGATGTACGCAGGCGAGTCGTCGGTGGACAGCGCCTTTGCGAGCTCGACTGCCTCGTCGATCACGACGGCATCGGGGACGTCGTCGGCCCACAGCAGCTCGTACACCGCCATGCGCAGGATGGCGCGGTCGACGTCGGGCAGCCGGTCGAGCGTCCAGTTGGCCGCGTGCGCGGCGATCAGCGCGTCGATGCGGCCGGCGTGCTCCTCGACGCCCTCGACGAGCCGGACGGCGTGCTCGGGGATCGGCGGGTGCCCGTCGGCGACCCGCTCTTCGAGCAGCGCCCTGCGGTCGCGCCCGCGGACGTCGGCCTCGTAGAGGACGTCGACGGCACGCTTGCGCGCCTTGGACCGTGCTGCCATCAGGGGGACCGCGACGTCAGTTGGCGCGGCCGAGGTAGCGGCCGTCCCGGGTGTCGACCTTGAGCTTCTCGCCCGTCGAGATGAACAGCGGGACCTGGATCTGCGCGCCGGTCTCCAGGGTGGCGGGCTTGGTGCCGCCGGTGGAGCGGTCGCCCTGCAGGCCCGGGTCGGTGTGCTCGACCACCAGCTCCATGGTCACCGGGAGCTCCACGTAGAGCGGAGTCCCCTCGTGCACCGCGACGGTGACCTCGGTGTTCTCCAGGAGGTAGTCCGCGCCGTCGCCGACGATCTCGGCGGCCACGTGGATCTGGTCGTAGGTGTCGCCGTCCATGAAGACGAACTCGGCGCCGTCCTTGTACAGGTAGGTCATGTTCCGCTTGTCGACCGTCGCTGTGTCGACCTTGGTGCCGGCGTTGAACGTCTTGTCGACGGTCTTGCCCGACATCACGTTCTTGAGCGTCGTGCGCACGAACGCGCCGCCCTTGCCCGGCTTGACGTGCTGGAACTCGTTGACGGTCCAGAGCTGGCCGTCGAGGACGAGGACCATGCCGTTCTTGAGGTCGTTGGTGGTAGCCATCTAGAGAACCAGCAGTTCCTTGCTCGTGAGGGTCAACAGTTCGGGCGCGTCGTCGGTGACGATGAGCGTGTCCTCGATCCGGACACCACCGCGCCCGGGCAGGTAGACGCCCGGCTCCACGGTGACGGCCATGCCGGCGGCCAGGGTACCCGCGCCGAGCTGGCCGATACCCGGCGCCTCGTGGATCTCCAGCCCCACGCCGTGGCCCAGCCCGTGGGTGAAGTGCTCCCCGTGGCCGGCGGCGACGATCACGTCGCGGGCCGCGGCGTCCACGGCGACGACGTCGGCGCCGACGGCCAGCGCGGCCCGTCCGGCGGCCTGTGCCTCGGCCACGAGCCGGTGCACGTCCAGCTGCCAGTCGGCCGGCTGGCCCAGCACGACGGTCCTGGTCATGTCGGAGTGGTAACCGTCGACCGTGGCGCCGAAGTCCAGCTTGAGGAAGTCGCCGTCGCGCAGTTCGGTGGCGTCGGGCCGGTGGTGCGGGATCGCCGAGTTCGCGCCGGTGGCGACGATCGTCTCGAACGACGGGGCCTCCGCGCCCAGGGCCAGCATGCGGGCGTCGAGCTCGCGGCCCACCTCGAGCTCGGTCCGGCCGGGCCGCAGCGCACCCTCCGCGACGAGCTCCGCGAACGCCTGGTCGGCGACGGCGCACGCACGGCGCAGCGACTCGATCTCGTCGGCGTCCTTGATCGCGCGCTGCTCCTCGACCGCGCGGCGGACCGAGACCAGCTCCGCTGGCGTGCCCCCGTCCGCGGCGTCGGCGAGCACCTTCTCCAGCTGGGCGTACCCGTCGACGGTGAGGTGGTGGGACTCGTAGCCGAGCCGGCCAGCGCCGCGACGGGTCGCCTCCCGGGCGACGGCGGCGACGGTGCCGCGGTCGACGAGCACCTCGAGGTCGGGCACCTGGGCGGCCGCCTGGGTCGTGTAGCGCCCGTCGGTCCCGAACAGGTCCGGGCCGTCGGTACGCACCAGCAGCACGCCGTTGGAGCCGGTGAAGCCGGTCAGGTACCGGACGTTGAGCAGGTCGGTGACCAGGACGGCGTCCATCCCCTGACGGGCGGCCGTCGCGCGCAGCACGTCCCGCCGTTCCGACGTGCGCGTCACCGGTGGCCCCGCAGCGACATCCACTGCAGCGCGAGGACGTAGCCCTCGACGCCGAGGCCGGCGATGACGCCGTCGGCGACCGCGGACACGTAGGAGTGGTGCCGGAAGGGCTCCCGCTTGTGGATGTTGCTGATGTGCACCTCGACCAGCGGCGTGTTCAGGGCCGCGAGGGCGTCGTGCAGCGCGACCGACGTGTGCGACCACGAGGCCGGGTTGAGGACGACGGGGTCGCCGGCGTCGGTGGCCTCGTGGATCCACCGCAGCAGCTCCGCCTCGTCGTCGGTCTGGCGGACGCGCACGTCCAGCTCCAGCTCGCGGGCGGTCGCCTCGATGACGTCGACGAGCTGGGCGTACGTCGTCGACCCGTAGATCTCCGGTTCCCGCGTGCCGAGGCGGCCGAGGTTCGCGCCGTTGAGGACCTGGATCGTCATGCGGTTGCTCCGTTCGGCGGGGCGGCGGGCTGGGCGGACGACACGGCCGCCCACGCGGCGTCGAGCCAGGCCTGGTCGGGGTCGGTCAGGATTCTCGGGTTGCCGATGCCGTCGAGGACGACGAAGCGCAGCGACGCGCCGCGCGCCTTCTTGTCCAGCCGCATGACCTGCTGCAGCGCGGCCCAGTCCCCGGCGTAGCTGGTGGGCAGCCCCATCGCACCGACCAGGTCGCGGTGCCGGGCGACCTCGTCCGGGGTCAGGAGCCCGGCCTGCCCGGCGAGCTCGGCGGCGAACACGAGTCCGACGGCGACGGCCTCGCCGTGCCGCCACCGGAAGTCCTCGATCCGCTCGATGGCGTGGCCGAGCGTGTGGCCGTAGTTGAGGAACTCGCGCACGCCGGTGTCCCGCAGGTCCTGCCCGACGGCGTCGGCCTTGACCTGGATGGCGCGGGTGATCAGCTCCTCGGTGTGCCGCCGCCCGGTCGGGTCCTCCGCGAGCAGCCGCAGGATCTCGCCGTCGGCGATGAAGCCGCACTTGACCACCTCGGCCAGCCCCGCGCGGAACTCCGCCTCGGGCAGGCCGGCGAGCGCCTCGGTGTCGGCGAGCACGGCGGCCGGCGGGTGGAAGGCCCCCACGAGGTTCTTGCCCGCCGCCGTGTTGATCCCGGTCTTCCCGCCGACGGCGGCGTCGACCATGCCGAGCAGGCTGGTGGGCACCTGGACGACGCGCACGCCGCGCGCCCAGGTGGCGGCGAGGAAACCGGCCAGGTCGGTCACCGCTCCCCCGCCGATCCCCACGACGGCGTCGGTGCGGGTCAGCCCGAGCCGGCCGAACCGCTCCCACGCCTCGGCGGCCACCGCGGCGGTCTTCGCCGCCTCGCCGTCGGGCACGACGACGGCGTCCGCGGCCACGCCGGCCGCCCGCAGGGTCTCCAGCGCGGCGCCGGCGGCCTCGGCCAGCGGCGGGGCGTGCACGACCGCGGCGCGGGCAGTGCCCTCGAGCACCCGGCCGAGCTCGGCCTGCACGCCGGCCCCGATCAGCACCTCGTAGGGCCGCTCGCCCGCGACCTCGACCCGCCTCACCGGTTCCCCCCGGGCAGGAGCTCGAGCACGTCGGCGATGACGTCGTCGACCGCCCGGCTGCTGGTGGGCACCGTGGCGGTGGCCACCTCGCGGTACAGCGGGGCGCGGTCCTCGAGCATGGTGCGGAGCATGGCTCGGGGGTTGACCGCGAGCAGCGGCCGGTCCCGGGACAGGCCCACCCGCTTGGCCGCGGAGCCGAGGTCGACGTCGAGCCACACCACGACCCCGCAGGCCCGCCCGTGGGCGACGAGCAGCTCCCGGGTCTCCGGGTGCATCACCGCGCCGCCGCCGAGCGCGAGCACGCCGTCGTGCTCGGCCAGGGCGCGGGCCACTGCCTGCCGCTCGAGGTCGCGGAAGTGCGGCTCGCCGTGCTCGACGAAGAGGTCGGCCACGCTGCTGCCGGTCTGGGTCTCGACGTCGCGGTCGGTGTCCCGGAAGCCGACACCCAGCGCGGCCGCGACCGCGGTGCCCACGGTGGTCTTCCCCGACGCCGGCGGGCCGACCAGCACCAGCAGGGGTCCGTCGGTCCCGCTCACCGGAGCGACAGGGCGTCGAGGTAGCCCCGGACGTTGCGGCGGGTCTCCGGGACCGAGTCGCCACCGAACTTCTCGAGGACGGCGTCGGCCAGGACCAGCGCGACCATCGCCTCCATGACGACCGAGCCGCGCGGCACCGCGCAGGCGTCGCTGCGCTGGTTGATGGCGACGGCCGGCTCGAGGGTCTCCGTGTCGACGGTGGCAAGCGCGCGGGGCACCGTCGAGATCGGCTTCATCGCCGCCCGCACCCGCAGCACCTCGCCGTTGGTCATGCCGCCCTCGATGCCGCCGGCGCGGTCGGTCCGGCGCCGCACGCTGGGCTTCCCGTCCACGGCGTCGGCGAGGTCGATCTCGTCGTGGGCCACCGAACCGCGGCGCCGGGACGTCTCCAGCCCGTCGCCGACCTCGACGGCCTTGACCGACTGCACACCCATGAGGGCCCCGGCCAGGCGGGAGTCCAGCCGGCGGTCCCAGTGCACGTGGCTGCCGAGACCCGGCGGCAGGCCGTGGACGACGACCTCGATGACCCCGCCCAGGGTGTCGCCGCTCTTCCGGACGTCGTCGATCTCGGCGACCATGCGCTCGCTGGTCGCGGGATCGGCGCAGCGGACCGGGTCCGCGTCGATGCGGGCGTTGTCGTGCGGGCCGGGGAGCACGCCCTCGGGGACCTGCACGGGCCCGATGGCGACGACGTGGCTGACGACCTCGACGTCGAGCACCTGGCGGAGGAAGGCCTGGGCGACCGCGCCCAGCGCCACCCGGGCGGCCGTCTCGCGCGCGCTGGCCCGCTCCAGGACCGGCCGGGCGTCGTCGAAGCCGTACTTCTGCATGCCGGCGAGGTCGGCGTGTCCGGGACGGGGCCGGGTGAGCGGCGCGTTGCGGGCCTGACCGGCCAGCACCTCCGGGTCGACGGGGTCCGCGGCCATCACCGTCGACCACTTGGGCCACTCGGTGTTGCCGACCTGGATGGCGATCGGCCCGCCCTGGGTGCGACCGTGCCGGATCCCGCCGGTGAGCGTGACCTCGTCCTGCTCGAAGGACATGCGCGCCCCGCGCCCGTGGCCCAGCCGGCGACGGGCGAGCTGGGCGTCGATGTCGGAGGTCTGCACCTCCACGCCGGCGGGCAGCCCCTCGAGGACGGCGGTGAGCAGCTGACCGTGCGATTCCCCTGCCGTCAGCCACCGCAACATGCCGGCAATCTTGCCATCCGACTAGGCCGGGACCGCCGCCCCCAGGGCCAGGGCGAGCACCGCGCCCGCGATGAGCGGCGGGCCGAACGGGATCGCCGTCCGCCAGCCCACCCGGCGGGTGAGCAGCAGGGCCAGCGACACCACGGCCCCGACGAGCAGGCCGAGGAACACCCCGGTCATCAGCACGCCCCAGCCGAACCAGCCCAGCAGCAGGCCGATGAGCCCGAGCAGCTTCACGTCGCCCATCCCCAGCCCCTGCGGGGAGACCAGCCAGCCCAGGCCCGCGACCAGGACGGCCGCCACGGCCGCCGCGCCGGCCTGCAGCAGCTCGGCCCAGGTGCCCAGCACCGCCGCGTCCACGAGCAGGGCGGTGGCGCAGACGACGACGGCCGGGTAGGTGACGCGGTCGGGCAGCCGGTGGTCGGCCAGGTCGACAGCGGCCAGCACGACCGCGGCGCCGGACGCCCACGCCAGGGCGACGGTCACCGGCCTGAGGTCGCCGAGCGCCGCGGTACCGGCGAGCAGCGCGGCGAACACCGCGGTCATGGCGCCGGTCCGCAGCGGCGTGGGTCGCGCGCGGTCGTCCCGGGCGGCGAGCCGGGCCGCCAC
>NZ_LWUA01000017.1 GCF_005222955.1 Blastococcus sp. CCUG 61487 | reverse complement strand
GCTCGCGGGCGTGGACGCCGCGGTCCGCCGCGTCCTGGGCGGGGAATGGACCGCCTCCGACGACGCCCCGGAGGCGGCGGAGCTCGCCACGACCGCGGCCGCCGCCGTCGACCTGCCCGGCCGGCCCCTCGCCGCCGCCAACGCGGGGCTGGCGCTCCCCGACGAGCCGCACCTCGCGCTCTGGCAGGCGCTCACCACGCTCCGGGAGCACCGCGGTGACGGCCACACCGTCGCGCTGGTGCAGCGGGAGGTCGACGGCGTGGCCGCGCACGTGCTGGCCGTCGCCGCCGGCCGCGCCGACCGCGCGTGGCTGCTGAAGTCCCGCGGGTGGGACGACGCCGCGTGGGACGCCGCTGTCGCCCGGCTGACCGACCGAGGCTGGCTCGCCGACGACGAGCTGACCCCGGAGGGGCTGGCGATGGTCACCGCGATCGAGGCCGACACCGATCGGTTGGCCCTCGGCCCGTGGGCGGCGCTGGGCGACACGGGCTGCGACCGGCTGGTCGAGCTGCTCCGCCCGGTCCGCCGCGCGGTCGTGGCGGCGGGCGAGTGGCCCGCCGGCAACCCGATCGGCGCCCCCGATCCCGACCTCAGGTGACGCGGGCGCGCTCGGCGGGGAAGGTCTCGTAGGACCCGTCGGCGAGGACGTCGCGGAACCGGGCCATGGCGTCCCACACGTCGACGAACCGGGTGTACAGCGGCGCCGGCCCCAGGCGGACGCGGTCCGGCGTCCGGAAGTCCGGCACCACCCGGCGGGCGAGCAGCGCCTGGGTGAGCTGCCACGCCCGCGGATGGGCGAAGGTGACGTGCGCACCGCGCCGGTTCGCGTCCCGGGGCGAGGCCAGCGCCATCCCGGCCGGCAGCAACCACTCGTCGCCGAGCGCCACCACGAGGTCGGTCAGCGCGCGGCCCTTGGCGGCCAGCGCGTCGATGCCCGCCTCCGCCACCAGCCCGGCACCCACCTCCACCGCGGCCATGCCGAGCACCGGCGGCGTCCCGACGCCGAACCGCTCGATGCCCTCGGCCGGCACGTAGCGCGGGCCCATCGCGAACTGGTCCCGCTGGCCGAACCAACCCTGGATCGGCGAGCGCAGCTCGTCCTGCAGGTCGCGCCGCACGTAGAGGAACGCCGGCGCCCCCGGCCCGCCGTTGAGGTATTTGTACGTGCAGCCGACGGCGAGGTCGGCGCCCGAGGCATCGAGGTCGACGGGCACGGCGCCCACGGCATGGGAGAGGTCCCACAGCAGCAGCGCGCCGGCCTCGTGCACCAGGCGGGTCACCTCGGCCACGTCCGCCAAGGCCCCGGAGCGGTAGGCCACCAGAGACAGGACGACGACCGCGACCCGCTCGTCCAGTGCCGCCGCGAGCACGTCGAGGTCGAGGCCCTCGTCGATGTCGGCCTCGATCTCGCGCACCGTCATGCCCCGCGCCTCCGCCACTCCCGCCACCACGTACCTGTCGGTGGGGAAGTCGTCGGCGGTGCAGACCAGCACGTCGCGGTCCGGCCGAGCGGCCGCCGCGGCGGCGAGCAGCTTGTAGAGGTTCACGGTCGTGGAGTCACCGACCAGCACCTGACCCGGCGCCGCGCCGAGCACGCCGGACCCCAGCGCGTCCCCGACCCGCGCGGCCGTGCCGATCCACTCCGACCAGCTCCCGACGAGCCCCTCGGCCCACTCGCGCTCCACGACGCGGGTCAGTGCGGCCGGCGTGGCCAGGGGCATCCGCCCGAGCGAGTTGCCGTCGAGGTAGAGGAGCCGATCGGGACCGTCCTCGGCGGTGCCGGCGAAGCGGGCCCGGAAGCCGGCGAGGGGATCGGCCGCGTCGAGGGCCTCGGCGGCGGCGCGGGAGAGATCCATGCGCCCTGTCTACGTGACCGCCCCGCCCGGGTACGCGCGGGGAGAGCCCGGGACGACCGCCCCGGCTAGCGTCGTCGTCGTGACCCAGCTGCACGACCTGACCGCGCTCGAGCAGGCCGCGGCCGTCCGCCGAGGTGAGGTGAGCCCCACGGAGCTGGTGGACCATGCGCTGCGCCGCATCGAGGCCCACGACGCCGGGCTCGGCGCCTTCGTCACCGTCACTCCCGAGCGGGCCCTGGACGCCGCTGCGGCAGCGGAGCGCCGGCTGCGCGACGGCGGTGAGCAGCCCCCGCTGCTCGGCGTGCCCACCGCGATCAAGGACCTGAACAGCACCGCGGGGGTGCGCACGACGTTCGGCTCCCGGGTCACCGCCGACCACGTGCCCGAGGTGGACGACGGCGTCGTCACCCGGCTCGCCGCGGCCGGCACGATCAGCCTGGGCAAGACGAACACCCCCGAGTTCGGCTACCCCTGCTACACCGACAACGACCTGGTGGGGCCCGCCCGCTGCCCGTGGGACCCCTCCCTGCTGGCCGGCGGCTCCAGCGGCGGTGCGGCGGTCGCTGTCGCCGCGGGGTTCGTGCCCTTCGCGCAGGGCAGCGACGGCGGCGGCTCGATCCGGATCCCGGCCAGCGTCAACGGGCTGGTGGGCATCAAGCCGGCCCGCGGTCGGATCAGCAGCGCTCCGCTCGGCGGGGACGTCACCGGGCTGGGCACCAGCGGCCCGCTGGCGCGGACGGTCCGGGACGCCGCGGCGATGCTCGACGCGATGGCCGGTCCGGAACTGGGTGATTTCGCCTGGGCTCCGCCGCTGCCTCCGGGGGAGACCTTCCTGGCCGCGGCCGACCGCGCGCCCGGCCGGTTGCGCGTCGCGCGGTTCACCGAGTCGGTCATGCCCGGCGCCGAGCTGCAGCCCGAGGTGGTCGCGGCCCTGGACGAGGCGGCGGACCTCCTCGCCGACCTCGGGCACACGGTCGAGGAGGCGCCCCCCGGCCTGCTCGGGCCGGAGGTGCTGGCCGCGTTCGAGCGGGTGTGGTCGCTGTCCGGCGCGATGCTCCCGGTGCCGGAGGACCGGGTGGGGGAGCTCCGCCCGATCACCCGGGAGCTGCGGTCCCGGGGGTTGGCGATGTCGGCCAGGGAGGCCGTCGAGGGGCTGACCGCGCTGCGGCTGTTCACCCGCCGGTTCCTGCAGGCGACCGCCGGGTTCGACGTCCTGCTCGCCCCGGTGACCACGATGACGCCGCGGCCGATCGGCTGGTTCACCGACGGGGCCGACGGCGCCGAGGACTTCGAGCGCAACAAGCTCTACGCCGCTTTCACCGCGCTCTACAACGTGACCGGGCAGCCGGCCGTCAGCGTGCCGCTGCACTGGACTCCCGGCGGGTTGCCCATCGGGTCGATGCTGGTGGGCCGGCCCGCCGACGAGCAGATGTTGATCTCGCTGTCGGCGCAGCTGGAGGCAGCCCGGCCCTGGGCGCACCGACACCCGCCGGTCTGGGGGAGTGCAGCGGGCTGAGCGCGGAGGGTGCCGGTAAGTTGGCCGGCGTGACCGTCGCCGAGACCATCCTCGTCTTCGTCGTGGCCCCGCTGGCCATCTTCCTCGTGCTCGCGTTCTTCACGCTGGGCCCGGGCGTGCGCAACCGGCGCCCGCGCTACAAGCCGGGCCAGGCGTGGACGCACGCGCCGGTCTGGTACGAGCCGCACCCGGAGAGCACCGGGCACGGCGGGGGGCACGGCGAGACCGCGGCGATCGGCTCGTCGGTCTACGGCGAGGAGGCCGCGGCCACGCACGCCGTGAGCGGCGGATCCCCTGACGGCGGAGCTCCGGCGGCCCCGCGTCCGGTGCCCGGCGGACCGCTCGGCGGCGCCCGGGGCACCTGGTGAGCCTCCCGATGAACCGCAGGCACGCATCCACGACCGACGTACCGGGAGGCCGGGCATGACCCGCGTGTTCGAGACCGAGTCGCACGACACGGCGACGCGCTACACCGCGGCGAACGTGATCGACGAGGAGATCCACCACGATCACGTGTTCAGCTTCCGCGAGCTGGCCCGCATCGACGAGGCGCTGACCATGTCCTCGCGGGAGACCGGTCTGCGGTTCACCCTCTACATCGGTGACCTGGGCACGCCCACCCGCGCCCGCGCCGAGGAGCTGCACGCCTACTCCGGCGGCGACACGACCGAGGCCGTGCTCATCGCCGTCTCGCCCGGGCAGCGCGTGGTGGAGGTCGTGACCGGCGCCGCCGCGGCCCGCCGGCTGCCGGACCGGGCCTGCGCGCTCGCGGTCCTCTCCATGACGACGTCCTTCGCCGGGGGCGACCTCGTCGGCGGCATCGTGAACGGACTGCGCCAGCTGGCCGACCAGGCCGGCCGTCCCGTCCGCACCGCCTAGACGACGACACGGTGCCCCGCCCACCCGACGGTGGGCGGGGCACCGCCGTCTACAGGCCGGCCTGCGCGTCCCGTTCGCGGGCGCGCAACGCGCGGGCGATGCCGTCCCGGCCCTCGAACACCAGCCGCCGCAGCGCCGCGGGCTGCCCGGCGTCCGCCAGCCACGCGTCGGCCGCGGCGATGGTGCGCGGCTCGACGACGGGCGGGAACAGGTACTGGACGGCGTTCTTCGCGATCTCGCCGGGACGGCGGTCCCAGACCGGCCTGATGTCGGCGAAGTAGCGGTCCACGTACTCGGCGGTCAGCTCCCGCTGGGCCGGGTGCCAGAAGCCAGCCACGATCGCCTCGTGCACGGCGTTGGGCACGTCGTCGTCGGCGAAGGCCAGCCGCCACGCCTCCGCCTTGGCCTCCGCGGTCGGCCGCAGCGCGCGCGCCGTCGCCGCCCGCCGGGCACCGGTGGCGGTCGCGTCCCGGGCCTCCTCGGCCTCGATCTGGGCGTCGCCCGCCGCGCCCAGCGCGACCAGGCCGTGCAGGAACGCCCAGCGGGCGTCCGCGTCGACGACGAGGCCCTCGACGGTGCGTGATCCGTCGAGCAGGCCGCGCAGCGCCGCGACGTGCTCGTCGGTGCGGGCGGCGGTGGCCAGCGTGCGCGACCACAGCAGCTGCTGATCGCTCCCGGCGGGAGCAGACCCGAGCGCGGCGAGCGCGTGGTCGCCCAGCCGGGCCCAGCCGGTCGGCGCCCAGCTCGGGTCCGCGAAACTGCTCAGCGCGCTCTGCACGCGGGCCAGCAGCGCCTGGACGACGCTGATCTCGGTCTCCGCGCCCACCCCGGCGAGCACCAGCTGCAGCCACTCGCGGGCGGGCAGCTCGGCGTCGCGGGTCATGTCCCACGCCGCCGACCAGCACAGCGCCCGGGCCAGCGGATCGGTCATCGCCCCGATGCGGGAGCGCAGCGTGGCCAGCGAGCCGTCGTCCAGCCGGATCTTGGCGTAGGTGAGGTCGTCGTCGTTGACCAGCACGAGGTCGGCGGCCGGGTGGCCGACCAGGTCGGTCACCTCGGTGCTCGCGCCGGCCACGTCGAGCTCCACCCGCGCGGTGCGGGTCAGCCCCTCCGGGCCCTCGCTGTAGAGCCCCACGGCCAGGCGGTGGTTGCGCAGGACGCGGTGCTCGGGGACGGCGGTCTGCTCGATGACGAAGCTGCCGTAGCGACCGTCCTCGGTCAGCTCGACGACCGGCCGCAGCGTGTTGACCTGGCTGGTGCGCAGCCACTGGTCGGCCCACTCCGACAGGTCGCGGCCCGAGCTCTCCGACAGCGGCCCCAGCAGGTCGTCGAGGGTGGTGTTGCCGTACTCGTGCGTGCGGAAGTAGCGGCGCACCCCGGCGAGGAACTCGTCGCGGCCGACGTAGGCGACCAGCTGCTTGAGCACCGAGGCGCCCTTGGCGTAGGTGATGCCGTCGAAGTTGACCTCGACCGCGGCGACGTCGGGGATGTCGGCGGCGATGGGGTGCGTGGAGGGCAGCTGGTCCTGTGCGTAGGCCCAGGCCTTCTCCGTGTTGGCGAACGTCGTCCACGCGGTCGTGTACTCGGTCGCCTCGGCCTGGCACAGCGTGCTGATGTAGGTGGCGAAGGACTCGTTGAGCCACAGGTCGTCCCACCAGCGCATGGTCACCAGGTCGCCGAACCACATGTGCGCGAGCTCGTGGAGGATCGTCTCGGCCCGGCGCTCGTAGCGGGCCCGGCTCACCTTCGAGCGGAAGACGTAGTCCTCCAGGAAGGTGACCGCACCGGCGTTCTCCATGGCACCGGCGTTGAACTCCGGGACGAAGAGCTGGTCGTACTTGTCGAACGGGTACGGGTAGTCGAAGACCCGGTGGTAGAAGTCGAAGCCCTGCTTGGTCACCCGGAACAGCTCGTCGGGGTCGAGGTACTGCGCCAGGCTCGCCCGGCAGTACAGCCCCAGCGGGATGCCGTCGTGCGAGTCGGTGACCTTCGCGTACGGGCCCGCGACGAGCGCCACGAGGTAGGTCGAGATGCGCTTGGTGGGCACGAAGTGCACCAGCTGCGACCCGCCGGGGCCGGCCTCGACGGTGCGCCCGCCGGTGTTGGAGACGACCTGCCAGTCGAAGGGCGCCACCACGTGCACGGTGAAGGTGGCCTTGAGGTCGGGCTGGTCGAAGCAGGCGAACATGCGCTTGGCGTCGGCCGGCTCGAACTGGCTGTAGAGGTAGACCTGCCCGTCCTCGGGATCGGTGAAGCGGTGCAGCCCCTCGCCGCTGTTGGAGTAGCGGCAGTCGGCGGTCACCACCAGCTCGTTGCGCTCCGCGAGATCGGGCAGCGGCAGCCCGCCCTCCTCGGTCCAGGTGCTGACGTCGAGCTCGGTCCCGTTGAGCGTCGCGGACCGGACGCCGTCGGCGACCAGGTCGATGAACGTGGCGGCGCCGGGCTCGCGGCAGCCGAAGACGACCGTCGTCGTCGACTCGAAGGTGCGCTCGCCGGGACGGCCGGCGCCGTCGGTCACGTCCAGGTGCAGGTCGTAGCTCTCGACCGTCAGCAGGTCGGCGCGAGCAGCGGCATCGGTGCGGGTCAGGTTGGGTGCGGCCACGACGGGCAGCCTGCCACGGGGCGGCGACGGTTCCTCCGCCCCGGGCACCTCAGGGCATCCGGCCGGCGGGAACAACGCGGCGGCGAAGTCGATTGGCAACCCGACGAGAGCCCGGTGGTGCACGCGGGGCCCCGACCGCGAGGAGAACCGCATGACCGAGGCAGTGCAGAGCGCCCCCGTGAAGGCCCGCGTCGACTTCTGGTTCGACCCCCTGTGCCCGTGGGCCTGGCTGACCAGCCGCTGGGTGCTCGAGGCCGCCAAGGTCCGCGACATCGATCTGCACTGGCACGTCATGTCCCTGGCCGTGCTCAACCGCGGGCGGGACCTGCCGGCGGAGTACCAGGAGATGATGACGAAGGCGATCGGCCCCGTGCGGGTGGCGATCGCCGCCGCCCAGCAGCACGGCGACGAGGTGCTCGGTGACCTCTACACCGCCATGGGCACCCTGCGGCACCACGAGGGCGTGGAGCTGGAGGACCTGATCGCCCCGGCGCTCGAGCGCGTCGGCCTGCCGGCCTCGCTGGCGGAGGCGGCCACCTCCACCGAGTACGACGAGGCGCTGGAGAAGAGCCACCACGCGGGCATGGACCCGGTCGGCGACGACGTCGGCACCCCGGTCATGCACATCGACGGCGTGGCGTTCTTCGGCCCGGTCATCAGCAAGGTGCCCACCGGCGAGGACGCCGGCAAGGCCTTCGACGGCGCGGTCCTGCTGGCCAACCTCCCGGACTTCTGGGAGCTCAAGCGCACCCGCACGAGCGGCCCGGACATGGACTCCGTCCCCGCCGACACCCTCCAGCTCACCCGCTCGTAGCCAGCTTTTCCGCGGAGAAGCAGGCTGCTTCTCCGCGGAAAAGCAGGGGATGGACGGGGTGCGGCAGGATGGTCGGATGCCGCATCCCGTCCGTCAGCGGATCTTCATCTCCGGGGCCAGCGCCGGGCTCGGCCAGGGCATGGCCCGCCGCTTCGCCGCCATGGGCCGCGACCTCGCGCTGACCGCCCGCCGGCTCGACCGGCTCGAGGCGCTGCGCGACGAACTGCTGGCCGCACATCCCAGCATCCGGGTGGTGGTCGCCGCGATGGACGTCGACGACCCGGACTCGGTCGCCACGGTCATGCCCCGGCTCGCCGACGAGCTCGGCGGCTTCGACCGGGTGATCGTCAACGCGGGCATCGGCAAGGGCGGTCCGGTCGGCACCGGCGAGGCCGCGGCCAACCGCGCCGTCCTGCACACCAACGTGCTCGGGTCGCACGCCCAGTGCGAGGCGGCCATGGCGCTGTTCCGCGACCAGGGCGCCGGCCACCTGGTGCTGATCTCCTCCGTCGCGTCGATCCGCGGCATGCCCGGCACGCGCACCGCGTACGGCGCCAGCAAGGCGGCGCTGAACTCGCTGGCCGAGGGCATCCGCTCCGACGTGTACGGCTCGCAGATCGTCGTCTCCGCGATCCTGCCCGGCTACATCGCGACCGACATCAACGAGGGACGGCGCGGCCCGCTGACCGTGGGACTGGACAAGGGCGTGGACGCGCTGGTCGCCGTCGTCGAGCGCGAGCCGGTCCGGGGCTACGTGCCCGAGTGGCCGTGGCGTCCGGTGGCCCGGCTGCTGAAGATGCTGCCGCTGTCGATCGTCCGCCGACTCACCGGCTCCTGACCCGCACGTTCGGTACCGGAAGTCCCGTACTTCCTGCACCGAAAGTCCGGGACTTCCGGTGCAGGAAGGTCGAGCAGGGCGCCGACCCAGCGGCCCTTCCAGCCGTCGACCGCCGGCACCGCCAGCGAGCCACCCTGTCAAACTGCTCGTCATGCGCGTCTTCGTCGGTACCGACCACGCCGGCCTCGAGTTCAAGGAGCACCTGAAGAAGGCGCTCGCCGACGCCGGCCACGAGCCCGTCGACTGCGGGGCCTACGAGTACGACGCCCAGGACGACTACCCGCCGTTCTGCTTCGAGGTGGGGGAGCGGACCGTCACCGAGCCAGGCTCTCTCGGCGTCGTCATCGGGGGTTCCGGCAACGGCGAGCAGATCGCGGCCAACAAGGTGCCCGGCGTCCGCGCCGCGCTGGTGTGGAACACCGCCACCGCGCAGCTCGCCCGCGAGCACAACGACGCCAACGTCGTCTCCATCGGCGCCCGGCAGCACAGCGTCGAGGAGGCCACCGAGCTGGTGCTGGAGTTCCTCCGCACACCGTTCAGCGGCGACGAGCGGCACGTCCGCCGGATCGGTCTGATCAGCGACTACGAGCGCGACCGGCACCGCCCGGCCGGTGGCCAGCCGACCGGGCCCCAGCACCACCCTTGAGCGGCGCGGGCGTCGGTAGCCCTCAGAAGTCGTCGGGGCACCAGGGCGCGATCGGCCAGCCGAACGCGGTCGACGCCTGGGTGACCGCGCCCGGGCTCACCTCGGTCACCCGCCCGGCCGCGTGCAGGCCCGCGAGCGAGACCCCGCCCAGGTAGACAGCCGATAGCTCCTCGATGCCGAGCACCACGTCGGGATCGCGGTCGGTGCGATCGCAGTACGCACCGGCCGGGTGGCCCCGCAGGTGCCAGCGCCCCGTGTTCTCCGGGCAGAACTCGTCGCGCACCTCGAAGACCAGCTCCACCGGCGCGGGGTAGCGGCGGGCCGACAGCGCCCGACCGACGTCGACCACCCGGACCCAGAGCGCGTCGACCGGCTTGGCGTGCAGCGCCCGGGGGTCCTGGAGCAGGTGCCGCAGCGGATCGTCCACCGAGGCCATGGACGTCTCCACGGTGCGGACCAGGTCCAGGGAGAGCAGGTAGCTCCACAGGGCGGCGTACGCGGCGGGCGTGGTGGAGCGCACCTCGCCGACGCGGATCCGGCCCTCGGGCTCGCCCTCGTCGTTCCACCGCTGCCGGCGTCGGTACATGGCGTAGCCGGTGGGCGTCCCGTCGTCCTCAGTGTGCACCAGCAGGTGCTGGGGCGACCACCCGTGCCGGTGCTCGGGCTCGTCGGAGAGCAGCCTGTCCCACCAGCGCTCGTCACGGGCCATGTTGCCCGGCACCCAGCGGCGGAGCTGCTCGTGCAGACCGGCAGCGGCGGTGCGGAACTCGTCGCGCTCGACCGGGCGGACGGCGCCGGTGCCGGTGCCGGCGTCTCGACGCAGCCGTAGCCGGCCGGTCTGGCCGCTCCACCCGCCGCGCCAGGAGGCCGGGGCGTAGCCGAACCGGCCGTAGATCCCCGCCTCGGCCGCCCAGAGGGCGGCGACCGGCTCTCGCTGCGCCGCCCGCACGTCGTCGAGCTGGCGACGCATGATCGCGGTGAGGACGCCGCGACGGCGGTGGGTCGGCGACACGGTGATCCAGGTGACCCCCGCGCACGGGACCGTGCTCCCGGGGACGGTGAGCTCGAGGCTGTAGAGGCCCGCCGTCGCGACGACGCGGTCGCCGTCCCAGAGCGCCAGGGACCTGTCCAGCTCGGCCACCGGACTGGGGGTGTCGACGTACTGACCCGTCGGCTCGTCGCCGAACACCGAGTACATCGAGCGCAGGAACCGCGGCCACTCGTCGGCCGTGATCGGGCGGAGCTGGGCGGCGATGTCGTCGGGCACCGGACAGGTCTACCGCTCGGGACGGCCGGGGCGCCAACGGGTTGTGCGGGACGGATCCGCTGTCAGGATGCCCGCGTGGACGACGAACGGGGGATCGACTGGTGGGTGAAGCGCCTCGATGCGCTGCTCGAATCGGCCCTGGACGCCGTCGTGGCCGGCGAGGGGCTCACCCGGCGCCACTGGGAGGTGCTCCACCTGCTCGCGGAGGCGACGGTCCCGGAGAGCGACGTCCACACCTCGCTCGCCGACGTCCCCGGTGACACCGCCGCCGTCCTCACCGACCTGGCCGCCCGCGGCTGGGTGGACCGCCCCCGGGCCGGGTTGCTGCGGCTCACGGCTGACGGAGTGGCGGTCCACGACCGGATCCTGCGGGCGGTCACCCGCGTGCGCCGGCACACCGCCGATGGGTTGTCGCGGCAGGAGTACGAGCGGACCGTCCTGGTCCTGACGCGCATGGCCGAGAACGTGGAGCGGGCGCTGCGCCGCGGCTGACCGCGCCTATGGTCGGTCCGGAGCACGTCCGCACGGGCGGGCCGACGACGGCGAGGGGGGATGACGTGCGCGCGCGTGCACTGCCGCTCGCCGTGGCCGTGGCACTGGTCGTGGCCGGCTGCAGCAGCGAGGCCGAGCGCGACGGGTCGCCTCCCGAGCGCAGCGCCGCCGCGGAGACGTCGTCGCCGACCGAGCCGCTGACGACGCTGCCGGGGGACGACCCGGCCGAGCTGGCGCTCGGTACGAGCGGCCTGCTCTTCGAGAGCTCGCCGGTCGTCGTGACCGCCCGGGAGGACGACCGGGCGGGCGTACTCCTGGCAGCGTCAGCCGCGGTGGGGCTCGGTGCTCCGCTGCTGCTGGAGGGCGACGGGCTGGCCGACGAGCTGGACCGGCTCGACGCCGACGCGCTGCTCGCCGTCGGTGCTGCGGAGGGCGAGGTCGGAGAGGACGGCCCCGACGTGGTGCGGGTGCCCGCGACGCCCGACGCCGTGGCCCAGGCCACGGGACTCTCGCTGGACGAGGCCGGCCCGGTCCCGGACGACGGCGGGCTCGACGCCGTCGCCGCGCTGGACGGCGACGAGCCGGCGGCGCTGGTCCCCGAGGGCTCCGAGGCAGGCGGCCAGGACGACGTCGACGAGCTTCCGGAGATGGGCCGCGGCGATGCCCGCGACGAGACCGTGGTCCTCGTCGCGGGGGACGACGACGCCGTGGCGGCGGTGGCGACCGCTCGCGCGGCCGGCGCCCGTGTCGTCGTGCTCGACGGGACGACCGACCCGCGCGGGTCCGAGGCGGCGCGGACGGCGCTCGCCGACGACGCCACCGAGTCGGTCGTGGCGCTCGGTGCCGACCTGGCCGCGGAGGACGGACTCGACTGGAAGCTGGCGACCGCCGGCACCGGCGTCGAGCTGCCGGGAGGCGGCCAGCTGATGTTCCCCGGCCGCTTCCTCGTCGCCCTCTACGGACATCCCGGCACCGGAGCTCTGGGCGTGCTGGGGGAGCAGCCCCTCGAGCAGGCGATCCAGCGCGCCCGCGACCACGCGGCCCCCTACGAGCAGCTGGTCGACGCCCGGATGGTCCCGGCCTTCGAGATCATCGCGACGGTGGCGTCGACGGCCGCGGGTCCGGACGGCGACTACTCCAACGAGGCCGATCCCGAGATGCTGCGACCCTGGGTCGAGGAGGCCGGTGCGGCCGGGCTCTACGTGCTGTTGGACCTGCAGCCGGGCCGCACCGACTTCGTCACGCAGGCCGAGCGGTACCGCTCGCTGCTGGAGCTGCCGCACGTCGGGCTGGCGCTGGACCCGGAGTGGCGGCTCGAGCCGGACCAGGTGCACCTGACGCAGATCGGCTCGGTGGACGTCGAGGAGGTCAACGCCGTCGTCACCTGGCTGGCCGACCTGACCCGGGACGAGCTGCTGCCGCAGAAGCTGCTGGTCCTGCACCAGTTCCGACCCGACATGCTGCCGGGCCGCGAGCGGCTGGACACCGGCCGCGACGAGCTGGCCGTGATGGTCCACGCCGACGGCCAGGGCAGCCAGGGCGACAAGCAGGCGACGTGGAGCAGGCTGCGGGAGAACGCGCCGGAGCGACTGGCCTGGGGCTGGAAGAACTTCTACGACGAGGACGCCCCGATGCTCACGCCGGAGGAGACTGTCGAGCAGGTGGTCCCGCTGCCGTCGCTGATCTCCTACCAGTGAGACCGTCGGCCCTCCCGTTCCGTCGGACCCCTGTGGTGTGCTGATCCGCACACCGACCGGAGGAGTGGACAGCCCGTGACCAGCGTGGCCCTCGGACCCACAGACCAGCTCGACCCGCGGCTCCTCGAGCACCGCCGCGAGCTCACCGGCTACTGCTACCGGATGCTCGGGTCGATCTTCGACGCCGAGGACGCGGTGCAGGAGACGATGGTGCGCGCCTGGCGCGGGCTGGCGGACTTCGAGGGCAGGTCGGCGCTGCGCTCGTGGCTGTACCGGATCGCGACCAACGTCTGCCTCGACCAGCTGGGCGGGCGGCAGCGTCGGGCGCTGCCGATGGACCTGGCTGGCGATCCGTACCCGCCCGTGCCGGCCTCGCTGGCCGGCCGTCGCCCGATGACGGCGTGGGTCGAGCCGATGCTCGACCGCCAGGTGCTGCCGGAGGACGGCGATCCCGCCGAGCAGGCGGTGGCCCGCGAGTCGGTGCGGCTGGCATTCGTCGCGGCCCTGCAGCACCTGCCCCCGCGGCAGCGTGCGGTGCTGATCCTCCGCGAGGTGCTGCGCTGGAAGGCCGAGGAGGTCGCCACCCTGCTAGCCACGACGGTGGCCTCGGTCAACAGCGCGTTGCAGCGCGCCCGGGCCACGCTGGCCGACCTCGACGGCCGGCCCGTGCCCCGTGCCCTGGACGACGACGACCGCCGGCTCCTCGCCCGGTACCTGGACGCGTTCGAGCGCTACGACATCGACGCCTTCGTGCAGCTGCTGCACGAGGACGCCACCCAGCACATGCCCCCTTTCGAGATGTGGCTCCGGGGTGCGGCGGACATCGGCGCCTGGATGCGCGGGCCGGGCGCCGAGTGCGAGGGGTCGCGGCTGATCCCGACCGAGGCCAACGGCGCGCCGGCGGTCGCGCAGTACCGGCGCCGCGCGGGTGGTGGTCACGAGCCGTGGGGCCTGCACGTGCTGGAGATCAGAGACGGGCGGGTCGCCCACATCTCCAGCTTCCTCGACCTCGGGACGGGGCTGTTCGGGAAGCTGGGCCTGCCGTCGTCCCTCGATTGAGCACCGTCACCCCGGGTCGGCGTCAGGGGGGTGCACCGCGGGGCCGACCACCCCGCAGTGCAGGCACTCCTCCATCCTGACCCGGCCGTGGT
Organism: Blastococcus sp. CCUG 61487; assembly: GCF_005222955.1. Classification (GTDB taxonomy): domain Bacteria; phylum Actinomycetota; class Actinomycetes; order Mycobacteriales; family Geodermatophilaceae; genus Blastococcus. The sequence goes on along the minus strand of NZ_LWUA01000017.1, from coordinate 7,061 downwards.
CGTGGGGTCCGGCGTCGCCGGCCGGCGGAGCGTCGCCGAGGGGGCGGCGGACGAACGCGGCCGACACCGCGGCGCCGACCAGCAGCAGCCCGGCCAGCACGAACAGCGCGATGCGGAAGCCGGCGGCGAACGCCGTCGGGTCGCGGTAGTCGTCGCCGCCGATCCCGGCGACCACCGGGACGAGGGCCACGGCGAGCAGCCCGGCGGCGCGGGCGACGGCGTTGTTGACGCCGGAGGCGACCCCCGCGTGCCGGTCCTCGGCGGAGTCCAGCACCGTCGCGGTGAGCGGAGCGACCAGCAGGGTGAGGCCGGCGCCGAACAGGATCGCCGGCGGCAGCACGTCGCGCACGTACGAGGCGTCGGCGTCGATCCGCAGCATCAGCAGCACGCCCGCTGCGGCGACCAGCGGCCCCGTGGTGAGCAGGGCTCGCGGTCCGATCCGCTGGGCCAGCGCGCCGACCTGCGCGGAGAAGAGCAGCATCAGCAGCGTGACCGGCAGCAGCGCGCTGCCGGCGAGCAGCGGGCTGAACCCGGAGACCACCTGGAGCTGCAGGACGAGCAGGACGGAGAGGGCGCCGAGCGCGGCGTAGACGAACAGCGTCACGACGTTGACGGCGGTGAACTGCCGGTCGGCGAACAGGCGCGGCGGCACGAGCGGATGGCGGGACCTCCGCTCCACCACCACGAAGGCGGCCAGGGCCAGGCACCCGGTGGCACCCCAGAGCCACACCCCCGGCCCGGTGCCGGTCCCGCCGGCCGAGGTCAGGGCGTAGGTGAGGGCGCCGAGCCCGAGACCGACCAGCGCCGTCCCGGCCCAGTCCAGCTTCGGTGCGGCCTCCGGGTCGCGCGTCTCCGGCACGTGCCGGGCCGCGACCGCGATCACCAGCGCGGCCAGCGGCAGGTTGACGAGGAAGACCGCCCGCCAGTTCCACTCGACCAGCCAGCCCCCCAGGAAGGGACCGGCCGCCGTCGCCACCCCCGACAGACCCGACCAGGCGCCCACCGCCGCGGCGCGGTCGTCCGCGGCGAAGGTCGCGGAGATGATGGCCAGGCTGCCGGGGGTGAGCAGCGCACCGCCCACGCCCTGCAGGGCGCGGGCCGCGACGAGGGTCTCGATGTTGGGGGCCAGTCCGCAGAGCAGCGAGGCGAGCGCGAACCAGCTCACCCCGATGACGAAGATCCGACGTCGCCCGTACCTGTCGCTGAGCGAGCCGCCGAGCAGGATGAGCGCCGAGAGCGTGAGCGTGTAGGCGTTCACCGTCCACTGCAGTCCGGCGAAGTCGGCGCCGAGGTCGGCCCCGATCCGCTCCAGGGCGACGTTGACCACCGTCGCGTCCAGGAAGGCGATGCCCGAACCGAGGACCGTCGCGAGCAGCACCCAGCGGCCCCGCGGCGTGCCCATGCGGATCCCGGCGTCGGCGGCGGAGGGCCCGCCCATCACGGCACCTCGTCCGCGGTGTGCTCCGCGAGCCAGGCAGCTCTCCGGCGGGGGGAGGCCTGGGCGAGCCAGGCGTCCTGCACGAGTTCGGCCAGTTCCTGCCGGCTGATCTCCTCGAGCCGGCTCGCCTGCACCAGCACGGAGGGATGCCCGTCGAAGTGCGGGGTGGTGAAGAACGGCGTCGTCGCGTCCTGGACCAGCGCCAGCTTGTCCGCCTCCGACTCGACCCAGAAGACGATCACGTCGCGGAGGCGTTCCCCGGCGGCGTCGACGGCGTCCGGCCGCGGGGTGCGGAAGAAGACGAAGGACTTGCCGCCCACCTGGTAGACGGGGTTGCCGCTGCCACCGTGGACGACGGTCACGTGCGGCATGCCCAGCGCGAACTCGTGGACGTCCTCGACCCGAGCCGGTCGATCGGAGGTCACGCCGGCAGCGTACGGCCGGAACGCGCGCCGCGGACCGGACGCGGGGCCGAGCGACGTCGGGGACCTTGACGCGGTCAGCGGGGTGGTGCAAGTCTGGCGATGTTCTGAGAGTTCGACTTCCAGAAACTGTAGCCGTGCGAGGAGGCTGTCGTGGTCAGGCCGTCCCGGTTCGAGGGCACGCTCGGGCGCACGATCGCCGACTCGGAGGCGTGGTTCGACGAGCCACCCCATCCCGGCGCCGACGCACCCGACGTGGTCATCGTGCTGCTCGACGACACCGGCTTCGCGCAGCTCGGCTGCTACGGCTCCGACATCGACACGCGCCACATCGACGCCCTGGCCGCCGACGGACTGCAGTTCACCAACTTCCACGTCACCCCGCTGTGCTCGCCGACCCGAGCCTCGTTGCTGACCGGCCGGGCGCAGCACGCCGTGGGGATGCGGAGCGTGTCGAACTTCCGCACCGGTTTCCCCAACCAGCTCGGCCACATCACCCCGCACGCAGCCACGATCGCGGAGGTCCTGCGCGACGAGGGGTATGCCACGTTCTGCGCCGGGAAGTGGCATCTCGCGCCGATGGAGCAGTGCTCGGCCGCGGGCCCCTTCGACCAGTGGCCGCTGGCTCGGGGGTTCGATCGCTTCTACGGCTTCCTCGAGGGTGAGACCGACCAGTTCCACCCGGACCTCGTGGCCGACAACCACCCCGTCGAGCCGCCGAGGTCCTCGGGTGGCACCGAGGGCTACCACCTCAGCGAGGACCTCGTCGACCGGCTGCTGGCGATGATCTCCGACAGCACGGGCGTGCGCCCCGACCGGCCGTTCTTCGCCTACCTGCCCCTGGGTGCCACCCACGCGCCGCACCAGGCGCCACCCGAGTACCTGGCCAAGTACCGCGGGAGGTACGACGAGGGGTGGGACGTGGTCCGCGAGCGCTGGTTCGCCCGGCAGGTCGAGCTCGGGGTGATCCGCGAGTTCACCGAGCTCGCCCCGCGCAACCCGGGCGTCGAACCGTGGGACGACCTGTCCGAGAACCAGCAGCGGCTCAACGCCCGGCTGCAGGAGGCCTTCGCCGCGTTCCTCGATCACGCCGACGACCAGATCGGCCGCCTGGTCGACGGGCTGCGCGAGATGGGGCGGCTCGACAACACCATCCTGGTCGTCCTCGCCGACAACGGGGCCTCGCAGGAGGGTGGGCCCTTCGGCGTCATGCACGAGATGAAGTTCTTCAACGGGATCGTCGAGACGGCCGACACCGCCGTGCAGCGCATCGACGACATCGGCGGACCGCACAGCCACACCAACTACCCGTGGGGCTGGGCCCAGACCGGCAACTCGCCGTTCAAGTGGTACAAGCAGAACACTCACGAGGGCGGCGTCCACGTCCCGATGGTCGTGCACTGGCCGGCCGGCATCGATGCCGCGCAGCGGGGGGCGAAGCGGCACCAGTCCAGTTCACCTATGTCGCCGACATCGTCCCGACCGTCTACTCGCTGCTCGGCGTGACACCTCCCGAGACCTACCGCGGCATCGAGCAGCTCCCGGTCACCGGCCACCCGTTCGACCACGTCTTCGACGATCCGGACGCGCCGGCCAGCAACTCCCTGCAGTACTTCGAGATGGCCGGCAGCCGCGCGCTGGTGTCCGGCAGGTGGAAGGCGGTGCAGAAGCACACGCCGGGCGCCGACTACGACGCCGAGACGTGGGAGCTCTACGACCTGTCGGTCGATCCCTCCGAGTGCGACGACCTGGCCGAGGCCGATCCCGGCAGGCTGGCCGAGCTGATCCAGCTGTGGTGGGACGAGGCCGATCGCCACGGCGTGCTCCCGCTGGACGACCGCTCGATCGAGCTGTTCGGGGCCCGCTTCCGCGAGCACTCGCCCCACCCGCCGAGCAAGCGCTACGTCTACCGCCCGCCGATGTCCCCGCTCCCGAGCCAGGCGGCGGCCGCCATCGGCGGACGGAGCTTCGACCTGACCGCGCGGGTGACCCGGGCGGCGGGCGAGGAGGGGGTCCTCTTCGCCACCGGCACCGAGAACTCGGGCATCTCGGTGTTCGTGCAGGACGACCGGCTCGTCGTCGACTACAACGCCTTCGACGACCACACCATCGTCGAATCCGACATCCCCGTCCCCGTGGGCGAGTCGGTGCTCACCGCCCGGTTCCGCCGCGGCGAGGGCCGGACCGGCTGGATCGAGCTCGCGATCGACGGCGTCGACGCCGGCCGGGGCGACACGCAGCTGTACATGCGGATGATCTCGTCCGTCGGTCCCAGCATCGCGTTCGACCACGGGTCTGCGGTGTCCAGCCGGTACGAGGCGCCCTTCCCCTTCGCCGGGAAGCTGCACGAGATCGAGATCCAGCTCATCGCCCGCCCGGCGCCCGGCACGGCCGAGGCCGAGGCCGCCGCCGAGATGTCCCGCCAGTGACCCGCCCGACCGTCGGAGGAACGACCCCATGCTGACCATCACGCTGCTGGGCACCGGTAGTCCGATCCCGGATCCGCACCGCGCCGGGCCGGCCACGCTGATCTCCGGAGCAGGTGAGCACTACCTCGTCGACGCCGGGCGCGGAGTGATGATGCGCCTGGCCGCGGCCGGGGTCGGCGTGGGGGACCTGACGGCCGTGCTGCTCACCCACCTCCACAGCGATCACCTCACCGATCTCAACGACGTCATCACGTCGCGCTGGGTCATGACCTTCGAGCCGTCGCCGCTCACCATCGTCGGTCCGGTGGGCACCCGGGAGGTGGTCGACCACATCGTCGCGGCACTCGGCCCCGACATCGGCTACCGCATCGACCACCACGACGACCTCGCCTACGGCTTCCCGCCGGTCTCGGTGATCGAGGTGGACGACGGGGCGATCGACCTCGGTGGCGCGGTGGAGGTCGCCTGCGCGCCCACCGACCACCGCCCCGTGCACCCCACGGTCGGGTTCCGGTTCGACCAGGCGGGCGCCTCGGTCGTCACCGCCGGCGACACCGTGCCGTGCGACGGGCTCGACCGGCTGTGCGCCGGGGCGCAGGCGCTGGTGCACACCGTCATCCGCAAGGACGTCATCGGGACCATCCCGCTCGAGCGCATGAAGGACATCCGGGACTACCACTCCTCGCCCGAGGAGGCCGCGCGGACCGCGCAGCGCGCGGGCGTGGCGACGCTGGTGATGACCCACTACGTCCCCGCGATCCCGCCCGGGGGTGGCGAGGACTGGAAGGCGCTCGCTGCCGCGCACTTCGACGGGGCGATCGAGCTGGGCGACGACCTCCACCGCGTCGAGGTCCACGCGACGGCGGTGTCAGGGGCTCGCTGACCCGCCGGCGCTGACGGTGCGCCCGGACGCTCGGGTGCTCAGGGCCGGTTCGGGGCGAACGAATCGATCAGTCCGGAGACTCCGGCGTGCCACGCCCGGCGGACCAGGCGCTCGGAGTAGCCGTGGGTCGTGCGCACCAGGTCCCAGGACTCGAAGGACGTCAGCGTGTCGACGAGGGCGACGAGGTCGTTGCCGCTCGCGCGGGGGAGCGCCGCCAGCTCGGGCGCGAAGTGGTCGCGGAGCTGGCGGGTGAACCTGGCCCGCACCTCGACCAGCGTTCCGGCCAGTCGCGGGTTGTCGAGTGCCCGCGAGCGAGCGAGCCGGGCGACGGGGGCGATCGAGCGGTACAACGTGGTTCGGGCGTCGACCAGTCGATCGATCCGGTCGGCGAGCGGCCCTGCGCCGATGGTCGGGATCTCGAACAGCGGAGCGAAGCGCTCGAAGTGCCGCTCGATGGTCTGCTCCTGCAGGTCGTCGAGGCTCTCGAAGTAGCGGAACAACGAGGACACCGACACGCCTGCCCGCTCGGCGATCTCGTCGGTCGACGGAGCGACGTGGCTCTCGTCGATCAGGCCGAGCAGAGCATCGATGACCGCGGCACGGTTGCGTTCCCGTCGTGCCGTCCGTCCGTCGACCCTCACCACCTCGTCAGTGCTCACGGAGCGTGAGATTACGGCATCGCCGAGGTTGTGCGAGTAGTGGACGCAGAATCTATTGACAGTAAAACTCTCGATAGTGTCGGATCGGCACATGGAAACCGTCCGGACCCCCGACGACCGCTGCGCCGGCCTGCCCGACTTCCCCTTCGCTCCCCACTACGCCGACATCGACGACGGCGACGGGGGCACCTTGCGCGTCCACCACCTCGACGAGGGGCCCGCCGATGCCGCGCCGGTGCTGCTGATGCACGGCGAACCGTCCTGGTGCTACCTGTACCGGCACATGATCCCGGCGCTCGTCGATGCGGGTCATCGAGTCGTCGCACCGGATCTCGTCGGATTCGGTCGCAGCGACAAGCCCACCGAGCAGTCCGACTACACCTACGCCCGCCACGTCGAGTGGATGCGCAGGCTCCTGTTCGACACGCTCGACCTTCGCGACATCACCTTCTTCGGGCAGGACTGGGGCGGGTTGGTGGGGCTCCGGCTCGTCGCCGCCGAGCCGGACCGGTTCGCCCGGGTCGCCATCGGCAACACCGGCCTGCCGACCGGCCACGGAACGCCCACCGAGGCGTTCCTGGCGTGGCAGCGGTTCGCCCGGACCACCGAGGTGTTCCCCGTCGGGAACATCGTCGACGGTGGCTGCACCACCGATCTGCCCGCCGACGTCGTCGCCGCCTACGACGCGCCGTTCCCGGACGACTCGTACAAGGCCGGGGCCCGGATCTTCCCGGCGCTCGTGCCGACCAGCCGGACGGATCCGGCCGGAGCCGACAACGAGGCCGCCTGGCGGGTGCTGGAGCAGTTCGACCGCCCGTTCCTGCTGACGTTCAGCGACAGCGACCCGGTGACGCGCGGGGGTGATGCGCCCTTCCGGGCCAAGGTCCCCGGTGCGGCGGGGCAGCCCCACGTCACCATCGAGGGCGCAGGCCACTTCCTCCAGGAGGACCGTGGCCCCGAGCTGGCGCGCGTCCTCGTGGACTTCATCGCCAAGACGACGTGACCGGGTCCCCGCAGGTGCCGGGAGCCGACCGGGCTGCGAGCTGGTGGAGCGGGTGACCGGGATCGAACCGGCATGGCCAGCTTGGAAGGCTGGCACTCCAGGCGTCAACGTGGCTGGTCAGCGGCATCCCAAGCGAGCGCCGTGCCTTACGCGTGCCTCGGCACCACATTGCCCAGAGGAGCGATTGCTCGTTCGCGGGCCACCGCGTGTCGACGGCGCCTGAAAAC
>NZ_LWUA01000016.1 GCF_005222955.1 Blastococcus sp. CCUG 61487 | reverse complement strand
GGCGCGCTCCTCCGGCCGGCGGCGCGGGCGGACCGGCTCGACGGCCGCCGCCGGGGCGGGCAGCAGCAGCCGGGACAGCCGGGAGCGGTCGCGAGAGCGCAGGGACTCGACCGCGGCCGGCTCCGAGCAGGCGAACCGCGCGAGCAGCCCGATGACGACGAGGGTGAGGATCAGCGACGTGCCGCCCGCCGAGATGAGCGGGAGCGTCACGCCGGTCACCGGCAGCAGACCGACCACGTAGCCCATGTTCATCGTCGCCTGGCCGACGAGCCACACGGTGATGGCGGCGCTAGCGAGCTGCACGAACCTGTCGGCCGCCCGGCGGGCGATGCGGAAGCCCGCGTAGGCCAGCACGCCGTAGAGGGTGATGACCACCAGGCAGCCGAGGAAGCCGAGCTCCTCGCCGATGATCGCGAAGATGTAGTCGGTCTCCGCCTCGGGGAGGATGTTCCACTTCATCGCGCTGTTGCCCAGCCCCACGCCGGACCAGCCGCCGGTCGCGAGGGCGTAGAAACCCCGGATGGCCTGGAAGCCACCGGCGGTGGGGTCGGCGAAGGGGTCCAGGAACGAGGTGATCCGGGCCATCCGGTAGGGCGCGACCGCCACCAGGACGGCGGTCAGCACAGCTGCGACGCCGAGGAGCGCGGCGAACCAGCGCAGCGGCATCCCACCGGCCCACAGCAGCCCGACGAGCACCAGGCCGAGCGTGACCACGCCGCCGAAGTCGGGCTCCAGGATGAGCAGGAACGACAGGACGCCGAACACCGGCAGCACCGGGACGAGCAGCGACTTCGTCGTCAGGTAGCGCTCGCGCAGGGCCAGCACGTGCGCGCCCCACAGCGCGAAGACGAGCTTGCCCAGCTCGGAGGGCTGGAAGTCGGTGAACCCGAGCGAGATCCACTGCCGGGCGCCGTTGCGCTGCTGGCCGATCCCCGGGATGAGCACGAGGAGCAGCAGGGCCGCCACGACGAGCAGCCCGATGGGCGCCCACCGCCGCAGCAGCGCCACCGGGAGCCGCATGACCACGACCATCGCCACGATCCCGACGCAGGCGAGCACCAGCTGCTTGAACCCCGGCGCCCAGGCCGGCTGCTGGGACAGCGCCGCGTCGATCGCGGAGGCGGAGAAGACCATGGTCAGGCCGATGAGCAGCAGCAGGCCGGCGGCGCCGAGCACCAGGTGGCAGCTGGTCATCGGGCCGTCCAGCCACGCGGGTCCGGACCAGGCCCGGCTGGGCCGGTCCCCGGTGTCGGCGCGCGCGGGACGCCGCACGGGACCGCGCGCGGGCCGGGGGCGGGTCTCCGTCGTCGTCATGCGGAGGTCAGCCCAGCGCCCGTACCGCGTCGGCGAACGCGTCGCCGCGGTGGGCGTAGTCGCGGTAGACGTCCATGGAGGCGGCGGCCGGGGCGAGCAGCACCGTGTCGCCGGGGCGCGCGAGCTCGCGGGCCGCGGCGACCACGCGCGCCGTCGTCGCCTCTGCCGTCACACCGGTCCCATCCATCCCACCATCGTCGCCGCTGACGACCGTGACGACGGGGACCGTGGGGGCGTGTCGCGCGAGTGCTGCGGCGAAGAGGCCGCGGTCACGGCCGAGGAGCACCACTCCGGCCAGCCGGGAGGCGACGGCGGCCACCAGCGGGTCGACGTCGGCGCCCTTCAGCAGCCCGCCGGCGATCCACACCACGCGCGGGTAGGACGCCAGCGAGGCGCCAGCGGCGTGCGGGTTGGTCGCCTTGCTGTCGTCCACGTAGTCGACCCCGTCGACGGTGCCGACCAGCACGTTGCGGTGCGCGCCGCCGCGGAAGCCGGCCAGGCCCCGGCCGACGGCCTCCGCGGGCACGCCGGCGGCGCGGGCCAGCGCGGCGGCGGCGAGGGCGTTGACGGTGTTGTGCGGGCCCGGCACCTGCAGGCCGCCCGCCTCCAGCAGCACCTCGCCGGCGGGGTCCGCGGCGAAGGCGCGGTCGACCAGGGCGCCGTCCCGGACGCCCAGCTGACCGGGCCTCGGCTCCCCCAGGGTCACCGTCACCGGGTGCGGGTGGGCGGCGACCAGCGCCGCGGCGACGGGGTCGCCCGCGTCGGCGACCGCGACCGGCGCGCGCTCGAGGATGCGCGCCTTGGCGTCGCGGTAGGCGGCGAAGGAGCCGTGCCAGTCGGTGTGGTCGTCGGCCACGTTGAGCACTGCCGCCGCGACCGGCGCCAGCGAGGAGGACCAGTGCAGCTGGAAGCTGGACAGCTCGACGGCGACGGTGTCCACGCTCGGCGTCCCGTCGGGGTCGCGGGCGGTGACCACCTCGACCAGCGGGCGGCCCACGTTGCCGGCGGCCACCGCGCGCCGCCCGGCGGCCAGCAGGATCGCCTCGAGCATGGTGACCGTCGTCGTCTTGCCGTTGGTGCCCGTGACGGCGAGCCAGGGAGCCGGGGCGCCGTCCGGCCCCGCGATCCGCAGCCGCCAGGCCAGCTCCGGCTCCCCCACCACCTCGACGCCGCGGCGCGCGGCGTCGGCCAGCAGCGGCGCGTCGGGGCGCCAGCCGGGTGAGGTGACGACGAGGTCGGTGCCCTCGGGAACGGCGCCCACCTCGCCGAGCCAGGTCGCGCCGGCGGCGGTGAGCTCGGCGACGACGGGCCGCTCGGCGGCGTCGGTCAGCGAGACGACGGCGCCGGCGTCGAGCAGCACCCGCGCCGCGGCGGCGCCGGACACCCCCAGCCCGGCGACGAGGACGGCGGCGCCGCGCAGGTCGGCCACCGTCAGAGCCCCGCGAAGGAGAGCCAGTCGGCGTAGAAGAGCCCCAGGCCGAACGCCACCGCCATGCCGGTGACCAGCCAGAAGCGCACGATCACCGTGTTCTCCGTCCAGCCCGCCAGCTCGAAGTGGTGGTGCAGCGGAGCCATCCGGAAGACCCGGCGGCGGGTGGCCCGGAAGAACGCGACCTGGATGACGACCGACAGCGTGACGGCGACGAACAGCCCGCCGAGGACGACCAGGAGGAGCTCCGTGCGGGTGACGATCGCCAGCCCGGCGATCAGGCCGCCGAGGGCCAGCGAGCCGGTGTCGCCCATGAAGATCCGCGCCGGGCTGGTGTTCCACCACAGGAAGCCCAGGCAGGCGCCCATGCCGGCGGCGGCGACCAGGGTGATGTCGAGCGGGTCGCGCACCTCGTAGCAGCCGGCCAGGGCCTCCCGGGCGCAGTCGTGGGTGAACTGCCAGAACGAGATGACGATGTAGGACGCCAGCACCATGGCCGAGGCACCGGCGGCCAGGCCGTCGAGGCCGTCGGTGAGGTTGACCGCGTTGGAGAAGCCGGCGATGAACAGGTACGCCAGGAGGACGAACCCGATCGCCCCGAGCGTCAGCGGCTCGATGTCGCGGACGTAGGAGACGACCGTCGAGGCGGGGGTCAGCCCGTTGCTCGGGAAGTTGATCGCCAGGATCGCGAAGGTCACGCCGACGACGAGCTGCCCGACCAGCTTGGCGGTCTTGTTCAGCCCCAGGCTGCGGCGGTGCCGGATCTTCAGGTAGTCGTCGAGGAAGCCGACGGTGCCCATGCCGACCATGAGGAACAGCAGCAGCAGGCCGGTGGCGGTGAACCCCCACCCGTCGTCGCCGACGAACACCAGGTGGGCGGCGACGTAGCCGATCACGGTGGCGCTCACGATCACCGTGCCGCCCATCGTGGGCGTGCCCTTCTTGGACAGGTGGCTCTCGGGGCCGTCGTCGCGGATCTCCTGGCCGAGCCCCTGGCGGCGGAAGGCGCGGATGGCGATCGGCGTGAGGAGGATGGAGAGGATCAGACCGACGCCGGCGGCGATGAGGACGCTCCTCATGCGTCGCTCCCCTCGTCGAGGAGGTCGGCGGCGAGCAGTTCCAGCGCGTAGGAGCGGCTGGCCTTGACGAGGACGACGTCCCCGGGGCGCAGCACCTCCGCCAGCACCTGGTGGGCAGCGGCCCGATCCGGCACGAGCACCGACTCCTCTCCTGCGCCCAGCCCGGCCTCGGCCGCACCGTCGGCGATCCCTGCCGCGTCGGGGCCCACGGCCACGACCAGGTCGATCCCGGCGGCCGCGACGTCGCGGCCCAGCCGGACGTGCTCGGCGACCGCGTCGGCCCCCAGCTCGGCCATCCCGCCGAGCACGGCGACCCGCCGGGTGGCGGGCATGCCGGTGAGCGCGGCCAGCGCCGCCCGCATCGACTCGGGGTTGGCGTTGTACGCGTCGTTGACGACGGTGACGCCGTCGGCCCGGCGCTGGACCTCCATGCGCCAGCGGCTGCGCGGCTCGGCGGCGGACAGCGCGCCGGCGACCTGACCCGGTGCCAGGCCGGCAGCGAGCGCCGCGGCGGCCGCCGAGAGCGCGTTGGCCACCTGGTGCTCGCCGACCACCCGCAGCGCCACCGGGTGCTCCTCGCCGCCGGCGACGAGGGTGAACCGGGCGCGAGCGGTCTCGTCCAGCGCGACGTCGGTGGCGCGGACGTCGGCCTCCGGCGACCGACCGGTGGTGACCACCCGGGCGCGGGTCCGGGACGCCATGCCCAGGACGCGGGGGTCGTCGGCGTTCAGCACGGCGGTACCGCCGTCGGGCAGCGCCTCGACCAACTCGCCCTTGGCCTGCGCGATGACCTCGGGGCTGCCGAACTCCCCCATGTGCGCCGAGCCGACGTTGAGCACCACGCCGATGTCGGGCCGGGCGATGCCGCACAGCCTGGCGATGTGCCCGAGACCGCGGGCGCCGAGCTCGAGCACGAGGAACCTGGTGCGCTCGTCGGCAGACAGCGCGGTGAGCGGGAGGCCGATGTCGTTGTTGTAGGACCCGGGCGGGCTGACCGTCTCCCCCGCGGCGGCCAGCACCTGGCCGAGCAGGTCCTTGGTCGAGGTCTTGCCCGACGAGCCGGTGAGCCCCAGCGTCACCAGCCCGGCCGCGGCGAGCCGGGCGTGCACCCCGGCGGCCAGCCGGCCGAGCGCGGCGACGGGGTCGTCGACCAGCACGCAGGGCAGGGCCGGGTCGGGCCGGCTGCACAGGGCGGCTGCGGCACCGGCGGCCGCGGCGGCGCCGAGGAAGTCGTGCCCGTCGACCCGCTCCCCGGGGATCGCCACGAACAGGTCCCCCGGACCGGCCGTGCGGGAGTCCACCGTGACGGCCCCGGTCACCGGCGTGCCCGGGCCGCCGGTGAGCTCGCCGCCGGTCAGGTCCGCGACCTCGGCGGGGGTCAGCCGGATCACCGGAGCTCCCCGAGGACCTCGCGGAGGACCGCGCGGTCGTCGAAGGGGTGCACGGTGCCGGCGATCTCCTGCCCCGTCTCGTGCCCCTTGCCGGCCACGAGCACGGCGTCGCCGGGGCCGGCCAGCGCGACCGCGGCGGCGATCGCCGCACGCCGGTCGCCGATCTCGCGGACGTCGGCGCGTTCCCGCTCGGGCACCTGGAGCACGCCGGACATCATGGCCGCCCGGATCGCGGCGGGGTCCTCCGACCGCGGGTTGTCGTCGGTGACGACCAGCACGTCGCTGCCGGCCGCGGCCGCCGCGCCCATGCCCGCCCGCTTGCCGGGGTCGCGGTCGCCACCGCAGCCGAGCACCGTGACGAGCCGGCCGGACGTCGCCGCGCGCAGCGCGTCGAGCGCGGTCGTGACGGCGTCCGGGGTGTGCGCGTAGTCGACGACGGCGACGAACGACTGGCCGGCGTCCACCGGCTCCATCCGGCCGGGGACGACGGTGTTCGCGATGCCCTCCAGCGCGGCGTCCACGCCCACACCGACGGCGTCGAGGAGCGCGACCGCCAGCACGGCGTTGGCCACGTTGAACCGTCCGGGCAGCCGCACCCGGGCGCTGCGCCGCAGCCCTCCCGGGCCGTGCAGCGTGAAGGTGGAGCCGCCGTCGTCCGCGGTGGCCACGTCCTCGGCCCGCCAGTCGGCGTCCGCGCCGAGGGAGGAGACGGTGACCGGGCGCGGGCGCCCGGGGCGGTCGAGCAGGCGGCGGCCGTGCTCGTCGTCGACGTCCACCACCTCGGCGGCGGCCCGCCCGTCGAAGAGCAGCGACTTGGCCCGGAAGTACTCCGCCAGGTCACCGTGGAAGTCGAGGTGGTCGCGGCCCAGGTTGGTGAAACCGGCGGCGGCGAACCGCACGCCGCCCACCCGGCCCAGGACCAGCGCGTGGCTGGAGACCTCCATGACCACCGTCGCCGCGCCCGCCTCGGCCATGGCCGCCAGCAGGGCGTGCACCGCGGGCGCCTCGGGGGTGGTGCGCACGCTGGGCAGCGCCGTCACCGTCCCGTCGGCCGAGCGGGTCTGCGTCTGCACCGTCCCGATCAGGCCGGTGGCCCGGCCGGCCGCGGCCAGTCCCGCCTCGACCAGGTAGGCCGTCGTCGTCTTGCCGTTGGTGCCGGTGATGCCGATGACCGGCACCCGCTCGCTGGGCCGGCCGTACACGCGGTCGGCGAGCGTCCCGAGGAGCGCGCGGGGATCGTCGACGACGTACACCGGCAGGCCGGTCGCGGCGGCATCCGCGCGCCCGGAGGGATCGGTGAGGACCGCGACGGCGCCCCGCTCGACGGCCTCGGCGACGTACCGGACACCGTGCGTGCGGGCGCCGGGCAGCGCGGCGTAGAGATCCCCGGGCCGGACGTCGGAGGAGGCCAGGGTGAGCCCGGTGACCTGGGTCCCGGCGCCCGTCCCGGGAGCCCCGCTCACCGGCCGGCCGACCAGGTCGGCGAGCTCCGGGAGCGGCACGGGGCGCAGGGTGCGCGGGCGGTTCCCCACGGGCCGGGGAGCCGCCCCGGCGTCGGTCGGGGTCACAGGGCTCCAATCTACCGGCGAGGGGTGTCCTGGCCGTGTCACCGCGCCACGGCCCCGGTGCGGAGTCCCGCCGTCAGGGCGCGTGGACGAGCTCGAACTCGGGCCGCGCCGTCCCCGACGGGACGACGCCGTCCGCGGTGAGCGCGTACCGCATGATGTCGGCGAAGACCGGGGCGGCGGGCCCGCCCTCGGCGCCTCCGGTGGGGCGCTCGAGGTCCACGGCCACCACGTACTGCGGGTCGTCGGCCGGCGCGAAGCCGACGAAGGTCGTCACGTAGCCGCCGGTGTAGCCCCCGGTCTCGGGGTCCGGGCGCTGGGCCGTGCCCGTCTTCCCGGCGACGCGGAAGCCCTCGATCTGCCCCATCGGCGCGGTCCCACCCGGGCCCACGACCGCCTCGAGCATGTAGGCGAGGGAGTCGGCGGTGGCCTTGCTCACGACCCGGACGCCCTCGGGCCGCTCCCCCGGCGTCTCCCGGCCGTCGGGCGCGGTGACCGAGTGCACGATGCGCGGCTCGATGCGCACACCACCGTTGGCGATGGCCTGGTAGACCGACGCCATCTGCAGCGTGGTCACCGAGACGCCCTGACCGATCGGCACGTTGGCGGCGCGCGACGCCGTCCAGTCCGCCGAGTCCTGCAGGATCCCGGCGCTCTCCCCCGGCAGTTCGATGCCGGTGCGGCTGCCGATGCCGAAGGCCCGCAGGTAGTGCTCGAGCTTCTCGTCCCCGACCTCGCGCGCCAGCATGATCGTGCCGACGTTGCTGGACTTCGCCAGGATCCCGGTGACGGTCCAGTCGATGGGCTCGTGGTCACGGGCGTCGCGCACGACGCGATCGCCGGCCTCGATCCGGTCCTCGACGAGGAAGTGGGTGTCCGGGGTGGCCACGCCTTCCTCCAGCGCGGCGGCCAGCGAGATGGCCTTCATCACCGAGCCGGGCTCGAAGACGTCGGAGACCACCGGGTTGCCGAGCCGGTCGGGCGTCTCGCCGACCCGCCCGGGGTCGTACCCGGGGCAGGCACCCATCGCGGCGACCTGCCCGGTGCGCACGTCGAGGACGACGGCGGAGGCCCGGGTGGTGTCGCCGTCGGCGCAGGCCTCCTGCAGCCGCTGCTCCACGACGTACTGCAGGTCTTGGTCCACGGTGAGCGTGACCGAGCTGCCGTCGACGGCCGGTTCGGACTCGTCGATGCCCCGCGAGGGGATCGGGTTGCCACCGCTGCCGACCTCGACCCGCCGCTGTCCCGGGGTGCCGGCCAGCACCTCGTCGAAGGTCTGCTCGATGCCGGCCAGGCCGGCGCCGTCGGTGCCGACGAAGCCGACGACCTGCCCGCCGACAGTGCCGGCCGGGTACCGGCGGACCGGGTCGTCCTCGAGGAAGACGCCGCCGAGCCCGAGGTCGTCGATCTCGTTGGCGATCTCCGGGGCGACCTTCTCGGCGAGCACCACGTAGCGCGAGGACCGGGAGAGCAGGTCGGTGAGCTCGCCCACCGGCTTGCCGAGGACTGTCGTGAGCGCCAGCGCCGTGCGGGCCGGGTCGGCGACCACCGTGGGGTCGGCGACGACGCGCGAGGCGTCGGCGGTGTAGGCGAAGGGCCGTCCCTCCCGGTCGAGCACCTCCCCCCGGATGGCGGCGAGGGGGTAGGTGCGCAGCCGGTCCTGGGAGGCGGCGGCGGCGTACTCCGCGCCGTCGACGCCCTGGACGACGGCGAGCCGGCCGACCACGACGAGCAGCATGGTCACGAGCAGGGCGAGGCCGACCCGGTTGCGGCGGTTGCGCTGGACGACCGTGAGCCCCGCTCCCCCGCTGCGCCGGCTGCCCGGGGCGCGGCGCGAGGTGAAGGCGCCGGGGCCGGTGCGGGGCCCGGCCGGGCGGCCGCCACCGCGCGGACCACCGGGGCCGCGGACCGTTCCTGGCACCGTCAGTTCCCCTCGACGGGGCCGTCCGCGGGCACGGGCGGGGCTTCGGCCGGAGCGGGCTCGCCGCGCAGGACCGGGGTGCCGTCGGCGCCGAGCACGAGGTAGCCGGCCGCGCCCGCGGGCACCAGGC
>NZ_LWUA01000015.1 GCF_005222955.1 Blastococcus sp. CCUG 61487 | reverse complement strand
ACATCCTCACTGTCAGGCGCGCAGGCTGATCGTCTCGCCGCGCTGCACGGTGCGCACGCGGCCAGGCAGCTCCCGGCGGCCGACCTCGGCGACAAAGTCCCCGAGGGGGCTCCTGAACCTGTCGTAGTCGTCGTAGTGCACCGGGACGGTGACCGGCGGCTTCAGCAGCTCGACCAGGTCGGCGCCCTGCCGCGCGTCCATCGTGACGGTGAGCCCGAGCGCCTTCGTGCCGCCGAGGTGCGGGATGAGCACGTCCAGCGGGCCGCAGCGTTCCAGGACCTCGCCGAGGAAGGGGCGGTAGAGCGTGTCCCCGCTGACGTAGCCCCGCCAGCTCACCTCGCCGTCGCCACCGATCAGCTCGAGCACGCTGCCCATCACCTGCGGCAGCAACCTGGCCAGCGGTCCGGGGCCGTGCACGCCGGGCACCGCGGTGATCCGCAGGGTGTCCGCGCCGCGGGTGAACTCGTGGGTCTGCCAGGGCTGCAAGTCCGCGGTGCCGGTGAAGCCGCGATCGGACAGGCACTGCGCCGCCTCCGACGTGGTCACCACCGGGGTCTCCTTCGGCAGCGACCTCGTCGCGATGTGGTCCCAGTGGTCGCCGTGCATGTGCGACAGCAGGATCCCGTCGAGCGCCGGCAGCTGGGTCGGCTGCAGCGCCGGCTCGGTCAGCCGCTTGGCGCGCAGGCCGTAGCCCAGGTGCGCCCTCTCGCCTCGGTGCAGGAAGTTGGGATCGGTCAGCAGGGTGAACCCGCCGATCCGCAGCAGCATCGTGGCGGTGCCGCCGAAGGTCATGGTCACGTCGTCCCCGGGCTGCCGCGCGTGGTCCGCCATGACCCGCGGCTACCCCGCCCGAGATCTGCACACTCGTGGGCTTCCGACCGCTGAGAGCCACGAGTGTGCAGATCTCGTGGAGGCATGGGTGCACTGGTAGACAGGCGGCGTGCCAGCACGCGCCATCGACGAGTCGTTCCTCGCACTCCCGCTGTCCGCGCTGACGGACGCCGCGCTCACGCGGGCGGTCGACCTCGGCTGCGAGCACGCCGCGATCAGGGTCGAGCGGATCCGCACCCAGACGATCGGCCTGCGCGACGCCCGCCCCGAGGCGATGACCGACGGCGAGGACCTGGGCCTGTCGGTCCGCGTGGTCCACGAGGGCACCTGGGGCTTCGCCGCCGGCGTCGTCCTCACCGCTGCGGAGGCGGTGCGGCTGGCCGAGGAGGCCGTTGCCGTCGCCACGGTGTCGGCGGCGATCAACACCGACCGCGTCGAGCTGGCGCCGGAGCCCGTGCACGACGGGTCCTGGGTGTCGGACTACGACGTCGACCCGTTCACCGTGCCGGACGCCGAGAAGACGGCGCTGCTCGTCGAGCTCTCCGAGCGGCTGCTGGCCGCCGACGGCGTCGAGCACGTGCAGACGTCGCTCATGGCGGTCAAGGAGCAGAAGTACTACGCCGACACCGCCGGCACCCGCACCCGCCAGCAGCGGGTCCGCATCCAGCCGGAGTTCACCGCGCTGACCGTCGACCGCGCCACCGGCTCGTTCGAGAGCATGCGCACCCTCGCCCCGCCCGCCGGCCGCGGCTGGGAGTACGTCACCGGCACCGGATGGGACTGGTCCCGCGAGCTGGCGGAGATCCCCGAGCTGCTCCGCGAGAAGACCAAGGCGCCCTCGGTCGAGCCGGGGCGCTACGACCTGGTCATCGACCCCTCGAACCTCTTCCTGACCATCCACGAGTCCATCGGCCACGCCACGGAACTGGACCGGGCGCTGGGCTACGAGGCCGCGTACGCCGGCACGTCGTTCGCCACGCCGGACAAGCTCGGCACCCTGCGGTACGGCTCCCCGCTCATGCACGTCACCGGCGACCGCACCGCCCGGCACGGGCTGGCCACCGTCGGCTGGGACGACGAGGGCGTCGCCGGGCAGCAGTGGGACATCGTCAGGGACGGCGTGCTCGTCGGCTACCAGGTCGACCGGAACATGGCCCGGATGCGCGGGATGCCGCGCTCCAACGGCTGCGCGTTCGCCGACTCCGCGGGGCACGTGCCCGTGCAGCGGATGGCCAACGTCTCGCTGCAGCCGTCCCCGGACGGGCCGAGCACCGAGGAGATCATCGCCGGGGTCGACCGCGGCATCTACGTCGTCGGCGACAAGAGCTGGTCGATCGACATGCAGCGGTACAACTTCCAGTTCACCGCCCAGCGGTTCTACCGGATCGAGGGCGGAAAGCTCGCCGGCCAGCTGCGCGACGTCGCCTACCAGGCGACGACGACGGACTTCTGGGGGTCGATGTCGGCCGTGGGCGGGCCGCAGACCTACGTCCTCGGCGGGGCGTTCAACTGCGGCAAGGCCCAGCCCGGGCAGGTGGCGCCGGTGAGCCACGGCTGCCCGACCGCGCGGTTCGACCAGGTCAACGTCCTCAACACCGTGCAGGAGGCCGGGCGATGAGCGGTGCGAGCGCCAGCGAGCGGACTGTGAGCATCGCAGCGAGCGCCAGCGAGCGAGGAGCGGAGCGATGAGATCGACGCCGCAGGAGCTCGTCGAGCAGGCGCTGGCCGCCTCGACCGCCGACGGCCAGATCGCCTACGTCGTCGAGCAGTCGCAGGCCAACCTGCGGTGGGCGTCCAACAGCCTCACCACGAACGGGGCGATGCGCTCGCGCACCGTCGTCGTCGTCTCGTTCGTCGACGGCGGAGCCGGCATGGCGGCCGGCTCGGTCACCCGGACCGGGACGCCGGACATCGCCGCCCTCGTCGAGGCCAGCGAGCACGCCGCGCGGGACGCCGGGCCCGCGGAGGACGCCGTCCCGCTGGTCTCCGAGCCGCCACCGCACGCCGGGGACTGGTCGGCCGACCCCGCGGAGACCTCCATCGAGGTGTTCGCCGACTTCGCCCCCGCGCTGGGCCAGGCCTTCGGGGAGGCCCGCGACCGGGACGACCTGCTCTTCGGGTTCGCCGAGCACACGATGAGCAGCACCTACCTCGGCAGCTCCACCGGGCTGCGGCTGCGGCACGACCAGCCGACGGGGCGCGTGGAGCTCAACGGCAAGAGCGCCGACTTCGCCCGCTCGGTGTGGGCCGGTGCGAGCACCCGCGACTTCCGGGACGTCTCGGTGGCCGATCTCGCCGCCGACGTGGAGCAGAAGCTGGGGTGGTCGCAGCGGCGCATCGAGCTGCCGGCCGGCCGCTACGAGACGCTCCTGCCGCCGTCGGCGGTGAGCGACCTGATGATCTACCTGTACTGGACGATGGAGGCCCGGGACGCCGACGAGGGGCGCAACGTCTTCGCCCGGGCCGGCGGCGGCAACCGCATCGGCGACCGGCTGGCCGAGCTGCCGCTGACGCTGCGCAGCGATCCCGGTGCTCCCGGGCTCGAGGCGACGCCCTTCCAGGTGGTGCCGGCGTCCTCGGGGGCCGCCTCGGTCTTCGACAACGGCCTGGCGGCCGCGCCGATCGAGTGGATCAGCGACGGCGTGCTCACCAACCTGGTCCGCCCGCGCTCCTGGGCGCTGAAGCAGACCGCACCGGCGACCGTCGCCGTCGACAACCTCATCCTCGAGGACCGCTCCGCGAGCGTCGGGGCGGAGGAGATGGTGGCGGCCACCGAGCGGGGGCTGCTGCTGACCACGCTCTGGTACATGCGGGAGGTGGACCCGCAGACCCTGCTGGTCACCGGCCTCACCCGCGACGGCGTCTTCCTCGTCGAGAACGGGGAGGTGACCGGCGCGGTGAACAACTTCCGGTTCAACGAGTCGCCGGTGGACCTGCTGGGCCGGACGGTGCAGGCCGGGCGCACCGAGCGCACGCTGCCGCGGGAGTGGAACGACTGGTTCACCCGGGCGGCGATGCCGATGCTGCGGGTGCCGGACTTCAACATGAGCTCGGTCTCGCCCGCGAGCTGACCGCACAACCGGCGACGGCCAGCGCTGGCGAGATGTGACGGCGACAGCCCGTGCAGATCGCCTTACCGTGGGTGTCGAAATCGGTGCGGCCGAAGGCTTTACCCCAGGACTCGTCCTGCCGAAACCTTCTGTAGCTCCTTCTTCCGCACACGCACACGGGCCCGGCTCTCCGGAACGGGCTGTCGAGGGGAGGACTCCGTGAGCAGGAGTCACAAGCCGTCCGTCTTCCAGATCGGCAAGGTCCGGGACGACGGCCACACCGTGGTCATCTCCGGCTGGGGCCTGGGCCTGTGCGCCGCCGCCTGCGCCTGCCACCGCCACCCGTCGGCCGGCAACCTGGCCATCGACGAGGACCAGGCCGGGGGACGGCTCGGGCTGGTCAGCCACACCGAGGGTGGCTGCGACTGCTGCGAGGCGTGGACGGCCGAGGAGCTCTCCGGGATCCTCCGCGACTTCCAGACCATCGCGGGCCTGCAGGCCCAGGAGCCGCTCGCCGGGTAAGACCCGGCCCTGCAAGGAACGCCACGAGGCCCCGCCGCATGCACCACCGCGGCGGGGCCTCGACGTGTCGGAGCACATCTCGCTCCGTCGCGTGGGACTCCTGCGGTTCCGGTGGCCGCTGTGCCACGTGTGGTGGACGAGGCATGCCAGTGGCTGCTGGACCGCGCGCCGCCGATCACGGGTCGACATCTCGTCCCTACGGTGCGTACCGACGCGCGACGAACAGTGCCCTTCCCCGGCACAGGCGCAGCTGATCGGAGGCCGATGGTGCAGTCCGCACGCACGACCCCGCGACGCCGGATCCGCGCCCTCCTCGCGACCGCCGCCGTGCTGGCCGCCGCGACCACGGGGGCGCTGGTTCCCTCGTCGGCCGGTGCCACGCCCGCGACGGCCGCCGAGGCGTCCCGGCTCGTGCAGGAGGCGGCGCAGGAGCTCACCGTCGTCGACGAGCAGTTGCACGAGGCCGAGCTCGCGGTCGCCGCCCAGCAGGAGGCAGCGCGGGTCGCCGCCGCGCACGCCGCCGAGGCCCAGGCGGCGCTCGCCGTCTTCGAGCCGCAGCTGCGCGCCATCGCCAAGAACGGCTACACCGGCAAGACCCAGTCGCGCGTGGCCGCGCTGCTCACCAGCGACAGCGCCGACGAGCTCGTCCAGCAGATGACCACCCTGGACCTCATCGCCGCGCACACCAACGCCGTCGTGTCGCAGGCGTCCGCCGCCCAGGTCGCCGCGGAGCAGGCGCAGGCCGCCGCCGACGAGGCCGCGGCCACCGCGGAAGCGGCCCTGCGTCAGGTGCAGGAGCAGCGCGCCGAGGTGCAGCGGCGGGCGTCGGCCTACCAGGCGGACTTCGCCCGGCTCTCGGCCGCCGAGCAGGCCCGCGTGACCACCGCGGTCGCCGGCCGGTCGCTCGACGCGCCGGCG
The DNA here is from genome assembly GCF_005222955.1 of Blastococcus sp. CCUG 61487. Lineage (GTDB taxonomy): Bacteria > Actinomycetota > Actinomycetes > Mycobacteriales > Geodermatophilaceae > Blastococcus. The sequence continues at coordinate 18,919 of NZ_LWUA01000015.1, read as the reverse complement.
GTCGCCGAGCTGCCGGTGGCACCGGGATCGGCGGCGGCGGTCGCGATCGCGACGGCGCTGGCCCAGGTGGGCACCCGCTACGCGGGCGGCGCCTCCGGACCCGATGCCTTCGACTGCTCGGGGCTCACCTCGTTCGCCTACGCCGCCGCCGGCGTCCGGCTGCCGCACTCGAGCCGGGCGCAGTCGCAGCTCGGCCGGCAGGTCTCCCGCGACGAGCTCCAGCCCGGTGACCTGGTCTTCTACTACACGCCGATCAGCCACGTCGCGCTCTACATCGGCAACGGGATGATCGTGCACGCGCGGACCTACGGGAAGCCGGTCGCGGTGACCAGCGTGGACCAGCGCGGCTACCGGTTCGGAGTGCGCCTCACCGGCTGAGCACACTCGGCTGCGTGAAAGCCCGGACGGTGCCGGACGCTCCGGCGACGCTGCGCCCTGACGCCGTCGGGTTCCGCGACACCCTGGTCATCGGGCTGGCGGCCACCTCGCCGGCCTACTCGCTGGCCGCCGTGCTGGGCCCGATCGTCGCGCTCGTGGGCGTGCACGCGCCCGGGGTCCTGCTGGTCTCCTTCCTGCCCATGCTGCTCATCGCGGGCGCGTTCGCGGCGCTCAACCGGGTGGACCCCGACTGCGGCACGACGTTCTCGTGGGTCACCCGGGCGCTGGGGCCCTGGGCGGGCTGGATCGCCGGCTGGGCGATCGCGATGACCGGCGTGCTCGTCCTGGGCTCGCTGGCCGAGGTGGGCGTGCGGTTCACCCTCCTGGCCGCCGGGCTGGGCGGGTGGGCGGAGTCCGGCCCGGTGGTGACGGCGTCGTCGGCGCTGCTCGTCGTCGTCATGGCCGCGATCTGCGTGCGGGGCACCGAGCTCTCCTCCCGGCTGCAGAACGGGTTGATCGTCGCGCAGACCGTCGCGCTGCTGGTGTTCGCCGTCGTCGCCCTGGTCCGCGGTCTCGGCGGCACCAGCCCGCTGGGCGGGCTGCAGCCGGAATGGGCGTGGCTGGACCCGTTCGGCGCCGGCGGGCCGGCGCTCACCGGCGGCCTGCTGCTGGGGGTGTTCGCCTACTGGGGCTGGGAGTCGGCGGTCAACCTCACGGAGGAGACCCGGGACCGGCGCCGGGCGCCGGGCCGGGCCGGCGTGTGGTCGACGGTGGTCCTGCTGGTCACCTACCTCGGCGTGGCGACGGCGGTCCTGGCCTTCGCGGGCACCGGCTTCCTCGCGGACCACGCCGACGAGGAGGAGGCGGTCCTCGGCCTGCTCTCGACGCAGGTGCTCGGCGGCTGGGACTGGGTGGTGCTCGCCGCCGTGGCCACCTCGGCGATCGCCTCCACGCAGACCACGATTATCCCGGCCTCGCGCACGGGCCTGTCGATGGCCCGCCGTGCGGCCCTCCCCCGCCGCTTCGCCTCGGTCTCCCCCGCCCACCGCACCCCCGACATCGCCACGTGGTGGGTCGCCGGCGTCGGCGTCGCCTGGTACCTCGGTGTCGGGCTGGTCAGCGAGAACGCGCTGTACGACTCGATCACCGGGCTCTCGCTGCTCATCGCGCTGTACTACGCGCTCACCGGCCTGGCCTGCGCCTTCCACTTCCGCCGGCGGCTGCTCCGGAGCGTGCGCGACCTCCTGCTGCTGGGCGTGGGGCCGCTGCTCGGCGCGGGCCTGCTCGCCTGGCTCCTGGTGCTCTCCGTGCGCGACCTGGCCGACGCCGGGAACTCCTACACCGGCCAGGCCTGGCTGGGCGTCGGGCCGCCGCTGGTGATCGGGGTGGGCGTGCTGGCCGCCGGCGTCGTCCTCATGCTGCTGTGGCGCCGCCGGGACGCCCGCTTCTGGACCGAGCGGGCCACCGTCGCGCCCGACGGTCAGTGGTAGGTGCGGCCCTCCCGCAGCATCTCGACCGCCACCGCGATCCGCTTCGCCCGCGTCGCCGCGGAGGCGGCGGTGAGCACGCGGTGGAGGACGGCGTAGCGGTTCTGGCCGTCGAGCGCGTCGAAGGCCGGCCGCACCCCGGCGGCGTCGAGCGCGGCGGCGAGGTCGTCGGGGACGGTGATGGTGGCCGGGCCGGCGTAGGCCCGATCCCACCGGCCGTCGGCCCGCGCCGCCTCGACGGCGGCCAGCCCGGCCGGGCGCATCCGGCCCTCCTCGATCAGCCGGGCCACCGTCTCGACGTTCTTCTGCGACCAGACGCTTCTCGCCCGGCGCGGGGTGATCCGCTGCACGTACCAGGTGTCGTCGAGCCGGTTGGCCCGCCCGTCGATCCAGCCGAAGCAGAGCAGCACCTCGACCATCCCCGCCCAGGCGATCGAGGGGATCCCGGTGCCCTTCTTGGCGATCTTCACGTAGAGGCCGGGCGCGGTGGCGTGGTTCTCCTCCAGCCACGCCTCCAGCGCCGCCTCGTCGGCGAACGGCAGGACGGGCAGGTCGGTGGGCTCGGACACGGCGACATCCTCCCTCCCGGTGCTGACGGTTTCGGGATCGTCGCCCGCGGCTACCGCGGAGCGGGTGCCCGCACGGTGCGGCGCGAGGACGGAGGGCGGCGGTGGCGGACCAGGAGCCGGGTCCCGCGGTGGTGTGGCTGGTGCGGCACGGCGAGAGCGTCGGCAACCTGGCCGACGCGCACGCCCGGCGGTCCGGTGCGGGGCGGCTGGACCTCGACATCCGCGACCCCGACGTCCCCCTGTCCGACACCGGCCGCGCCCAGGCCGAGGCGCTGGGCAGGTGGCTGGCCGCGCTGCCGGCCGACGAGCGCCCGACGGCGGTGCTCAGCTCCCCGTTCGAGCGCGCGCTGACCACCGCGCGGCTGGCGACGGCGGACCTGGGGCTGCGGGTGCGCGTCGACGAGCGGCTCCGGGAGCGCGACTTCGGCGCCTTCGACCGGATGACCGGCGACGGCATCCGCGAGCAGTTCCCCGACGAGGCGGCCCGCCGCGACCTGCTCGGCAAGTTCTACTACCGCCCCCCGGGCGGCGAGAGCTGGGCCGACGTCGCCCTGCGCATCCGCAGCCTGCTGGCCACCGAAGCGCTGCGGCACGACTGCGAGCGGCTGGTGGTCGTCGCCCACCAGGCGGTGGTCATGGTCTTCCGCTACGTGCTGGAGGAGCTCACCGAGCAGGAGCTGCTCGAGGCCGACCGCGAGGAGCAGGTGGCCAACGCGTCGATCACCCGGTACGAGCGCGAGGAGTCCGGCGACTTCCGGCTGGTCGTCTTCAACGAGGTGGACCACCTGGTCGCCGAGCACGAGGACGTCACGGAGGAGCCCGATGCAGCCCCGCAGCCCTGACCCCACGACGGTCACCCCCGAGCTGCTGCGGCGCTGGCCCCTGCCCGAACCCACCGGCGACAAGAACGCCCGCGGCTCGATCCTGGTCATCGGCGGCAGCACCGAGACCCTCGGCGCGGTGCTGCTGGCCGCGGAGGCGGCGATGCGGGCGGGCGCGGGGAAGCTCCAGGTGGCCACCGTCGCGACGATGGCGCCGCACGTGGCGACCGCGCTGCCCGAGGCGCTGGTCCGGGCCCTCCCGCAGACCGACGGCGGGGCGATCGCGCCGGAGGCGGCCGACGTCGTCCGCGACCTGGCCGAGGCGGCCGACGCCGTCCTCATCGGCCCGGGCATGGGGGACAAGGCGGCCACCCAGGGGTTCGGCGAGCGGCTGCTGCCGCACTTGCGCGGCCCGCTCGCGCTGGACGCGCTCGGGCTGGCGGTGGTCACCGCGGACGAGGGCTGCGTGCACCACCTCGAGGGGCGGGTGGTGCTCACCCCGAACCCGACCGAGGCCGCCTACTCGCTGCACGTCCCGGAGGACCAGGTGGACGCCGATCCTGCGGCGGCCGCCGCCGACCTCGCCGGCCGCACCCGGGCCGTGGTCGGGCTGGGCGGCGCGACGTCCTGGATCGCGACCCCCGAGGGAGCGCTCTGGCGCGACGAGAGCGGCAACGCCGGCCTCGGCGTCTCCGGCTCCGGGGACGTGCGCGCCGGCATCACCGGTGGCCTGCTGGCGCGGGGGGCGGAGCCCGCGCAGGCGGCGGTGTGGGCGGCCTGGACGCACGGCCGCACGGGGGAGCGGTTGGCGTCGTCGGTGGGCCGGTCGGGGTACCTCGCGCGCGAGCTCCCGGGGGAGGTTCCACGCGCCCTGGCGGAGGTGGCGAACTGACCTCTCCACCGGCGCGCGTACCTTGATCCTTCGTCGTCGTTGAGCAATGCGGAGGATCGGGTGCACGTGGACGTGCCTGCCAAGGTGCAGGAGATCTATGCCGAGGTGCTCCGGCGCAACCCCGGTGAGGCCGAGTTCCACCAGGCCGTGCACGAGGTGCTGGAGTCCCTCGCTGTCGTCCTGAGCCGGCACAGCGAGTACGCCGAGATGAAGACGATCGAGCGGATCTGCGAGCCCGAGCGGCAGATCATCTTCCGCGTGCCGTGGCAGGACGACCGCGGGCAGGTGCAGATCAACCGCGGGTTCCGCGTCGAGTTCAACTCCGCGCTCGGTCCCTACAAGGGCGGCCTGCGGTTCCACCCGTCGGTGAACCTGGGCATCGTCAAGTTCCTCGGCTTCGAGCAGATCTTCAAGAACGCCCTGACCGGCATGCCGATCGGCGGCGGCAAGGGCGGCTCGGACTTCGACCCCAAGGGCCGCTCGGACGCCGAGGTGATGCGGTTCTGCCAGTCGTTCATGACCGAGCTCTACCGGCACCTCGGCGAGTACACCGACGTCCCGGCCGGCGACATCGGCGTCGGCGCGCGGGAGATCGGCTACCTGTTCGGCCAGTACAAGCGGATCACCAACCGCTACGAGTCCGGCGTCCTCACCGGCAAGGGCCTGGGCTGGGGCGGGGCGCTCGTGCGCACCGAGGCCACCGGCTACGGGGCGGCGTTCTTCGCCGACGAGATGATGAAGGCCCGAGGCGACGCGTTCGACGGCAAGCGGGTCGTGATCAGCGGCTCGGGCAACGTCGCCGTCTACGGCATCGAGAAGGTGCACCAGCTCGGCGGCCTGGTGATCGCGTGCTCGGACTCCAGCGGCTACGTCGTCGACGAGAAGGGCATCGACATCGACGTCCTCAAGCAGGTCAAGGAGACCGAGCGCGGCCGGATCAGCTCCTACGCCGAGCGGCGGGACAGCGCGCACTTCATCGCCGGCGGCAGCATCTGGGACGTCCCGTGCGACGTCGCCATGCCCAGCGCCACGCAGAACGAGCTCGACGGCGCCGGCGCCCGGGCGCTGGCCCGCAACGGCTGCCAGTACGTCGTCGAGGGGGCGAACATGCCGGCGACGCCCGAGGCCGTCTCGCTCTTCCGCGCCGCGGGCATCGGCTTCGCGCCGGGCAAGGCCGCCAACGCCGGCGGGGTCGCGACCTCGGCGCTGGAGATGCAGCAGAACGCGTCGCGCGACCGGTGGAGCTTCGAGCAGAGCGAGAGCAAGCTCGAGGAGATCATGCGCGGCATCCACACCCGCTGCCACGAGACGGCGCAGGACTACGGCGCCCCCGGCGACCTCGTGCTCGGCGCCAACGTGGCCGGCTTCCTCGACGTCGCGCAGGCAGTGCACGCGCACGGCCTGATCTAGTGACCGAGCCGGCCGGGCGCACGGCGGCGGAGATCTTCGTCGCCGACTTCGAGCGCCGGAGCGGGAGCCGGCCGCTGCACGCACTGCGCGTGGCCGGAGCGTTCGTCGGCAGCCTGTTCCAGGGGTTGCTGCCGCTCCCCGCGGTGCACGACGTGGTCGTCCGCCGTCGCGACGACGGCGCCGAGGTGGCGCGCATCCCCGTGGAGAACCCGGATCTGCCGGGCGACACCCTGCGCTTCGTCACCGACGAGCTGGCGTCCCGCGGACCGGAGGAGTTCCTCGCCGAGTGGAGCCGGCGGCCGTGAGCGGTGCCCCGGCTGCCGGCTGCCCGGGCGGCTGTGCTGGGGTGCAGGGGTGACGGACGACTTCATCGGCGCCCTGGACTTCGGCACGCCCGCGATCGACGACGAGGCGTGGGTCGCACCGACCGCGGTGGTCGTGGGCGCGGTGACCATGGGTCCGCGCTCGAGCATCTGGTATGGCGCCGTGGCCCGGGCCGACGCCGAGGTCATCGAGATCGGCGCCGACACCAACATCCAGGACGGCTGCACGCTGCACTCCGACCCGGGCTTCCCGCTGGTCGTGGGGGAGCGCGTGTCGGTGGGCCACCGCGTCGTGCTGCACGGCTGCCGCATCGACGACGACGTGCTCGTCGGCATGGGCAGCGTGATCATGAACGGCGCGCACATCGGTTCGGGATCGATCGTCGCGGCCGGCGCCGTCGTCACCCAGGGCAAGGTCTTCCCGCCGCGCTCGCTGATCGGCGGCGTCCCGGCGAAGGTGATGCGCGAGGCCACCGACGACGACCAGCTGCACATCCGGTACAACGCCAAGGCCTACAGCGAGCGGCTCGACTCCGCCCGCAAGGTGCGCCGGCTCGAGCGCTGAGGGCGGGCCCCGCTCAGCCGCTGAGGAGCTCGGACAGCAGGGCCCCGACCTCGTCGACCTCGACGAGGAAGCCGTCGTGCCCGTACGGGGACCGGATCAGCCGCAGCGGCACCCCGAGCGCGTCGGCGACCCGCCGCTGCTGCGCCGGCGGGTAGAGCCGGTCGCTGTCGATGCCGGCGACGGCGGTGCGCGCGGTCACCCGGGCCAGCGCCGCCTCGACACCCCCGCGACCGCGGCCCACGTCCCAGGAGTTCATCGCCTCGGTGAGCACGACGTAGCTACCGGCGTCGAACCGCGCGGCCAGCTTGGCGCCGTGGTGGGCGAGGTAGGAGGCGACGGCGTAGCGGCCGTCCTCCTGCACCGCCGAGCCGAACCGGGCGTCCAGCTCCAGCGCGCTGCGGTAGGTGAGGTGGGCGATGCGCCGGGCGACGTCGAGGCCGTCGACCGGGGGCGCGCTCGCCGGGTAGTCCCCGCCGGCCCAGCGCGCGTCGGCGCGGATGGCGGCCTGCTGCGTCGTCTGGGTGCCGATCTGGTCGCCGCTGGAGACGGCGCTGGAGGCCAGGAAGAACAGCGTGCCGACCCGTTCCGGCATCGCCACCGCCCACTCCAGGGCGCGCATCCCGCCCATCGACCCGCCGACGACGCAGGCCCAGCGGTCGATGCCCAGCGCGTCGGCCAGCGCGGCCTCGACCCGCACCTGGTCGCCGACCGTCACCTCGGGGAAGCGGCTGCCCCACCGCGCGCCGTCCGGGGCGGTCGAGGACGGCCCCGTCGTGCCCTGGCAGCCACCGAGCACGTTGGCGCACACGACGAACCACCGGTCGGTGTCCACCGGGCGCCCCGGCCCCACGATGCCCTCCCACCAGCCGGCGGTCGGGTGGCCGGGGCCGGCGGGGCCCACGACGTGGCTGTCGCCGGTCAGCGCGTGCTCGACGAGGACGGCGTTGCCGCCGTCCTCGTCGAGGGTGCCCCACGTCTCGTAGGCCACGCGGACCGACGGCAGCTCGCCGCCCCGCTCCAGGGCGAGGGCGGGCAGGTCCAGGAAGAGCCGGTCACCGACCGGATCGCCCTCGACCCACCCGCCCATGCCCGTCCGCGCTCTGCTGTCCGACGCGTCAGGCCGACTTGGCGGCCCGGAAGCCGGCCTCGAGGTCGGCGATGATGTCCTCGATGCCCTCCAGGCCGACGGCCAGGCGCACCAGGCCCGGGGTGACGCCGGTGGTCAGCTGCTCCTCGGGGGTCAGCTGCGAGTGCGTGGTCGAGGCCGGGTGGATGACCAGCGAGCGCACGTCGCCGATGTTGGCCACGTGGCTGTGCAGTTCGAGGGCGTCCACGAACTTCTTGCCCGCCTCCACGCCGCCGTGCAGCTCGAAGGTGAGGACCGCGCCGGCTCCCTTGGGGGCGTACTTCTGCGCGGCCGCGTGCCAGCGCGAGGACGGCAGGCCGGGGTAGTTGACCCAGTCGACGGCGTCGTGGTTCTCGAGCCACTCGGCCACCCGCTGGGTGTTCTGCACGTGCCGGTCCATGCGCAGCGACAGCGTCTCGATCCCCTGGATCACGAGGAAGGCGTTGAACGGGGAGACGGCGGGGCCGAGGTCGCGCAGCAGCTGCACGCGGGCCTTGAGCGCGAACGCGGGGGCACCGAGGTCGGCGAAGACCGCACCGTGGTAGCTGGGGTCGGGCTCGGTGAAGCCGGGGAACCGGCCGCTGCGCCAGTCGAAGGTGCCGCCGTCCACGATCAGGCCGGCGACCACCGTGCCGTGGCCGGACAGGTACTTGGTGGCCGAGTGGACGACGACGTCGGCGCCGTGCTCCAGCGGCCGGATGAGGTACGGCGTCGCGATGGTGTTGTCGATCATCAGCGGCACGCCGTTGCGGTGCGCGACCTCGGCGACCGCCTCGATGTCGAGGATGTCGCCCTTCGGGTTGCCGATGCTCTCGGCGAAGAACGCCTTGGTGTTGTCCTGCACCAGCCGCTGCCAGTTCTCCGGGTCGTCGGGGTCCTCGACGAAGGAGACGGTGATGCCGAGCTTGGGCAGCGAGTGGTGCAGCAGGTTGTAGGTGCCGCCGTACAGCGACGCCGAGGCGACGACGTGGTCGCCGGAGTTGGCCACGTTGAGGATGGCCAGCGTCTCCGCGGCCTGGCCGCTGGCGACCGCGAGTGCGGCGACGCCACCCTCGAGCGAGGCCACGCGCTGCTCGAGCGCGTCCTGCGTCGGGTTCATGATCCGGGTGTAGATGTTGCCCATCTCCGCCAGCGCGAACAGGTCGGCGGCGTGCTGGCTGTCGCGGAACTGGTACGCGGTGGTCGCGTAGATCGGCAGTGCGCGGGCGCCCGTGGTGGGGTCGGGGCTGGTGCCCGCGTGGATCTGCCGGGTCTCGAAGCTCCAGCTCTGGGGATCGCTCATGTGCGCCGTCTCCTCTCGTTCGGGAGGCCCCGCGGCGCACGGGAGCTCCGTCCTTGCCTTCGCGGCGGGCGCCGCGACAGCCGGCTCTTCCCCTGGAGCACCTCAGACGGAGTAGAGGTTGCCGGGCAGTCAGCCAGGTGCTTCGCACTGCCTCTCGTGAGCCGTCCCGATCTTAGGCACGCGCGATGTCGCAGGTGACACATGGGTCCCATGATGATCAGCGAACCTGACCACTAGACGTCCTCCCTCGTGGTCGACGGTGAGGGAGGACGCCGAACGGTCAGGTTCGCTGATCATTCCGGGAGCCGCGGTCAGGGGGTCGGCGTCGCGTCGTCCGGATCGGTGGTCGGCTCCGGCCCGGTCGTCGTCGTCGGCGCCTCCGTGGTCGGTTCCGACGGCGACGTGGTGGTGCTCGGCGGGCTGGTCGTCGTCGGCGCCTCGGTGGTGGTCCCGTCCGGGTCGTCGGTCGGGGTCGGCTCGGTGGACGTCTCGGTGGGCGTCTCGGTCGGGGTCGGCTCCGAGGGCTGCACCGGCGCCTCGACGTCGCTGGTGCCGCCCGTCGGCCTCGACCCGCCGCCCTGCTCCTCGGGCCGCACGTTGAGGTAGAGCAGCCCGATCGCCAGGAAGAGCACCACCAGGATCACCGTCGAGGTGCGCGCGCGGCCGAGGTGGTCGGGCAGCTTCCCCCACGGCCACCAGCCGCGCGAGGACCCGGCCCCGCCCTCGGCCGGCTCCGTGTGCACGTCCGGTTCGGGGACGCCGGGCCGGATCACCTCGGTCGCGCGCGCGTCGTCGCGGGCCGCCTCGCCGCTCGGCGTGCTCATGCGTCCTCCCCCTCGCGCACGGTCCGGGACGTCTCCTCGTCGGCGGACACCGGCGGCGGCGTGACCTTCATGCCCTGGTCCCGGAGGGCGACGATGATCCGGACGCGCAGCTCACGGCCCACCTCGAACTGCTTGCCGGGCAGCGTGCGGGCCACCATGCGGACGTTGACCTCGTCCAGCCCGAGGCTCTCGACGCCCATGACCGTGGGTGGGTCCAGCAGCAGCGGGCGCAAGGCGGGGTCGCGGAAGGCCTCGCGGCCGACCTCGCGGAGCACCTCGTTGACCCGGTTGACGTCGGCGCCGCTGGGCACCGGCACGTCGACGACCGCCCGCGCCCAGTCCCGGGACAGGTTGGTCACCTTGACGATCTGCCCGTTGGGCACCGTCACCACCTCGCCGTCGGACGAGCGGACCCGGGTCACCCGCAGCGTCACGTCCTCGACGATGCCCTCGGCCGGGTCGCCGCCCCCGACCACCTGGATGGCGACGACGTCGCCGAAGCCGTACTGCCGTTCGGTGATGATGAAGAACCCGGCCAGCACGTCACCGACGATGCGCTGGGCGCCGAAGCCCAGCCCCACGCCGAGGACGGTGGCCGGCGCGACCAACCCGGTGATCGGCACGCCCAGCCGCTCGAGGACGAAGAACACCGCGACCGTGTAGATCAGGACGACCGCCGTCCAAGTGATCACCTGGGTCAGCGAGTGCCGGTGCTTGGCCGCCTCGGACCGCACCAGCGCGTCGCCACCGGTCGACCGGGCGTCGATGCGGTCGGTCACCCGGCCGCCGGCCCATCCGACGAACCGGGCGAGCAGCACCGACCCGAGGATGATCAGCACCACCTCGAGCCCTCGCCCGGACAACCAGTCCAGGAGATCTCTCAGTGCGTCGCCCACGAACGGTTCCTCCTCCTCGGTGTGGTGCAGGCCCACCCTGCGGTGGCTCGCGGCGGCTCGCCAACCGGGCTCACCGCGGCTCGACGAACAGCGACTGGCTGGAGCGGCCGATCGCGCCCTCAGCATCGAACAGGACGGCGGAGCACTGCGCGGCGCCGCGGTCGCCCACGACGGTGGTGGCGTCCATGCCGAGCCACTCCCCCCGCGGCGGCCGGTGGAGGCCCACGGAGAGGTCGACGTTCGCGAACGTGGCCGACCCCCAGTCGAGGACGGCGGAGATGCCGCTGGCCGCGTCGGTCATCACGAGCAGGTGCTCCAGGGGCGTGATCGGCTCGCCCTCGACCAGCGTGCACGCCGGGCGGGTCCAGGCCGCCGCCGGGCCCGGCGCGTTGAAGCTGCCCTGCGCGAACCGCCACTCGAGCGCGCGGTGGTAGGCGACATCGCTGCTGAAGAAGCCCGGCGTCTCCCGCCGGCTGTCCTCGACACCGGCGGGCGCGGGGTGCGGCGCCTCGGGGGCCGCGCCCTCGACCGCGGCGGGGAGCCCGTCGGTGCGGGTGCGCATGCGCCAAGCCGACAGCCGCATGAGCGGCCGCTCGTCGCCGGCGTCCAGCACGGCCTCGACCAGTTCCACGCGGCGGCCCGGCCGCACGAGCCGGGTGGCGATGCGCACCGGACCGACCGGCACCGGTCCGAAGATGTCGTAGGTCAGCCGCACGGTCTGCCCACCATCGATCCCGCCCGCCCGCTCGGCGGCCCGGGCGAGCAGCGCCGCGGGTGGCCCCGCGTGCTGCAGTCCCCGGTCCCACGGGCCGATGGTGAGGGCCGTGGCGGTGAACCCGTCGTCGGTCGGCAGGTACAGGGCGCTGGGCAGCTCCATGCCGGCCAGTCTGGCCGGTGGGTCCGCAGGCCCTCCGCGCGGACCACCCGGTCGGGCGAGCCGGGCGGTGCGGGGGCCGCTTCGGTTTGCCGGATGCGCCGGATCTGCGGACCGTGTACCCCGACGACAGCACGCCGCAGCCCGCGCGGCACCCCTCGGGAGAAGCAGGAGAGACGCCGCGCACCGGCGTCGTACCGACCAGTGACCAGAGCCGACCGAACCGCCCTGTCACGACGGCGCCACCGCGTGCACCCCGCCCTGGCCGAACCGCCGCAGCGCGCGGAGGACGAGGGCGGCCTGGACAAGGTCGTCTTCGGGATCTCCGGGGTGCTCGCCCTGGCGTTCGTCGCCTGGGGCCTGATTGTGCCGGAGAACCTGGGCGACACCAGCAGTTCGGCCCTGAGCTGGATCGAGCGGAACCTGGGGTGGTTCTTCGTCCTGCTCGCGACCGGCGTCGTCCTGTTCGTCCTGTGGTTGGCGCTGAGCCAGTACGGGCGCATCCCGCTGGGACGCGACGGCGAACCGCCGGAGTTCCGCACCATCAGCTGGATCGCGATGATGTTCAGCGCCGGGATGGGCATCGGGCTGATGTTCTTCGGCGTGGCCGAGCCGCTGGCGCACTACGTCTCCCCGCCGCCGGGCACCGTGGCCGGTGAGACCGACGAGGCCGTCACCACCGCCATGGCCACGACGTTGTTCCACTGGACCCTGCACCCGTGGGCCCTCTACGCCCTGGTGGGGCTGGCCGTGGCCTACGGCACCTACCGGCGCGGCCGCTCGCAGCTGCTGTCCGCGGCGTTCACGCCCCTGTTCGGCCGCCGGGCGACCGAGGGCCCCATCGGCACGGTGATCGACGTCCTCGCGATCTTCGCCACGCTGTTCGGCACCGCCGCGTCGCTCGGCCTGGGCGCGCTGCAGATCGGCAGCGGGCTGGAGATCATCGGCTGGATCGGCGAGGTGGGCAACGCGGTCACGATCGCGGTCATCGCGGTGCTGACGGCGGCGTTCGTGGCCTCGGCGTTCTCCGGGATCGCCCGCGGCATCCAGTGGTTGTCCAACATCAACGTGGCGCTCGCGCTGCTCCTCGCGGTCTTCGTCTTCGTCGTCGGCCCCACGGTGCTGATCCTCAACCTGGTGCCGACGGCGCTGGGGACGTACTTCTCCGACCTGGCCGACATGACCGCCCGCACCGAGGCCATCGGCGGCGACGCCATGGCCGAGTGGCTCTCCGGCTGGACCGTCTTCTACTGGGCGTGGTGGATCTCCTGGACGCCGTTCGTCGGCGTGTTCATCGCACGGATCAGCAGGGGCCGCACGGTCCGCGAGTTCGTCGCCGGCGTGCTGCTCGTGCCCAGCGTGGTCACCCTCTTCTGGTTCGCGATCTTCGGCGGCTCGGCCATCTCCACCCAGCAGGGCGGGGTGGACCTGGCCGGTGAGGGCAGCGAGGAGGCCCAGCTGTTCGGGCTGCTCGAGACCCTGCCCTGGACCGGGGTCATGACCGTGCTCGTGATGCTGCTGGTCGGCATCTTCTTCGTCACCGGGGCCGACTCCGCCTCGATCGTCATGGCCGCGCTGTCGGAGCGCGGCCGCCGTGAGCCGAGCTCGCGCCTGGTCGTCTTCTGGGGCGTCGTCACCGGTGGGGTGGCGGCGGTGATGCTGCTCTCGGGCGGCGACGTCGGACTCCAGGGCCTGCGGAATCTGACCATCATCGGCGCGCTGCCGTTCGCGCTCGTGATCGCGGGCCTGGCGGCGTCGCTGCTCAAGGACATGCGCCGGGACCCGCTGGTGCTGCGCCGGGCGGCGGCTGTGGAGGCGGTCCAGCAGGCCGTGGTGGAGGGGATCACCCGGCACGGGGACGACTTCGAGCTGGCCGTCCGGCCGTCCGGCAACGGGAGCGCCGCACCGGAGACGCGGACCGACGACCCGCCGGGATGACCGGCGAGGCACGGGCTCAGCGCAGCCGGCGCACCGGCACGACCATCGGCGTCCCCACCACGGGGTCGGGCACGATCCGGGCCTCGAGGTCGAAGACGTCGGCGAGTAGGGGCTCGGTCAGCACCTCGGCCGGCGTCCCGGAGGCGACGAGGGCGCCGTCCTTCATGGCCACCAGCCGGTGGGCGTAGCGTGCGGCCAGGTTGAGGTCGTGCAGGACGACGACGACGGTGCGCCCCCGCTCGTCGTGCAGCCGCGCGACCAGTTCGAGCACGTCGATCTGGTGAGCGAGGTCGAGGTAGGTCGTGGGCTCGTCCAGCAGCAGCAGGTCGGTGCCCTGCGCCAGCGCCATGGAGATCCAGGCACGCTGCCGCTGACCGCCCGACAGCGCGTCGACGGGTCGGTCGGCGAGCCCGGCCAGGTCGGTCCACTCCAGGGCCTCCGCCACCACCGCCTCGTCGTCGCGGGACCACTGCCGCAGCCACGACTGGTGCGGGTGCCGGCCCCGCGCGACCAGGTCGGCGACCGTGAGCCCCTCGGGCGCGAGCGGCGACTGCGGCAGCAGGCCGAGCACCTTGGCCACCTCGCGGGTCGGTGTCCGGGCGATCGCGCGCCCGTCGAGCAGGACCTGACCCGCGCTGGGGCGCAGCAGCCGGCCGAGCGCACGCAGCAGCGTGGACTTGCCGCACCCGTTCGGGCCCACGATCGCCGTGAAGGACCCCTCGGTCAGCTCGAGGTCCAGGTCGTCGACCACCACCTGCTCGTCGTAGGCGAGGCGGAGGTGCTCGGCGGCCAGCCGGACCCGTGCCTTCCGGGTGGTGCCGAGCAGGGGGGCAGCGGTGTCGGTCACAGCGTGGATCGCCGCCTTCCGCGGATCAGGAGCCAGAGTAGGTAGGGGGCGCCGATGACGGCGGTGAGGATGCCGACGGGGAGCGCCACCGGCAGGACGGTGCGGGTGACCAGGTCGGCGCCGACGACGAGGACGGCGCCGAGCAGCCCCGAGGCCAGCAGCGGCGGCCGCGAGCCGCCGGTGAGCCGGATGGCGACCTGGGGGACGACGAGCGCGACGAAGGTGATCGGCCCGGCGGCGGCGACGGCTCCGGCGGTGAGCACCACCGCGAGCAGCACCACGGCCGCCTGGGCGGCCTGCAGCCGCACGCCGAGACCGCGCGCGGTGTCGTCGCCGAACTGCAGGACCCGCAGCGACCGGCCCGTCGCCAGCGACAGCGGCAGGAGGACCGCCAGGGCCAGGGCCAGCGGGACCGCCTGGTCCCAGGTGCGGGCGTTGAGCGAGCCGGTGATCCAGACGTAGGCCGCGGCGGCGTCGTAGATCTCGGCGTTGGTGAGCATCCAGTCGACCAGGGCGCTGCCCATCGCCCACAGGGCGATGCCGACGAGCACGAGCCGGTAGCCGTCGATCCCCGAGCGCCAGGCGAGCAGGAAGAGCAGCACGCCGGTGGCGAGTGCGCCCCCGAGGGCGGCGAGCGGGACGCCGAAGCCACCCAGCGCGGCGCCGATCGACGTCCCGCCGCTGAGCACGATCGCGGCCACCGCGCCGACCGAGGCGCCCATCGTGACGCCGAGCGTGTCCGGGGAGGCGAGCGGGTTGCGGGCGAAGGTCTGGAACAGCGCGCCGGCGACGCCGAGGGCCAGGCCGACGAGCAGCCCGACGATCACCCGGGGCGCGCGCAGCTGCAGGACGATGAAGTTCTGCGGCCCCTCGCCGAGGCCGGCGAGCGTGCGCAGGACGTCGAGGATGCCGATCGGGTAGTCGCCGCGGCCGATGCTCAGCGCGGAGACGAGGACCAGCACCACGAGGGCGGCCAGCGGGACGAGCACCTGCCGCCAGCGCAGCACCATCGACGCCGGGCCGATCCGGACCGCGGTGCGGCCAGGCGGCCGGCCGACCGGGCGCTCGAGCGTGGCGCTCACGAGGACTCCTCGCTGGCGCTCGTCGCCCACGTGAGCGGTGCTGCTGTGCTCATCGGTGAGCTCGCAAGCTCGCTCACAAGGTCACCGTCCGGCGGCGGCGCACGAGCGCGATGAAGAACGGCGCACCGACCAGCGCGAGCACGATGCCGACCTGCAGCTCGCCGGGCCGGGCGAGGACGCGGCCGAGCACGTCGGCGGTGAGCAGGAGGGCGGCGCCGAGCAGGCCGGAGCACGGGACCAGCCAGCGGTGGTCCGGCCCGGTGAGGGCGCGGACGACGTGCGGCACGACCAGGCCGACGAACGCGATGGGGCCGCACGCCGCGGTCGCCGCCCCGCACAGCAGGGTGATCGCGGCCAGGCCGACGGCGCGGGCCAGCCAGATGCGCTGTCCCAGGCCGCGGGCGACGTCCTCGCCGAGCCCCAGCAGGTCGAGGGCCGGCGCGTTGGCCAGCGCCAGCACGACGCCGACGGCGATGAAGGGCGCGACCTGCCAGGCGACCTCCGCTCCCCGGCCGGCCAGGGCGCCGACCTGCCAGAAGCGGAAGGAGTCCAGCGTCTGCTGGTCGCTGACCACGATCGCCCGCACCAGCGCGTAGAGCAGCGCCGAGAGCGCCGCGCCCGCCAGCGCGAGGGTCACCGGGGTGGCGCCGCCCCGCCCGGTCGAGCCGATGGCGTACACCAGCACCGTGCCGGTGAGCGCTCCGGCGAAGGCGAACCACACGTAGCCCGCGGGCGTGGTGACGCCGAGGAAGGCGATCGACACGACCACCGCGAGCGAGGCGCCGGCGGTGACGCCGAGCAGTCCCGGGTCGCCCAGGGGGTTGCGGGTGTGGCCCTGCATGAGCGCGCCGGCCATGCCGAGCGCGGCCCCGACCATCAAGCCGAGCACCGTCCGCGGCACCCGGAGCTGCCGGACGATGACGGCGGCCTCGCTGGTCGGATCGCCGTCCGTCAGCGCCCGCCAGACCTCGCCGAGCCCGAGCTGCCGGGTGCCGACGGCGATGCTGGCCAGCGCGGCGGCGCCGACCAGGAGGAGCAGCGCGACGAGAACCGCCAGCCGGCGGCCGCGGGCCGTGCCGCGCGCACGGCGCGGCACGGCGACCGCGACCCGCTCCGGGACGTCGGCCGTGCTGGTCACGGGCGACTCCCAGGCGGACGGCGATGTTGCTAAGGCTTACCTTAGCGACCGACCGGCCGACGGCGGGAGCGCGTCAGGCGGACAGGTGGGCGGAGCCGCGTGCTCCCGTCTCGCGTGGGCGGCGTCCCTGGTCGGGGAGCACCGTCCAGCGGGCCCAGTCCTCGTCCGACACGCTGATGATGGAGGCCGCCAGCCCGGCCATGGCCACCACCAGCAGCGCCGCGGTGACGACGCTGAGCAGCTGGGTCCACGCGAAGAACGTGCCGACGACGGCGACCAGCAGGACGACCGGCACCCAGATCGGCGCGGCGCCCCGCTGCAGGAAGAGCCCGATCGCCAGCAGCACCAGGCCGAGCATCAGGAACACCAGGAAGCCGATGAAGAACACGATCGCCCAGCCGCTGTCCTCGACCGCCTCGGTCACGTCCACCATGGCGGCGGCGTCGAGGGTGCGGACGCCCACGGCGTCGATCACGTTGATGGGGAAGACGCCGGCCATGAAGACGGCACCGACCAGCGCCATGCCGGCCCCGACCTGGGCGAGGGTGATGCGCGGGCCCCGCAGCAGGTGGATCACGCCGACCAGGCCGACGGCGGTCAGCACGGCGCCCACGAGGGTGAGGAAGCCGGCCAGCTGGTAGCGCTCCGCACCGGCGGCGACCTCGGCGAGGTACTCCTCGGTGTCGTCGGACCACGCCGGGTCCACCGCGGAGGAGGCGAGCAAGCAGGCCGGGCCGAGGACCAGGCAGGTCGCTGCGAGCAAACGGGAGAACGTCCGGGCGTCGGTGTGCGCCGGCGGCGACGACGAGTTCGTGGACATGGCGTCCTCTCAGGGCGGGGGTCGGACTACCGGAACCGTGGCGCACGGAGGTCTGTGCGCGCCCCAGGGAAATCCCTAGGCTTTCGGCTCCCCGCCCCGACGGAGGACGTCGATGTCCTCGATCCACGCGCTCGTGCCGCCGCCACGGTCCTCGTCGGCCCGGAGCCCGCTCGAGCAGGGCATCGAGCAGGGCATCGCCCGGCTGAGGAGCGACGACCTGCCGGGCGCCGTGCGCGACCTGCTGGCACCGGCCCGCCGGAACCAGCCGCTCCGGCTCCGCCTGCCACGCCCTCGGCCACCTCGCCCACGCGGAGTTCCTGCTGGGCGACTGGGACGACGCCTTCGCCCACAGCGACCTCGCCGCCGCCCTCGCCGACGACGCCGGGATCGTCCGGACGCAGGCGTTCCTGCACGCCGTCGCCACTCTCGTGCCGTCGTGCCGCGGTGACCGCGCCGTGACGCGGACGCACCTGACCGGGGCCCGCTCGGCGGCCGGGCGCACCGGGGACGCGGCCGACCGTGCGGTCGCCGCCTGGGCGGCCGCGCAGGTGGCCTGGGCCGCAGGTGAGCCGGGCGAGGTGCTCCCCGCCGTGGAGGTCCTGGCGGCCGGTCCGGGTGACGCGTCCGGGCACCTGCCGTGGCGGGAGCTCCGTGCCGACGCCCTGGTCGCGCTGGGTCGGGTGGTCGAGGCGGAGGCGGCAATCGGCGACCTGGAGCGCGCGGCGGACGAGCGCGGACGGCGGTCGATGCTCGCGGCGGCGCGGGTGCTGCGCGGCCGGCTGGCCGCCCGGCGGGGGGACGACGCGCCGGCGGTCGCGGACTACCGCGAGGGTGCCGCCCTGTTCGCCGAGCTGCGGATGCCCTTCCCCCGGGCAGCGGCCGAGGCGGCGCTCGGGGCGCAGCTGCGGCGCAGGGGATGCCGGACAGAGGCCCTGGCCCTGCTGACCGCGGCCCGGCAGACGTTCGCGCGGCTGGGTGCGGTCACTTTCGTCGGACGCGTGGACCGCGAGGTCGTGGCCTGCGGAGGCAGCCGGACAGGGGACTGCTCCGTGCTGACCCCGCAGGAGAGCCAGGTCGCGCGCCTCGTGGCGGACGGCCTGACCAACCGGCAGGTCGCCGAGGAACTCGTCGTCAGCGTCAAGACCGTCGAGTACCACCTCGGGCACGTCTTCGCGAAGCTCGGGATGCGCTCCCGGGCTCAGCTGGCGGCCACCCTGGCCCGGTCCGCCGGCCCCTGACCGACGCCGCGGTCAGCCCAGCGTCGACTCGATCGCCGCGCGCACCTCCGGCGCGTCGGGCGTCGTCATGGGCCGGAAGCGGGCGACGACGTCGCCACTGCCCGGTCAAGCCCAGGGGCGTGGTGTCTGACGGCTACCGCGTGATCTTCGGTTCGGTCAGGCGCTGAGCGCCGGAATCGTCGTCTCTGCTGTCACCTCCTGCGCGTCAGCGGTGTCGGTGACTGGGCGGAGGCGGCAGCGGGCGAGGACGTCGAGGCCGAGGTAGCGGCGGCCTTCGGTCCACTCGTCGTGCTGCTCGGCCAGCACGGCACCAACGAGCCGGATGAGAGCGTCGCGGTCGGGGAAGATGCCGACCACGTCGGTGCGGCGGCGGATCTCCCGGTTGAGCCGCTCGGAGGTTATCTTGAGC